>DATCVI010000222.1:0-40213 GCA_036566925.1 Stenotrophomonas sp.
GTGTTCGACGTGCGCGACGGGACCTACGTGCCGCTGACCCAGAGCACGGTGAAGAAGGCCCTGTTCTTCGGCAAGAAGGTCACCGGCGTCTATGACTGGAGCACCAAAACCGCGCAATGGGACGGCGACCTGAAGAAGGAACGCCGCCAGCCCATCACGCTGGAGCCGGGCGACCAGAGCGCCCTGTTGCTGAACCTGGCGCTGATGCGCGATGCCCGCCCAGGCCGCGCATTGGGCTATCGCTATGTCGATGTCGGCCGCGTGCGCCGCTACGAGTACCGCGCCGCCGATGCCACCGAGACGGTGCAGGTCGGCGATTTGAGTTACGACGCGCTGAAGGTTTTTCGCACCAACGGCGGCAACAACGAAACCCTGCTTTGGATCGCCAACGGAGTTCCCACGCCGGTGCGCATCCTCCAGCGTGACAACGGCGAGGATGAGATCGACCTGCGCCTGATCGAATACCAAGGAGTCTGATGATGAAGCGTCTCGCCCGTCCGTTTTCCCTGCTCGCCGCCGCAGCCCTGGCCCTGGCCAGCCTGCCGGCGCTCGCGCTGCAGCCTTTCACCGCCGACTACCAGGCCAACTACATGGGCGTGCAGGCCAGCGGCACCATGACCCTGGCCGCGGCTGGCAGCAACCAGTGGCGCTATTCGCTGCAGATCCAGAACCCGATGGCCAACCTCAGCCAGAGCACGGTGTTCGAGGACAAGAACGGGCAACTGCGTCCGCTCAGCAGCAACGACAGCTCGGCCCTGCTGGTGAAGAAGCGCAACGTGCAGGCCAAATACGACTGGAGCAGCAACCAGGCCACCTGGAGCGGCGACGTCAAGCCGGAGCGGCGTGGTCCGGTGACGTTGCAGGCCGGCGACCTCGACGCGCTGCTGATCAACCTGGCGATGCCGCGCGACCTGGCGGCCGGCAAGCCGCTGACCTATCGCATGGTGGACGAAGGCCGGATCAAGCCGATGACCTACCAGGTGGTCGGCAAGGAAACCCTCACCGTCAACGGCAAGCAGCAACAGGCGACGAAGGTCTCGCGCGTGGATGGCGACAAGGAGCTGATCGCCTGGATCGTGCCTGGCCTGCCGGTGCCGGCGCGCCTGCTGCAGCGGGAAAAGGGCCAGGATGCGCTGGACCTGACGATCCGTTCCTTGAAGTAATTCCTGCGAAATAAGAAAAAGCCCGCCGATGGCGGGCTTTTTTTATTCCTGCTTGCCGAACTCTGTCCGGCAATCCACCCGGATCTGCTCGCCGCTGCCGCGCCAGTAGAACGTGCTGCATTTGCGGTTGCCATCCACGGTGGTCTTGGCCGCCACCGCATAGAAAGACTGCGCGATTTCCGCGCGCGTGGCGGTGCCGTCGCCGTTCCAGTCCATGTCCTTGAACTCGACGCCCTGGGTGATCGCCATGCCGGCCCAGCCGGCCCAGGCCAGCCAGCCCAGGATCAGCACGACCACCGCCAGCAACACCTTGCGGCGCGGGGTGAAACGCCCGCGCAGGATCATGCGATGCGCCGGATGATCGCGCCCAGCGATCCCAGCTTCTCCTCGATGTTTTCGTAGCCACGGTCCAGGTGGTAGATGCGGTCGATGGTGGTTTCGCCGTCGGCCATCAGCCCGGCCAGGATCAGCGACGCCGATGCGCGCAGGTCGGTGGCCATCACCGGCGCGCCGCTCAAGCGCTCGGCGCCGCGGATGATCGCGGTGTGGCCTTCGACCTGGATATCCGCGCCCAGGCGCAGCAGCTCGTTGACGTGCATGAAACGGTTTTCGAAGATCGTTTCGTTGATCACGCCGACGCCATCGGCCACGCAGTTGAGCGCCATGAACTGCGCCTGCATGTCGGTCGGGAACGCCGGGTACGGCGCCGTGGTCAGGCTCACCGCGCGCGGGCGCTTGCCCTTCATGTCCAGGGTGATGCTGTCTTCGGTGCATTCGAGTTCGGCACCAGCTTCCTTGAGCTTGTCCAGCACCGCGTCCAGCGTGCCCGGACGCGCACGGCGCACGGTGACGCGGCCGCCGGTCATCGCCGCGGCCACCAGGAAGGTACCGGTCTCGATGCGGTCCGGCAGCACCGCATGGCGGCCGCCGCCCAGGCGCTCGACGCCTTCGATCACGATGCGCGGCGTGCCTGCGCCTTCGATCTTCGCGCCGAGCGCGATCAGGCAGTCCGCAAGATCGACGACCTCCGGCTCCATCGCCGCGTTCTCCAGCACGGTGGTGCCTTCGGCCAGCACCGCGGCCATCAGCACGTTCTCGGTGCCGGTGACGCTGACCATGTCGAACACATAGCGACCGCCCTTCAGGCGTTGCGCGGTGGCCTTGATGTAGCCGTTCTCCACGCTGATGTCCGCACCCAGCGCCTGCAGGCCCTTGATGTGCTGGTCTACCGGGCGCGAGCCGATCGCGCAGCCACCGGGCAGCGACACTTCGGCGGCGCCGTAGCGCGCCAGCAGCGGCCCGAGCACGAGGATGGACGCGCGCATGGTCTTGACCAGCTCGTAGGGCGCGACATGGCTGTTGACCGAACGCGGATCGACCGTGATCGAACTTCCGCGCGCCAGGGTGCCCTCGTCGATGGTGACCACCGCACCGAGTTCGCCCAGCAGCTTCACCGTGGTGATCACATCGTGCAGGTGCGGCACGTTGGTGATCTCCACCGGCGCGTCGGCCAGCAGGGTGGCGCAGAGGATGGGCAGGACGGCGTTCTTGGCGCCGGAGATGTTCACTTCGCCGTGCAGCGCGTTGCCGCCGGTGACTACGATTTTGGCCATGGTGTCCGAAAGGATGAGGGTCGCGGGTTCGCCGGGATCGGCGAGCTGTCGGGGCTCAAGCCCCTCCCACAAGGTCAAGGGGATTCTTCTGGGGTCAGGGTTTTCAGTTGCAGCGCGTGGATCGCCCCACCCATCAGATCGCCCAGGGTGGCGTAGACCATGCGGTGCCGGGCCAGCGGCAGCTTGCCGGCGAATGCCGGGCTGACCACGGTGGCCTCGAAATGCACGCCATCGTCGCCGCGCACGTCCGCGCGTGCGTCCGCCAGGCCGGTTTCGATGAGTTTACGGATGGTTTCGGCGTCCAACGGGCTTTCCTAATAAAATGTAGGCTCATTCTACTCCCCAGCGGGTTCCCGTATGGCCGTCTCGCCCCTGCCGCCCGACGCCGTGAGCGACGCCAGCCTGATCGCCAGCGGCCGCCGCGTGGTCGATATCGAGCAGGGCGCGCTGGCCGCGGTGGGCGCCCGTATCGGCCTGCCGTTTGCCGCGGCCTGCCGCTTGATCCTGGCCTCGCGCGGGCGCGTGGTTGCTACCGGCATGGGCAAGTCCGGGCATATCGCGCGCAAGATCGCCGCGACCCTGGCTTCGACCGGCACGCCGGCGTTCTTCGTCCATCCCGGCGAAGCCGGGCATGGCGACCTGGGCATGATCACCGAGGCCGATCTGGTGCTCGCCCTGTCCTATTCCGGCGAGTCCGACGAAGTGCGGATGCTGCTGCCGGTGCTCAAGCGCCAGGGCAACCCGATCATCGCGATGACCGGGCGGCCGCAGTCCACCCTGGCGGTCGCCGCCGATGTCCACCTCGATGTCAGCGTGCCGACCGAGGCCTGCCCGCTCGACCTGGCGCCGACGTCCAGCACTACCGCATCGCTGGCGATCGGCGATGCGCTGGCGGTGGCGCTGCTGGACGCACGCGGCTTCACCGCCGACGACTTCGCCCGTTCGCACCCGGCCGGCAGCCTGGGCCGGCGCCTGTTGCTGCACATCACCGACATCATGCACAGCGGCGACGAGCTGCCGAAGGTGCGCGAAGACGCCACGCTCAGCGCGGCGCTGGTGGAGATGAGCCGCAAGCGCCTGGGCATGACCGCGGTGGTCGATGCCGACGACCGTTTGATCGGGCTGTTCACCGACGGCGACCTGCGCCGCGCCCTGGACAGCGATATCGACGTGCGCGCCGCACACATCAGCGAAGTGATGACGCGCCATCCACGCACCATCGGTGCCGACCAGCTTGCCGCCGAGGCGGCGCGGCTGATGGAGGCCTACAAGATCAACGGCCTGATCGTCGTCGATGCGCAGCAACGTGCCGTCGGCGCCCTCAACATTCACGACTTGTTGCGTGCCAAGGTGGTTTAACCGCCCAATCCACGTCACGATGACCCACCTCACCGCCCACCGCGAAGACCTGATGCCCTACGCCCCGCTGCAAAGCCTGCCCGCCGACATCGTTACCCGCGCCCGTGGCGTTCGCCTGGCGTGCTTCGACGTCGATGGCACGCTGACCGACGGGCGGCTGTTCTACGACCACGCCGGCAACGAGAGCAAGGCATTCTTCGTGCAGGACGGCCTGGGCCTGAAGCTGCTGCAGCGGGCGGGCATCGAAGTGGCGATGATCACTGCGCGCGCCAGCCTGTCGGCCGAGCAACGGGGCCGCGACCTCGGCGTGGAAGTGCAGATTGGGGTCGGCGACAAGGCCGTGGCACTGCGCGCGCTGTGCGCGCGGCATGGCATCGAACCGGCACAGGTCGCCTTCATGGGCGATGACCTGCCCGACCTCCCCGCCCTGGCGATCGCCGGGCTGGCGGTGGCGCCGGCCAATGCGCATCCCTGGATCGCCGAGCGCGTGCACTGGCTTACCCAGGCGCGCGGCGGCCACGGCGCGGTGCGCGAATTCTGCGACGTGCTATTGGCCGCGCAAGACCGCATCGAGGCCACGCTGGCGGGGTACGGCGCATGAACTGGCGACTGCTGGCCGGCCTGGTCTTGCTCGCCGCCGCCTTGGTCAGCGGCTGGTCGGCGTGGCACAACCGCGCGCGGCCGGTCGAGCAGGTGGCCGACGAGAGTAGCGCCGACTACGTGCTGCACGACTTCGAATTGATCACCCTGGACAAGGAAAGCGGCAAGGAGTCGGTGACGCTGCGCGCCCCCGAGGCGCATCGCAACCGCGCCGACCAGACCCTGGACATCACCACGCCGCTGTTCCTGCTGCCTGACCAGCAGGGCTTGCCGTGGACCCTGCGCGCGCAGACCGGCTGGGTCAGCCCGAGCGGCGACGAGTTGCGCCTGCGCGGCGACGTCGCTGGCGACAGCCCGGCCGGCCCCGGCATCGTGCCCACCACGTTCCGCACTACCGCGCTCGACGTGTTTCCGCAGCAGCACCTGGCACGCACCGCCGAACGCGTCACCATGACCCGCCCCGGCGTCAGCCAGACCGGCGTCGGCTTCGAGGCCAACCTCCAGAACCGGCAGTACAAGCTCCTTTCACAGGTCAAGACCCGCTATGAACCGAATGCTGCCAAGTAGGCTGGCCCCGTCCGCGCTGATGTTCGCCTTGCTGGTGCTGCCCCTGGCCGCGTTGGCCAAGACCAGCGATCGCAACCAGCCGATGAACCTGGAGGCCGCGACCCAGGACTGCAACCTGATGGATGACAACGGCAAGTGCCGCTTCAGCGGTAATGTCGTCATCACCCAGGGCACCCTGGAAGTACATGCCGACAATGCCGACGTCTACCGCGCCAATGGCGAGATCGATCGCGTGGTGCTGACCGGCAAGCAGGCGACGATGAAGCAGACCATGGACGATGGTTCGCCGATGAATGCCAAGGCCGACAACATCGAATACCGCGTGCGCGAAGACACCATCGTGCTCACCGGCAACTACACGATCGATTCGCCCAAGGGCAGCAATGCCGGCCAGCGCATGGTCTACAACACCAAGACCGGCAACATGCAGAGCGGTGGCGACGGTACCCGCGTGCGTACCGTGCTGCAGCCCAAGACCCCGGCGGCGACCCCGCCCAAGCCGGGGAAGAAGTGATGCTGTCGGCGACCGGACTGCGCAAGCGCTACAAGCAGCGCGAAGTCGTGCGCGACTTCGGCCTTACCCTGGAAGCGGGCGAAGTCGTGGGTTTGCTTGGCCCCAACGGTGCCGGCAAGACCACCTGCTTCTACATGATCGTGGGCCTGGTCGAGGCCGACGCCGGGCGCATCGAACTGGACGGCCGCGACATCACCGCCGACCCGATGTACACCCGCGCCAAGCTCGGCGTGGGTTACCTGCCGCAGGAACCTTCGGTGTTCCGCAAGCTCAGCGTGGCCGACAACATCCGCCTGGTGCTGGAATTGCGCGAGGACCTCGATGCCGCCGGCCGCGAGAAGGAGTTGGCCTCGCTGCTGGAAGAGCTGCAGATCGGCCATGTCGGTGAACAGTTGGGCGCGAGCCTGTCCGGCGGCGAGCGTCGCCGCTGCGAGATCGCCCGCGCCCTGGCCGCGCGCCCGCGCCTGATGCTGCTGGACGAGCCGTTCGCCGGCGTTGATCCGATCTCGGTCGGCGAAATCCAGCGCATCGTCACCCATCTCAAGGCACGCGGCATCGGCGTGCTGATCACCGACCACAACGTGCGCGAGACCCTCGGCATCTGCGACCGCGCCTACATCCTCGCCGAGGGCGCGGTGCTGGCGCAGGGTGCGCCGGAGGAAATACTCGAGAACGCGGACGTCCGCAGGGTGTATCTGGGCGAGCAGTTCCGGCTGTGATGCCAGGCTGACAGCTTGGTCTGTCCGGGCCAAACGCGGTAGTTCCCGACAAGACCTCGCGCGCCGCCCACCTTTGGCACGGGCTTCACTGACGTATATCCTCCGGGGGCCACTTCCCCCGGAGTCGCTCGCGTATCCGGCCCGGCCTGGTAGGCGCACCTCCTACGTTCAGTGAGCTCATGAAGGCAAGGCTGCAGACATCGATGGGGCAACAGCTGGTCATGACGCCGCAACTGCGTCAGGCCATCCGCTTGCTGCAGATGTCCAGTGCCGAGATCGAGCTGGAGATCGCCGAGGCGGTGGAAACCAATCCGCTGCTGGACTGGGCCGATGAGGCGCAGGCACCCGCCGAGGGCACCAGCGAAGGCGGCACCGAAGCCGAACCTGCCGCCACCGACGATTATGGCCGCGAGGCCGGGTCTGGCGAGGAATGGACACCCGACGAAGGCAGCTGGGCCACGGGTGGCAGCGGCAATGGCGGGGATGAAGATGACAGCGGCAGCGCCGCCGAACGGGTGGCCGAGCCGGAAACGCTGGCCGACCACCTGCTGTGGCAACTGCACCTGTCGCACCTGTCCGAGCGCGACCGCCGCATCGGCGCGTCGCTGATCGATGCATTGGACGAAGACGGCTATCTGCGCGAGCCGCTGTCGACCATCGCCGAGACGCTCGCGCCAGGCATCGTCGCCAGCGAGGAGGAGATCCTCACCGTATTGCACCAGATCCAGCGCTTCGATCCGGTCGGCATCGGCGCCACCACGCTGGGCGAATGTCTGACCTTGCAACTGGACGTCCTCGACCCCCTCACCCCCGGCCGCGAGTTGGCGCGGCGTATCGCCGCCGGTCCACTGGAACGCTTGCCGCGCACCGGTGCCGCCGGCCTGGCGGCCGAGTTCAAGCTGCCGCTGGCCGAAGTGGAACAGGCCATCGCACTGGTGCGTTCGCTGGACCCGCGACCGGGCAAGCAAATGGCGCCGCTGTCAGCCGATACCTATGTGGTGCCGGACTGCGTGATCTGGCGGCAACGCGGCGTCTGGCGCGTGGCGCTGGCCGGGCGCTCGCAACCACGCATCACCATTCATCGCGGCTACGAACAGCTGATCCGCACCTGCGGCGAAGCCGATGCCGGTTACCTGCGCGGACACCTGCAGGAAGCGCGCTGGCTGCTCAAGAGCTTGGAGGCGCGGGGCGAAACCTTGCTGCGGGTCACCAATTGCCTGCTGCGGCACCAGGCCGGCTTCCTGGAATTCGGCGAACAGGCGTTGCGTCCATTAACACTGCGCGAAATCGCTGGCGAATTGGGGCTGCACGAATCGACCATTTCGCGCGCCATCGCCCGCAAGTACGTGCGCACGCCGCGCGGCACCATTCCCCTGCGCGCCTTCTTCGCCTCCGGGATCGATACCGATAGTGGCGGCGAGGCTTCCAGCACGGCCATTCAGGCGATGATTCGCCGCCTGATCGATGCCGAGAACCCGCGCAAACCCTTGTCTGACGCCAAGCTGGCCGAACTACTCAAAACATCTGGCGTACCAGTGGCGCGGCGCACCGTGGCGAAGTATCGTGAGGCCATGAACATCTCCGCCTCCCACGAACGCGTCCGCATCGGTTGAACCCGCTCTGGCGGCGGGAAGTTCATAGACCCACCGAATCCAAAGGAGGTACCCGATGCGCATCGAGACGTACGGCCAGCAGATCGAAGTCACCCCCGCCCTGCGCGAGTACGTGGAAACCAAGCTGCAGCGATTGCAGCGACATTTCGACCAGCACTGCGAAGTCCGTACCCAGCTGGCCCTGCGCAAGCCCGACCACCACGTCGAGGCCACCGTCAACCTCCCCGGACGAACGCTGCACGCCGATGCCAGCGGGCCAACCATGTATGCAGCCATCGACCTGCTCGCCGACAAGCTCGACCGCCTTGTGATCAAGCACAAGGAAAAGAAACATGACCACCACGCGCGCGAGGTGCGCGACAATCTGGCGTAAGTTCCTCGCCGAAGACGTCATGTCCTTGACTGACCTGATGGCGGCCGTCCGCACCGAGGTGCTGGCGGCCGCCGACCGCGACACCCTGCTGCAACTTGCCGCCGAACGCCTTGCCTGCCGCCAGTGCGGCCAGGCCGAGCTGCTGGCCAGCCTGCGCGAACGCGAGGCGCTGTGCAGCACCGCACTCGGCCACGGCATCGCGATTCCGCATGGGCGCGCGCCGGGCCTGGAAAGACCGCGCGGCATCCTGATCCGCCTGCATACACCGGCCGACTTCGGCGCCGGCGAGGGGGTCGACCTGGTCTTCGCCATGGCCGTGCCCAGCCACTACACGCACGAACACCTGGCCCTGCTGGCCGAATTGGCCGAACGCTTCGGCGACGCGCAGTTTCGCGACGCCCTGCGCCAGGCAGCCGACCCACCAGCCCTGCTCGAACTTCTGACCCACCCTCCGACCCAGGCCCACGCTGCATGAACACGAGCATTTCCGCACGTGAATTGTTCGACCAGCAGCGCGAGCGACTGGGCCTGCGCTGGATCGCCGGCAAGCAGGGCGAATATCGCGAACTGGAAGCCGGCGACACGGTGGCACGGCGGCCGTCCCTGGCCGGCTACCTCAATGCGATCTACCCGAACAAAGTGCAGATCCTGGGCTCGGAAGAGCTCACCTGGCTGGATTCGCTCGACCCGCGGCTGCGCTGGGAAACCATCGAGAAGATCATCCAGTTCCAGCCGCTGGCCCTGGTGATCAGCAAGAACCAGCCCTGCCCCGAAGACTTGCGCGCTGCCGCCGACGAGTCCAGCACGCCGCTGTGGGGCTCGCCCAAGCGCGGCCACGAGTTGCTCAACCATCTCTCCTACCACCTGGCGCGCACGCTGGCGCCGCGGGTCACCCTGCACGGGGTGTTCATGGAGATTTATTCGATCGGCGTGCTGATCACCGGCGAGGCGGGGTCGGGCAAGAGCGAGCTGGCGCTGGAACTGCTCAGCCGCGGCCACCGCCTGGTGGCCGACGACGCGCCGGAGTTCACCCAGATCGCCCCGGACGTGCTCGATGGCACCTGCCCGGAACTGCTGCAGGACCTGCTCGAAGTGCGCGGCCTGGGCGTGCTCAACGTGCGCGACATGTTCGGCGACACCTCGGTGAAGAAGAACAAGTACCTGCGCCTGATCGTCCATCTCACCAAACCGATGACCGAGCCGACGCCGCACGGCTACGAACGCCTGACCGGCGATTCCGGCACCCGCCACGTGCTGGACCTGGACGTGCCGCTGATCACCCTGCCGGTGATGCCCGGCCGCAACCTGGCGGTGCTGACCGAGGCGGCGACCCGCCTGCACATCCTGCGGACCAAGGGCATCGACCCGGCGGCGATGTTCATCGCCCGCCACAGCAACCTGCTCGAGCGGCGGCCGTGAGCGCGGCGGCGCCCGTGCTGGTCATCGTCAGCGGCCTGTCCGGCTCGGGCAAGTCGGTGGCGATGAAGACCTTCGAAGACCTGGACTACTACTGTTCGGACAACTTCCCGGTGGAGCTGCTGCCGGATTTCGTGCGCAGCCGCCTGCGCGACCAGGCCCTGGGCGACCAGCGCCTGGCGGTCGGCATCGACGTACGCGGGCGCACCGACCTGTCGCAACTCTCGCGTTGGCGCGCGGCCGCGCAGGAGTACGGCATCGAGGTCACCCTGCTGTTCTTCGAGGCGACCGATGAAGCCCTGCTCAAGCGCTATGCCGACACTCGCCGGCGGCATCCGCTGAGCCATCTCGGCCTGTCCTTGCCCGAGGCGATCGCCCGCGAGCGCGAGCTGACCGCGCCCTTGCGCGAACGCGCCGACGCCATCATCGACACCACCGGGCTCAACGTGCACCAGCTGCGCCGGCGCGTGGTCACCGACTTCGGCCTGGGCCACAGCGACAAGCTGTCGCTGCTGTTCGAGTCCTTCGCCTACAAGCGCGGCGTGCCGGCCGAGGCCGATTTCGTGTTCGACGCCCGGGTGCTGCCGAACCCGCATTGGGACCCGGACCTGCGCCCGCTCACGGGCCGTGATGCCGGCGTGCGCGAGTACCTCGACCAGCAGCCGGAGGTGGTCCGCTACGCCGCGCAGATCATCGACCTGCTCGACACCTGGCTGCCGCGGCTGAGCAACGACACCCGCAGCTACGTGACGATCGCCTTCGGTTGCACGGGCGGCAAGCACCGCTCGGTCTACCTGGCCGAGCGCATGGCCCAGCACGCCCGCGACCAGGGCTGGCCGGACGTGGCGACCTTCCACCGCGAACTGGACTGAAGCGTTCCCGGGAGCGCCCCGCCCCGCCGGAGCGCAAGGCCGTGCCAGGGACAAAGCATCCCAGCGAAAAACGCCCATGGGCGCTTTCGTCCCGTCACGCCGACCTGTTAACGTTTCGCTATGGCCTGTGGCATTCTTCTCATTACTCATCCCGGGATTGGCGCTTCCCTGCTCCAGGTCGCAACGACCCTGTTGCGGCAGCTGCCGTTGAAGACCGAAGCGTTTGAAGTGCCGTTCGATGCCGACCTGGACGCGTTGCTGCCGCAGGCTTCCGCGGCGCTGCGCCGGATCGACGACGGTGAAGGCGTGCTGGTGATGACCGACCTGTATGGCGCCAGCCCGAGCAACCTGGCCGGCCGCCTGGCCCGGCTCGGCACGCCGGTGCGACGGGTGTCGGCGCTGAGCCTGCCGATGCTGCTGCGGGTGATGAATTATCCGGAACAGGGACTGCAAGACCTGCCCGCCACGGCGGCGGCGGGGACCCGCAATGGAGCGATAGTCGACGATGCTTGAACGTGAACTCACCGTATCCAACCGCCTCGGGCTGCACGCCAGGGCCACTGCCAAGCTTGTGCAGGTCCTGTCGTCGTTCCGCTGCAACGCAACGCTGGCGGCCAAGGGGCGCGAGGTCAACGCCAAGAGCATCATGGGCGTGATGCTGCTGGCCGCCGGCCAGGGCACGACGGTGGTGGTGCGGGTGGATGGCGAGGACGAGGCGCAGGCGCTGCAAGCGCTGGTCGAGCTGTTCGAGCGCCGCTTCGACGAGGACAGCTGAGGGTGCGCGGCACCGGCCGGCGCACCCCCAAGCTTCCGGCTCCGGGCTCGCGGGCCCAATCCGGCCTCCGCCTGCATGGGCACGGGGCCTCGCGCGGGATTGCCCTGGGCCGGGCACGGCTGCGCCTGCCGCATATCCTGGAAATCACCGAACAACGCATCGCCCCCGGCGCGGTGGAGCAGGAACTGCAACGCCTGCACCGCGCGGTGGATGCCGCACGCGATGAAATGCATGCCCTGCGCACCCGCTTGCAGGGCGCGATGGCGCGAGAGGTCGGCGAGTTCCTCGATCTGCACGCCCTGCTCCTGGACGACCCGGAACTGCTGTTCGGTGTCGACGAGCTGATTCGCAACGGCCGCTACAGTGCCGACTACGCGCTGCGCCTGCAGCGCGACCGCCTGGCGGCGGTGTTCGACGGCATGGAAGACGCGTACCTCAAGAGCCGCATGGACGACCTCGACCATGTGATCGGCCGCATCCACGCCTTCCTGCAGAAGCGCCAGCTCGACCTGGCCGGCGTGGCCGGCGAGATCCTGGTGTGCGAGAACGTGGCGCCCTCGGAACTGGCGCAGCTGCAGACCCAGGGCGTGGTCGGCATCGTCAGCGTGGCCGGCAGCCTGTTGTCGCACAGCGCGATCCTGGCGCGCAGCCTGCACC
Source organism: Stenotrophomonas sp. (assembly GCA_036566925.1). Taxonomy (GTDB): domain Bacteria; phylum Pseudomonadota; class Gammaproteobacteria; order Xanthomonadales; family Xanthomonadaceae; genus Stenotrophomonas_A. The sequence goes on from DATCVI010000222.1 coordinate 12,242, forward strand.
TGCCGTTGGTGGTCGGCACTGCCGAAGCGCTGCACCGGATCAACGATGGCGACGCGCTGATCGTCGACGGCAACAGCGGCGAGATCATCATCGAGCCTACTGCGGCGGACCTGCGCGGCTACCACGAACGCCTGCGCACGCTGGCGCGCGAACAGCGCGAGCTCGGCCGCCTGCGCGGCAAGCCCAGCCGCACCCGCGACGGCCACGACATCACCCTGCTGGCCAATGCCGAGTCGGCCGACGATGTCGCCCAGGCTCATGCCCTGGGCGCCAGTGGCCTGGGCCTGTATCGCACCGAGTTCCTGTTCCTGCAGCGCAATGAGCTGCCGTCGGAAGAGGAGCAGTTCCAAACTTATCGCGACACCGTGCTGGGCATGTGCGGGCGCCCGGTCACCATCCGCACGCTCGACCTGGGCGCGGACAAGGCCGACCGCACCGGGCTGGTACTGGGCGACGAGGACAACCCGGCGCTGGGCCTGCGTGGCGTGCGCCTGTCGCTGGCGCGGCCGGAAGTGGCCGATGCCCAGTTGCGGGCGATCCTGCGCGCCTCCGGCTACGGCCCAGTGCGGGTGCTGGTGCCGATGATCAGCTGCCGCGAGGAGATCGTGCTGCTGCGGCGCCAGCTCAAGCGCCTGAGCGCGCGCCTGCGCGCCGAGGGCCACGAGATTGCCGAGCACGTGCCGCTGGGCGCGATGATCGAAGTCCCGGCGGCGGCGATTGGCCTGGAGAGTTTCATCGACGAGGTCGACTTCCTCTCCATCGGCACCAATGACCTGGTGCAGTACCTGCTGGCGGCCGACCGCAATCACGAAGGCCTGAGCGAGCTGTACTCGCCACTGCACCCGGCGGTGTTGCGCCTGCTGCGTTTCGTGATCCTCACCGCGCGCACGCACGAGACTCCGGTGGCGGTGTGCGGCGAGATCGCCGGCGACCCGCGCTTCGTGCCGTTGCTGCTGGCCCTGGGCCTGACCGAACTGAGCCTGCACCCGGGCACCCTGCTGGAAGTGCGGCGCGCGATCCGCGCCAGCCACCTCGGCGACCTGGCCGAGCAATGCACGCGCCTGCTCAAGGCACGCGACCGCAAGAGCATCGAGAAGTGGCTGGCCGGCGCGACTGCGCCGGCCGAATGAAGTACCGCCGCATCGACAGGCTGTGATCGTCACGATGCGCAGGCGATAATGCCGCGGCCGATCCCCGGCAGCGCACATCCTGCGACCCCCGCATGACCTCCAGGAGCAGTGATGGCCGAAGCCATTCGCCACGACAAGACCGCGCGCGCACTGCGGCTGCTGTCCGACGCCCTGGACAGCGGGCGGCTGGGGCCTGTCCGCCGCCTGGTCAATACGCTGGCGCCGGCGGAGATCGGCAACCTGCTCGAATCGTTGCCGCCGGGCAAGCGCGAAGTAGTCTGGGGGCTGGTCGATCCCGAGGATGACGGCGAGGTCCTGCTGCACGTCGGCGACGAAGTGCGCGAAAGCCTGCTGGCCGACATGGACACCGACGAGATCGTCGCGGCGGTGGAAGACCTCGATATCGACGACCTCGCCAACCTGGTCGAAGACCTGCCCGACACGGTCATCGACGAGGTCCTCAAGTCGATGGACCGCGAGAACCGCGAGCGCCTGGAACAGGTGCTCTCCTATCCCGAGGACACCGCCGGCCGCCTGATGAACCCGGACGTGGTCACCGTGCGCGCCGACGTCAACGTCGACGTGGTGCTGCGCTACCTGCGCCTGCGCGGCGAACTGCCCGACCACACCGACCACCTGTTCGTGGTCAGCCGGCGCCACCAGTACCTGGGCCGGGTGTCGCTGGCTTCGCTGGTGACCCACGAAGACACCACCCCGGTGAACCGGCTGATCGACGACGAGCAGCCGGCGATCGACGTGGGTGAAAGTTCGCAGGAAGTAGCACGGCAGTTCTCCGACCACGACTGGATCTCCGCGCCGGTGGTGGACGAAAGCAATATCCTGCTGGGCCGGATCACCATCGACGACGTCGTCGACATCATCCGCGAACAGGCCGAGCACCAGGCGATGAGCGCCGCCGGCCTGGACGAGGACGAAGACATGTTCAGCCCGGCCCGGCGCGCGTTCCGGCGGCGCCTGATCTGGCTGTCGGTCAATCTCGGCACCGCGTTCATCGCCTCCAGCGTGGTCAGCGAATTCGAAGCGACGATCGCGCAAATAGTCGCACTGGCGGCGCTGATGCCGATCGTGGCCGGCATGGGCGGCAACGCTGGCACCCAGGTATTGGCGCTGATGGTGCGCGGCCTGGCCCTGGGGCAGATCGGCTCGTCCAACGTGATGACGCTGCTGAAAAAGGAGTTGACCGTCGCGTTGATCAATGGGGTCTTCCTCGGGCTCGGGCTGGGGCTTATCGTGTTGGCGTGGTTCAAGCAGCCGATGCTGTCGGTGGTGATCGGTACCGCGTTGACGATCAACCTGTGCACGGCCGCACTCGGCGGAGTGCTGGTGCCGGTGACGCTCAAGCGGCTTGGGTTCGACCCGGCGCTGTCCGGCGGCGTGATCCTGACTACGCTGACCGACGTGATGGGCTTCCTCAGTTTCCTCGGCCTGGCCACGCTGATCCTGCTGCATTGAAACAGGCTCCGGTCTCGAAGAAAGCGCGTAATGCGCGGCATACGCCGCATAAGAAGTCGCGGCCGCCGGCCATGCGCGGGCCGTCACGCGGCCGCCGCTTGGCGGATATGGCCGCGCTGGCGCTGGTCGGCGCGCACATCGGCCTGCTCTGGCTGATGTGGCTCGATGGTGCCCTGCCGGGCTGGCCAGCCGGCGTCTTCGCATCCCTGTCGTTGCTGGCATTCGCAGCCTATGCGCGCGACAAGCGGGCAGCGCGGCTGCAGGCTCGCCGCACGCCGGAATCGGCGCTACATGTGCTCGAACTGCTGGGCGGCTGGCCGGGCGCGTTGTTGGCGCAGCGCGCGCTGCGGCACAAGAACCGCAAGCTGTCCTTCCAATGGGCGTTCTGGGCCTGCGTGGTGCTGCACGAAGCCACGCTTTGCCATCTTTGGCGGCAGGCGGCCGGCAGCTGACGAAAGCACCGCCGAAACCGAACAACGCCTCAACGCGGCTGCCAGCCCGACGCCCCCTGCACGGCACGGACGGCGATACTCGACACTCGCTATCCCGGAACCGCGCATGCTCCGCCGCCAATTCCTGCTCGCCCTGGGGGTGTCGATGCTCACTGCTTGTGCGACCACGCCCGACGGCCCACCGCGCGGCCACTTCGTCCACCGCGAACTGGAACTCGAAGGGCGCACCTATCGTTACCAGGTGTTCGTGCCCCTCGCTCGACGGCAACAGACTGGCCCGCTGCCGATCGTATTGTTCCTGCATGGCTCGGGCGAGCGCGGCGACGACGGCTACAGCCAGACCGAATCCGGGCTGGGGCCCTATCTGCGTGACCACGCCGCCACCTTCCCGGCGCTGGCGGTATTCCCGCAGGTGCCCGAGGACGAACAATGGATGGGCGTCAACGCACGCATGGCGCTGGCCACGCTGGATGCGGCGAGCGCCGAGTTCGGGGCCGACCCGGCGCGCACCTACCTGACCGGCATGTCGATGGGCGGCTACGGTGCCTGGGAAATCGCCCTGATGCAGCCCCAGCGTTTCGCCGCGGTCGTGCCGATCTGCGGCGCCCTGCACTCCCCGCGCGACGACGAAGACCAGCTCTACGTCAGCGAAGTGGCCGGCGCCCGCGACCGCTATGCCGCCGTCGCGCAGCGACTGCGCAATGTGCCGGTGTGGATGTTCCATGGTGCACTCGACGACCTGGTGCCGCCCGGCGACGACCGCCGCCTGTACAAGGCCGGACGCCTTGCAGGCGCGAACATGCGCTACAGCGAGTATCCCGACGGCAACCACAACGCCTGGGATGCGACCTATGCCGATCCGCGGATGTGGGAATGGATGTTGGGCAAGCGGCTGAAGGTCGCGCCGCCGAGTTGAGCAGGGAGGCCTTGACCCCTGCCCCCGGATTGGTTGAGCCTTGGCGGCGGCGCCATCGCCAGGGAACAGGGGATCCCATGCGTACTACCGTCACTGCCGGCCTGCTGGCCGCTGCCACTTGCCTGGCCTTGCCGGTCGCCGCACAAACGTTGATCCAGACGCCAACACCGTCACCGCGCAATGAAGCGGGCGTCGGACAGCACTACCGGGCGACCGTGGCCGAGGCACAACGCCGGGCCATGAACGGTGAGCCGCAAGCGGCGATCACCCTGCTCGCGCCGGTCGTGGCCTATTGCGATGCGCAACAGCAACGGCCGAACCTGGGCTTTGTCAGTGTCTCCACCGCTGCACAGTACGACCGCTACATGCGCACGCGAGGCGGCGCCCCGGTGGAGTGGCTGGACATGGCCTGCACCCATTCGTATTACTACACGGGCTACGCGCTGGTCGAACAACGTAAGTTCGAACAGGCACTTCCCTATCTGAGCAAGGCGGTGGCCTTGGCACCGTATTTCCCGGATGCCCTCAACGAGCGCGGAGCGGCGCTCAATCAACTTGGCCGCCTGGACGAGGCTGAACAGAACTACCGGCAGGTCCTGGCCCTGACCCAGGAAGATTCGGACGCCGCCTACATGGCGCCATTGGCCTGGCGCGGCATTGGTTACGGCCTGATCGAAAAGCGCGACTGGGCCGGCGCGCGCGCCGCCTATGAAACTTCGTTGGCGCTGGACCCTGGCAACTCGACCGCGCTCAACGAACTGGAATTCATCCGCAGGAACGCGTCGAAGTGACAGCCGGCTTTCGACTGCGCCGGGCGCCGGTCAGCGCCCGCGACGCACTCGCCGCGCAACCTCGCTGATCACCGCGATGGCCGCGGTCAGCGCGGCCATCGAGATGAACTGCATGCGCGTATCGGGCGTGGCCACCAGCAGCACGAAGATCAGCGCCAGGATCGCCAGGGCCAACACCGTCAGCCACGGGTAGCCGCGCATCCGGAACGGCAGCGCGGTACCGGCGCGGTCCGCACGTGCACGCAGCACCAGTTGCGCCAGCAGCGAGATCGTCCACACCAGCAGGCAGGTGGCGCCGACCACGTTCAACAGCATCGGCAGTACCCGGTTGGGATACAGCAACTCCAGCACCGCGGCCACGAAGCCGAAGGCGACGCTGGCCAGCACGGCGGCCACCGGCACCTTGCGTGCACTGGTGCCGCCCAGCCAGCGCGGCGCTTCGCTGCGTTGGGCAAGCGAGAAGATCATGCGCGAGGCGCCGTAGAGGTTGGCGTTGAGCGCCGACAGCAGCGCAATCACCGCCACCAGGGTGATGCCGGTGGCCGCGCCCGGGATCGCCGCGGCCTGCAGCACGGCGGCAAACGGCGACTTCAGCGCCCCGCTGGTCCAGGGCACCACTGCAATGATCACGCTGATCGAGCCGATGTAGAACACCAGGATGCGCCAGGCCACGGTGCGGATGGCGCGGGCGATGCTGCGCTCCGGATCGGCGGTCTCGGCGGCGGCGACGGCCACGATTTCAGTACCGCCGAAGGCGAACACCACCACCAGCAACGCCGCACCGACGCCGGCCAGGCCGCGCGGCGCAAAGCCGCCATTGGCGGTGAAGTTGGACAGGCCCGGCGAGGGCGCGTGTGGCAGCCAGCCGGCCAGCAGCGCGATGCCGATGAGAATGAAGCCGATGATGGCCACCACCTTGACGATGGCGAACCAGAATTCGAACTCGCCGAAGTTGCGCACCCCCAGCAGGTTGATGGCGGTGAACGCGAGCATGAAGGCCAGCGCCAGGAACGGCACCGGCAACGCCGGCCATACCGTGGACAGCAGGCCGGCGGCGCCTACCGCTTCGGCGGCGATGACGATCACCAGCTGCACCCACCACAGCCACCCGACGGTCGCGCCGGCAGTCTCGCCCATGGCGTCGGCGGCGTACACGGAGAAGGCGCCACTGGTGGGCTTGGCCGCGGCCATTTCGCCCAGCGCGTTCATCACGATGATCACCAGCGCGCCGGCGACCAGGTAGGAAATCAGCACGGCCGGACCTGCTGCCTGCACGCCGACGCCGGACCCCAGGAACAGCCCGGCGCCGATCGCGCTGCCCAGGCCCATCATGATCAGCTGGCGCGGCTTGAGCGCGTGGCTGAGGCTTGCGGAGGCGGCGATCGGCTGGGTCATGGCGACGGGCTGAAGTGGCGTAAACGCAACACGATACGCGCTGGGCTCGGTTCGCGCCTAGTTGCAGTGCAGGAATTTCCGCGGCCCGGCGACTTGGGTGGTGGGAAGGATCTGCCTACCCCACGCGCTCCCTCAGCGCCGGCAGGTAACGCCGGCTGCAAGGCAGCACGCTGCCGTCGTCCATGTGGATGCGGGCGTCGCCGCTGTCGATCGGTTCGATCGAGACGATCCGGCCCAGGTTGGCCAGATAGCTCCTGTGGACCCGGACGAAGCTGGCCGGGTCCAGCCGGGCTTCGATCGCGGCCATCGTGCTGCGCAGCGGGTAGTCGTGCCCGCGCAGGTGCAGGTTGACGTAGTTGCCGGAGGCTTGCAGCCATTCGATGTCGGCGGCGGCGACCAGGAAATCGCGCCCAAGCTTGCGCACCAGGAAACGTTCGGGCCGCTCGATCGGCTCCAGCGGCGGACCTTCGTCGGGCGCGTCGAACAGCTTGGCTTCGCCCTGCAGGCGGCGGCCGAACCAGGCCGCGGCATGCATGGTGATCACCAGCAGGGCAAAGGTGCGCACGTCCTTGAGGTATTCGTAGCCCCAACGCACCCAGATATCGCCGAAGTCGTAGTGCTCGCCGGCCATGGCGTAGACCCCCTTGCGCAGGGCGACCATGCCGGCCACGTGCAGTAGCGACCACAGCACGCTGCCGGCCAGGTAGAGCGGCAGGCGATGGCGCCAGTTGTCGGCGTACAGGGGCCAGCGTTCGCAGGCGCGCAGCACGAACGGCAGCAGCAACAACGACACACCGACACTGGTGAGCTCCCAGGTCAGCAGCTGCCAGGCGGCAAACGGCACGCCGTCCATGAGCTCGGTGGCGGTATTGCCGAGGGCAGCGGCGAGGAAGATGCCTATCCAAAGCCCGATGACCCAGCGCCGGCTGCGCGGCGCCGGGTCGGCCAATGCCGGCTCGGCTTCGTTCTCAGGGGCGGGATTCATGCCGCGAATCTTACGGCCGGCGGGCTCAGCCGAGCAGCGTTTCCAGCACCGCCATGCGTACGGCCACACCGTTGGCGACCTGGCGCAGCACCCACGACTGCGGGCCATCGACAACTTCGTCGGTGATCTCCACGCCGCGATTGATCGGGCCTGGGTGCAGCACCGCGGCCTCGGTGCCGGTGCGGCGCAGGCGTTCGGCGGTCAGGCCATAGCGACCGTGGTAATGCTCCAGTGAGGGCACCAGGCCTTCCTCCATGCGCTCGCGTTGCAGCCGCAGCATCATCACCGCATCGACGCCTTCGAGCATGGCATCGAGATCGTCGCCGACCTGGCAGCCCTCGAGGATGCCGTCCTCCGGCAACAGCGCGGCCGGGCCGCAGACCCGGATCTCGCCGGCGCCCAGGGTGCGCAGCGCATGCAGGTCCGAGCGCGCCACCCGCGAATGCTTCACGTCGCCGACGATCAACACCTTGAGGCGGGAAAAATCGGTGCCCTTGGCCTGGCGCAGGGTCAGCATGTCCAACAGGCCCTGGGTGGGATGGGCGCTGCGGCCATCGCCGGCGTTGATCAGCGCGGTGCCCTCGCCGGCCTCGCCGGCCAGGCGCGCCACGGCGCCGTCCTCGGGGTGGCGCACGATGAAGCCGCGCACGCTCATGGCTTCGAGGTTCTTCAAGGTATCGCGGTCGGTCTCGCCCTTGCGCGTGGAGGAGGTCGAGGCATCGAAGTTCAGCACGTCGGCGCCAAGCCTCTGCGCGGCCAGCTGGAACGAACTGCGCGTGCGCGTGGAAGGTTCGAAGAACAGCGTGCAGACCGCACTGCCGGCCAGCACGTTGCGCTTGCCGACGCGGCCGACCGCGGCGTCGCGGATCTGGCCGGCGCGGTCGAGCAACTGCAGCAGCGTGGCGCGCGGCAGGCCTTCGAGGGTGAGCAGGTGGCGCAGGCGGCCGTTGGAATCCAGTTGCGTGGTCATGGTTGGAAGGAAGCGGTCAAGGAAGGGATTGCGCCTGGCCGGGCGCCGACAGCCAGCGCTCGATGATGACCGCGGCGGCCACCGCGTCCAGGGCTTCGGCATCGCGGCGGCGCTTGCGGCCTTCGGCGCGGTCGCGCGCGAAACGCTGCGCGGCCTCGACCGAACTGGAGCGCTCGTCCACCAGGACCACCGGCAGGTTGTAGCGCTCGCGCAACTCGCGGGCGAAGGCATGGGCGCGCTTGCGGGCCGGCTGGTCCTTGCCGTCGAGGGTGAGAGGGTCGCCCACTACCAGCCCGCCGGGGCGCCACTCGCGCTGTACGCGATCAAGCGCGACCCAGTCCGGGCCGGTCTCGCGCACATCGATTACCGCCACGGCCCGGGCACCGGCGCCGAGCGCGCTGCCCACCGCCACGCCAATGCGCCGCGAGCCGACATCGAAGCCGAGCACGGTCGCATCGGCACGGATCGCCGGCGCCTCAGGCATGCCCGCTGTAGTCGGTAAGCCGGAACAAGTCGACGCCGATGCGCCCGGCCGCGGCTTGCCAGCGCTGGCCAAGCGGCTCTTCGAACAGCAACTCGCCATCGGCAGGTGCGGTCAGCCAGCTGTTCTCGCCGATCTCCAGTTCAAGCTGGCCGGCACCCCAGCCAGCGCAACCGAGCGCGACCAGCGCGCGCGCCGGGCCACTGCCGTCGGCCATGGCTTCGAGTACGTCGCGCGAGGTGGTCAGGTAGAGACCGTCGCCCAGGGCCAGGCTCGAATCCCAGGGCGGGCCATCGTGGACCACGAAACCGCGCTCGGGGTGCACCGGCCCACCGCTGAGGACCACGCGCTCGCGCAGGTTGGCGTCTTCGGTTTCGATGCCCATCTGGCCCAGTACTTCGCCCAGGGTGTATTCCGACGGCCGGTTGATCATCACACCCATGGCGCCGTTGTCGTCGTGCTGGCAGATCAGCGCCACGCTGCGCGAGAAATTCGGGTCCGACAGCGCCGGCAGCGCGATCAGGAGATGGCGGGTGAGGTGGGTGGCCGGCGCGGACATGGCCGATATTCTAGCGTCACCGCCGCGACCGCGTTTTGCCGGCGCGAATCTGCACATAATCGTCACAAGCCCAAGGATGAGCACCCCATGACGCAAGACCCGACGTTGCCCCGCCAGACCCGTTCTTTCATCGTGCTGGTCGCTTTGTTGCAGGGCGGGCTGCTGTATCTGGCGCAAAAGGGCACCGCCCAAGGCTGGTGGCCGTTCGATGCGTTGGGCGGGCGGGTCTGCTGGTACACGCTGGTGCTGGGGGTGCCCTGCGCGATGACGCTGAGCGTGGTGGACCTGCGCGACCGCCGCTTCTGGCAACACAGTGCGGGACTGCTGGCGATACTCGCCGGACTCGGCGCTTGGGCGGCATGGAACGCGACCGGCGCTCCCAACCTCGAAAGTAACGCCGTGCTGCTGCCTTTCGGGCTCAGTACCGCGATCGCGTTGTTCGTCGCCCTGCCCTGGCTGCAGGTGCGCCTGGCCCAGGGAAGCTGGCGTGCCGCCTATCCCGACCTGTTCGAGCACGCCTGGCAGAACGCGCTCACGGTGCTGCTGACCCTTGCGTTCACCGGCGTCTGCTGGGGCATCCTGCAGTTGTGGGCGGCGCTGTTCGCGCTGGTGGACATCACCTTCTTTCGCACCTTGTTCCGCGAAAGCGCCTTTATTCACCTGGCGACCGGCGCCATCGCCGGTTTCGGCATCCTGATCGCGCGGACCCAGCAGCGCACGGTGCAGATCACCCCCCAGTTGTTGATCGCCGCGTTCAAGGGCCTGCTGCCCCTGTTGGCGTTCATTGCCTTGATATTCGCCGCCAGCCTGCCCTTCACCGGGTTGGCGCCACTGTGGAAGACGCGCTCGGCAGCCAGCGTACTGTTGAGCCTGGTCGCGCTGTTCGTGATCTTCATCAACGCCGTGTTCCAGGATGGCCGCGGCCCGCGCCCTTATCCGGCCTGGTTGCGTCGCGTCGTCGAGGCCGCCGTGCTGTTGATGCCGCTGTATGGCGTACTTGCGCTGGTGGCCATGGGCCTGCGCATCGGCCAATACGGCTGGACCAGTGAACGCTTCTGGGGCGCCCTGGCGGCAGGCATCGCCACGCTCTATGCCTTCGGTTACGCATGGGCGGTGCTGCAGCCGCGCGCTGGCTGGCTGGAGCGCATCGCGCCGGTCAATCGCGCGTTGTCGTGGGGGGTCATCGCGGTGGTGCTGCTGGTCAATTCACCGCTGCTCGATCCCTGGCGCCTGGTCGTTGGCGACCAAGTGGCGCGGATGCTTGCGCGCGCGCCACAGGTACACGATGAAGATGCCCTCTACCTGCGCTTCCAGGCCGGCCGCCGTGGCTACCAGGCGGTACAGGCGTTACGCGATGCGCCGAGCGTGCGCGCCAGCACCGAGGCCGTGGCCACCCTGCAGCGGGCGCTGGACCGCCAAAACCGCTGGGGCAACCTGACAGTGAAACAGGAACACGACGCGCGCATCAGGACGATCGAAGCACTGCGCCAGCACGTGTCACTGGCCAGCGGCAGCGTCGCGCCCGAAGCCAGTTGGTGGGAGGCGCTACTCAAGGGCAAGATCGAAGGCAAAGACTGCACGTTGCGCGGCTCGGAATGCGTGGTGATCCGGCGCGACCTGGACCGCGACGGTCGCGACGACGTGTTGCTGTGCGAGCTCGATCCGCAAGGCACGACAACGTGCGCGCTGCAGACCGAGCGCGCCGGCACCTGGCGCGATGCCGGCACGCTCCGCTTCTGGCGGGACGAGCGGCCGACGGCCGAAATTCGCGCCGCGCTGCGCGCCGGCGACTTGCGCGTGCATGCACAGCGTTGGCCAGACCTTTCGTTGGGCGCGGGCAAGCCCAAAACCATTTCCGAAACCGAAGAAGCCGCGGCGCAGGCGTACCGCAACGCGGCCATGGCGGAGTAATCCTGATGAGCGGCTACTGCAGCATCGCCCCGGGCCACCCGGTCCACGGCCACTACCACGACCACGAATACGGCTTCCCGCAACGCGACGAGGCCGAGTTGTTCGAGCGCCTGCTGCTGGAGATCAACCAGGCCGGGTTGAGCTGGGAGACGATCCTGAGGAAGCGCGAAGGATTCCGCGCCGCGTATTCCGGCTTCGACGTCGATGCGGTGGCGAGCTACGGTGAGCAGGACATCGCGCGCCTGATGGCCGATCCGTCGATCATCCGCAATCGCCTCAAGGTGCTGGCGGCGATCCACAATGCCCAGGTCATCCAGGCGCTGCGGGCAAGCCACGGCGGCTTTGCCGACTGGCTGGACGCGCACCACCCGCGCAGCAAGGCGGAGTGGGTGAAGCTGTTCAAGAAAACCTTCCGCTTCACCGGCGGCGAGATCACCGGGGAATTCCTGATGAGCCTGGGCTACCTGCCCGGCGCACACCGCGTGGACTGCCCGGTGTTCGCGCGTATCGACACGTTGGCGCCGCCCTGGCGCTCGGCCTGAAGAGCCTCCACGCGCCCTCCACGATCCCGCCACGCGCCGCTTACGCGGCGCTGGCCAGGGTGGGTCGCCATGAGTATCCGCATCGGCATTTCCGGTTGGCGCTATCCCCGCTGGCGCGGCCGCTTCTATCCCGAGGGCTTGGTGCAACGGGAAGAGCTCGCGTTCGCCGCGCGCTGCTTCCCCAGCATCGAACTGAACGGCTCTTTTTACTCGCTACAGCGGCCAGAGAGCTGGCAGGCCTGGCATGACGCCACGCCCGCGCGCTTTGTCTTCGCGGTGAAGGGCCCGCGCTTCATCACCCACACCAAGCGCCTGCGCGACTGCGACAAGGCGCTGGCGAACTTCTTCGCCTCCGGACTGTTGAACCTGGGCCGCAAACTCGGCCCGGTGCTGTGGCAGTTGCCGCCGACGCTGCGCTTCGACGCCGACCCACTCGACGCTTTCCTGGCCGCGTTGCCGCGCACCACGCAAGCGGCCGCCGCCATTGCGCAGCGCCGCGACCGTACGCTGATGCGCGGACGCAGCGTATTGGCGCCGCGCGCTAGCCACCGCATCCGGCACGCACTCGAAGTTCGCCATGAGAGCTTCCGGGACCCGGCCTTCATCGCGCTGCTGCGCCGTCATGGCGTGGCATTGGTGGTGGCCGACGCGGCGCGGCGTTACCCGCTGATGGAGGATGTCACCGCCGATTTCGTCTATGTGCGCCTGCATGGCGACGCCGAGCTGTATGCCAGCGGGTACGGCCCGGCGGCGCTGGATCGCTGGGCCGAGCGCATCGAGCGTTGGCACCGTGGTGGCGAGCCGCGCGATGCAGCGCGCCACGCCCCCCCTGCGGCCGCACGCAAGCGCCGCGATGTGTACTGCTACTTCGACAACGACGCCAAGGTGCATGCGCCGTTCGATGCCGCCGGATTGATGCGGCGGCTGGGAAGCACGCCGGGGTGCGAGATGGACGACGCGCCCTGAGGCGGGTCAGACGCCCATGTACCGATGCGGCCGGTGGTTGAACATCAATACCAGGCTCAGCACGACGGCACCGAGCGCCGAGTAAAAGACCTTGTCCGGCGAGAGCAGGAAGAACGCGGCCGCCATCAGGCAGGCATCGAACCCGAGCTGGACGCGGCCCGCGCTGATGCCGCGGGTCTGCTGCAGATAGACGGCGAGAATGCCGACGCCGCCCAGGCTGCCGCGATGGCGGATGAAGAACAGGATGCCGAGCCCGGACAGCGCCCCGCCGGCCAGGGCCGAGAACCAGGGGCTGATGTGTGCAAACTCGGCCCAGCGCGGCAGCAGGTCGGTCAGCGCGCCGCACGCGCCTACTGCAAGGAACGTCTTGGCAGTGAATTCCCAGCCCATCCGCCGTACCGACAGCCAATAGAACGGCAGGTTGACCAGCACGAAGACCAGGCCAAAGTTCCAGCCCAGGGCGTAGTGCAGCAGGAAGGAAACGCCGGCCATGCCGCCGATGAACAGGCCGCCCTTGGCGAAGATCGCCAGCCCCATCGAGGCGACCAGCGTAGCCAGCAGCATGCCTTGCACGTCCTCGGCCACCGAATGGTGGAAGGCGCGATCGTCGGCGAGCGTGCCGGCCGAGTCCGCGGGCGGCGTCAGGCGCCCGGCGGTGACCAGGGGGCTGTCGGAATGCACGGCATCGCCGCCGGCCGGCAGGTCGGAAACGGTGGAGTTCATGGGAGGCATCGGTGACGCGGGGCGCGTATTAGACAACAAGCCCGCGACCGTTGCATGAAGCGGCCATGGCCGCGCCGAAAAAGACGACGCCCGCTGCACGGGCAGCGGGCGCCGGGTGACGGCAGAGGCGGCGGAACTACCGGACTTCAGCGATTTCCACGCCATCCATGCCCTGGGCCAGGGTCTTGGCATCGCCGCCCTGGGAGAGCTTGATGCGCAGGCGCACCTCGTTCTGCGAGTCGGCGTAGCGCAGGGCGTCCTCGTAGGAGATCTCGCCGGCCTGGTACAGCTCGAACAGGCTCTGGTCGAAGGTCTTCATGCCCAGATTGGTGGACTCCTTCATCACTTCCTTGATCTTGTGGATCTCGCCGTCGCGGATGTAGTCCTGCACCAGCGGCGTGCCCAGCAGGATTTCCATCGCCACACGGCGGCCCTTGCCATCGGGCGTCGGGATCAACTGCTGGGCGACCACGCCCTTGAGGTTCAGCGACAGGTCCATCAACAGCTGGCTGCGGCGGTCCTCGGGGAAGAAGTTGATGATGCGGTCCATCGCCTGGTTGGCGTTGTTGGCGTGCAGCGTGCACAGCACCAGGTGGCCGGTTTCGGCGAAGGCGATGGCATGGTCCATGCCCTCGCGGGTACGCACCTCGCCGATCATGATCACGTCCGGTGCCTGGCGCAGGGTGTTCTTCAGCGCGTTGTCCCAGCTGTCGGTATCAATGCCGACTTCGCGCTGGGTGATGATGCAGCCCTCGTGCTTGTGGACGAACTCGATCGGGTCTTCGATCGTGATGATGTGGCCGGTCGAGTTCTGGTTGCGGTAGCCGATCATCGCCGCCAGCGAGGTCGACTTACCGGTACCGGTGGCGCCGACGAAGATGATGATGCCGCGCTTGGTCATCGCCAGCGTCTTGATCACCGGCGGCAGGCTCAGCTCGTCCACGGTCGGGATGCGGGTCTCGATGCGGCGCAACACCATGCCGACCTGGTTGCGCTGGTAGAAACAGCTGACACGGAAGCGGCCCACGCCCGCCACACCGATGGCGAAATTGCACTCGTGGGTCTTCTCGAATTCCTCGCGCTGCGAGGGCGTCATCACGTTCAGTACCAGGTCGCGGCTCTGCTGCGCGGTCAGCGGCGTCTGCGTGATCGGGGTGATCTTGCCGTGGACCTTGATCGACGGCGGCATGCCCGAGGTGATGAACAGGTCCGACGCCTTCTGGTGCGCCATCAGCTTGAGGAACGAGGTGAAGTCGATGGTGCTCATGGGACGCTCCTTAGGAGCTGCAAACGGGGAATGGAGAAGATCGAATGGCCCGTGTTGGCGCCGGGTAACGGAACCGTGACCGGTTCCGAGGCCCGGAGGCGCCGGATCACTCGAAGATCCGCTTGTCCTTGGCGTACTCGCGCGCCTGGTTGCGGGTGATCAGGCTGCGCTTGACCAGGTCCTGCAGGTGCTGGTCGAGGGTCTGCATGCCCGACTGCTGGCCGGTCTGGATCGCCGAGTACATCTGCGCGACCTTGTCCTCGCGGATCAGGTTGCGGATGGCCGGCGTGCCCACCATGATTTCCCACGCCGCGGTGCGGCCGCCACCGACCTTCTTCAGCAGCGCCTGCGAGATCACCGCGCGCAGCGACTCGGACAGCATCGAGCGCACCATCGGCTTTTCGCCAGCCGGGAACACGTCGATGATGCGGTCGATGGTCTTGGCGGCCGAGCTGGTGTGCAGGGTGCCGAACACCAGGTGGCCGGTTTCCGCGGCGGTCAGCGCCAGGCGGATGGTTTCCAGGTCGCGCAACTCGCCGACCAGGATGATGTCCGGGTCTTCGCGCAGCGCCGAGCGCAGGGCTTCGTTGAAGCCGTGGGTGTCGCGGTGGACTTCGCGCTGGTTGATCAGGCACTTCTGCGAGGTGTGCACGAATTCGATCGGATCCTCGACGGTGAGGATGTGGCCGTATTCGTTCTTGTTGATGAAGTCGATCATCGCCGCAAGCGTGGTCGACTTGCCCGAGCCGGTCGGCCCGGTCACCAGGATCAGGCCCTGCGGCTGCTCGATCAGCTGGCGGAAGATCGGCGGGCAGCCCAGTTCCTCCAGGCTCAGCACCTCGGAGGGAATGGTACGGAAGACCGCACCGGCGCCGCGGTTCTGGTTGAAGGCATTGACGCGGAAGCGCGCCAGCGACGGGATCTCGAAAGAGAAGTCGACTTCGAGGAATTCCTCGTAATCGCGGCGCTGCTTGTCCGACATGATGTCGTAGACCAGCGCGTGGACCTGCTTGTGGTCCAAGGCCGGAATATTGATACGGCGCACATCGCCGTCGACACGGATCATCGGCGGCAGCCCTGCGGATAGATGCAGGTCCGACGCCTTGTTCTTGACCGAAAAGGCCAATAGTTCAGCGATATCCATACGCTGCATTTCCCCTGGCTGCGACTGGAAGGTTTTGTCCCCTCCCGGCAGTATAGCGCCCTTGTATCAGGCTGGAAGACGACATCGTGCCGGTTTCCCCGTGGCAGACGATCCGGACGCAAATGGACAACGCGGCGGGTGCGGCCGGACGGCCAGCGGCGCGCCTGCTGGCCGTCTCCAAGAACCAGCCGGCCGAAGCGGTGGCGGCGCTGGCGGCGGAAGGCCAGCTGGCGTTTGGCGAGAATTACGTGCAGGAGGCGGCGGCGAAGATCGCCCGGCTGCAGACGGCCGGCCTGGAGTGGCACTTGATCGGCCACCTGCAGTCGAACAAGGCCGAGCAGGCCGCGCAGTTGTTCGATTGGGTCCAGACCGTCGACCGCCCGAAGCTGGTCGCGGCCCTGGCGCGGCACCGACCCGCCGATCGCGGCCCGCTGAACGTGCTGATCCAGGTCAACATCGACGACGAACAGAGCAAGCACGGCTGCGCACCGACCGAGATCGCCGGGTTGGCCGAACTCATTGGCGCCGAGCCGAAGCTGCGGCTGCGCGGGCTGATGGCCATTCCCGCCCCCTTTCCCGAGCGCGAGCCGCGCCAGGCCGCGTTTGCGCGAATGCGCGGGTTGTTCGATGACCTGGCCCTGCGCTGGCCGACGGTGGACACCTTGTCGATGGGCATGAGCAGCGACTATGCCGACGCCATTGCCGCCGGCGCGACGATGGTCAGGATTGGCACGGCGTTGTTCGGCGCCCGCCACTGATAAGAGGCTGCGGCAAACCCCGATACCGCCCAGGTTGCACGATTGCCACACTAATGCTTGACGCTAGTAACGCACGGCATTAGTATCCATGGCCATCCAGTCCTTCGCCTGCAAACGCACGCAAAACCTGTTCAAGGGCATTCCGCAGCAGAAGTTCGCCCGCATCGAGAACGTCGCGATGCGCAAGCTAGCCATGCTCAATGCGGCCGCCGTGCTGCTCGACCTGCGCGTACCCCCGGCCAACCGGCTGGAGCCTTTGAAAGGCGACCGCTCAGGTCGATACAGCATCCGCGTCAATGAGCAGTTCCGCGTGTGCTTCGTCTGGACCGAAGTCGGCCCCACCGAAGTCGAGATCGTGGACTACCACTAGGAGATTCAACATGCGTAGCGTTCCCTACCCCACCCCCGGCGAAATCCTGCTGCACGAATTCCTTGAGCCGCTCGGCCTGTCGCAGTACCGGCTGGCCAAGGCCATCAGCGTGCCGCAGGACCGCATCAGCAAGATCGTAAACGGCGAGCGCGCCGTCACCGCCGACACCGCGCTGCGCCTGTCGCGCTTCTTCGGCACCACCGACAACTTCTGGCTCACCCTGCAGATGGACCACGATGCCGCGGTAGCGCGCGATGCGCTGGCCGATACCCTGGCCAAGATCCAGCCCTACCGGGCCGTCGCCTGACCCTGCCCGCAGCACGGCCGCGTCTGGCCGCGCGCTACCATCGGTACTCGTTTACACCCAGGTCCGAGCCATGAACGACGTCGCTGCCCCTACCGCCAACAAGATCGCCTTCATCGGCGGCGGCAACATGGCCCGCAGCCTGATTGCCGGGTTGATCCGCCAGGGGGTACCCGCCAACACGCTGCACGTGGCCGAACCGGTGGATGCGTTGAGGGAACAACTGTCGATCGATTTCGGCGTGCACGGCCATGCCACCGCTGCCGAGGCAGCCGAAGGTTGCGCCACCTGGGTGCTTGCGGTGAAACCGCAGATGATGGCCACGGTGTGCGAGTCGCTCGCGCCGCTGGTGTCATTCACCCAGCCGCTGGTGGTGTCGATCGCCGCGGGTATCGGCAGTGGCCGGCTGCGTGAATGGCTGGGCGCCTCGACCGCGATCGTGCGCGCGATGCCCAATACCCCGGCATTGCTCGGTGCCGGCGTGACCGGTCTGTATGCCGCTGCCGAGGTCGATGGCGCTGGGCGCGAGCGTGCGCAGTCGCTGCTCGCCGCCGCCGGGCAGACCGTCTGGATCGAAGACGAAAGCCTGATGGATGCGGTCACCGCGGTGTCAGGCAGCGGGCCGGCCTATGTGTTCCTGCTTGCCGAAGCGATGCAGGCCGCCGCTATTGCACAGGGCTTGCCGGCCAGTGCCGCCACCACGCTGGTCGCGCAAACGCTGTTGGGTGCCTCGCGCATGCTGGTGGAGTCCAGCGAGCGTCCGGCCGAGTTACGCCGTCGCGTCACGTCGCCGAACGGCACTACCCAGGCGGCGATCGAGATCTTTCAAGCGGGCGGATTCGAGGCGCTCGTCGGTCAGGCCATCGATGCGGCGACCCGGCGCGGTCGCGAGCTCGCCGCCGGCTGAGCCCGGCATCAGTCGTGCTCGAACACCGGCTGGTAACTCTCGTCGACGAAGACCGCCGGCGATTCCCACGGATGATGCGCGCCCACGCCTTCGCGCAGTACCCGCGCCAGGCGCGCGGGGTCGCGCGGGATCGCGAATTCCAGCCGCACCGTGGGCAGTTGCGTGAGAACGTCGACCTGCCCGCGTGTGGGCATCGCACCGGGCCTGGCACGAAATTGTTCGGTGCCGGGCGCCGAAATCCACATCACCTGGTCATAGCGATCATCACCTAGCGGTTCAACCTGGCAAATGCCGGCCTGCAGCGCCTGCAGGTATTCCGGCGGCACGAACACGGTGATCCGGTAGATCGGCAGCAGGTGCATGGTGCTCAGGGGTACAACATGCGCTTGCTCCAGGCGCCAGCCGCGTCACGGTCGTAACGCCAGCGCTCGTGCAGGCGAAACTTGGCGCCGTACCAGAACTCGATGCGCTGCGGCACGACCCGGAAGCCGCCCCAGCCTTCCGGGCGCGGCACCTCGCGGCCTTCGAAGCCCGATTCAACCTTGGCGATCCGCTGCTCGAACTCCTCGCGCGAGGCCAACGTGCGCGATTGCATCGAGGCCCAGGCACCGATCTGGCTCTCACGCGGCCGCGAGGCGAAATAGGCGTCCGATTCCGCCGCCGAAACCTGTTGCACTTCGCCCTCGATGCGAACCTGGATGCCCGCCTCGCGCAGGCGCCGCCACAGGAAGAGGAGTGCGGCCTGCGGGTTGGCCTGCAGGTCGCGCCCCTTGGGGCTTTCGACATGGGTGTAGAACACGAAGCCGCGTTCGTCGAAAGCCTTCAACAACACCGTGCGCGCCGAGGGCCGACCCTCCAGGCTGGCCGTGGCCACGGTCATGGCGCTGGGTTCGAACTCATCGCCTTGCTGGGCTTCCCGGTACAGGGCCGCGAAGGTGGACAGGGCTTCGGCGTAGAGGTCGGTCATGGCGTGCGATGCAGCAGCGGCGGTAGCGCTATTGTGGCGCCATGGCGATGAAAGCGCACAAGACCCCGGCATCGGCGGCGCTCGCCGAGCAGGTACTGGCCGATACCCTGGCGCAGCGCAAAGGCGACGCCGGTCCCTTCGTGCTGGCGATCAGCGGGCTGCAGGGCAGCGGCAAAACCACGCTGGCCGTGGCCGTGACCGCCGCCGCGCAGGCGCACGGGCTGGCCGCGGCGACCGTGTCGCTGGACGACTTCTATCTGACCCGTGCCCAGCGCCAGTCGTTGGCCGCTTCCGCACACCCGCTGCTGCTCACCCGCGGCCCGCCCGGCACGCATGACCTGGCCCTTGCCCACCAGGTGCTGGACGCGGTTTCCCTCGGCCGACCGGTGCGGCTGCCGCGTTTCGACAAACTTGCCGATGATCGCGTGCCCGCGGCCGACGGGCCGCTGGCGCCGGCAGCCCTGGACTTGCTGGTGGTGGAGGGCTGGTGCCTGGGCGTGCCGGCGCAGGCCGACGCCGAGCTGCGAGTGCCCCTCAACCCGCTCGAGCGCGACGAAGATCCGCAGGGCCAGTGGCGGCACTACGTCAACGATGCGCTGGTCAATCACTACCCTGCGCTATGGCGGCGCTTCGACCGCCTTTGCGTGCTGCAGGCACCTTCCTTCGAGGTCGTGAGTGCGTGGCGTTGGCAACAGGAGCAGGCACTGGTGGCGGCCCGGACGCTAACCGACAGCGCGACTGCGCGCGCCGGCATGCAACCGGCGCAGCTTGCGCGGTTTCTGCAGCACTACGAACGGGTAAGCCGACACGCACTGCACACGCTACCAGCGCTGGCCGACCAGGTTCTGCGGCTGGACGCGGGGCGCAACGTGCTCGCCTGAGGCGGTCGCCAGCGCCACGGCGGTTTCAATCGAAAGCGCCCGCCGTCCGAGTGCGGCACGGTGCTAGCATCCACGCATGAAGTCTGCACCGAACGTCGTCATGATCGGCCCGATGGGCGCCGGCAAAAGTTGCATCGGCCGTCGCCTGGCCGAGCGCTTCAGCCTGGCTTTCGTCGATGTCGACCACGCCATCGTCGAACACGCCGGCGCCACCATCCCGGCGATCTTCGAGCACTCCGGCGAAGCGGGTTTTCGTGCCCAGGAACGCGAGGTGTTGCAGCGCCTGTTGGCCGCCGAGAACCAATTGATCTCCACCGGCGGCGGCGCCGTCCTGGATGCCGGCAATCGTGCGCTGTTGCGCGGACGCGGCTTTGTCATCCACTTGCACGTGGGCGTGGGCGCCCAGCTCGAACGCCTGCACCGTGACCGCACCCGACCGCTGTTGCAGCGCCCGGATCGCGACCAGGTGCTGCGCGAGATGGCGTTGCTGCGCGACCCGCTGTACCGCGAGATTGCCGACCTCAGCCTGGAAACCGACCACCTCTCCCCCGCCGAAGCCACCGCGCACCTGGTGACGCGCCTGGCCGCGGCCTGGCAACCACAGACCAGCCACGCATGAATGCCACGCTTGCTCCCCGCACCGTCGCTGTCGGCGGTGATGTTCCTTATACGATTGCCATCGGCCCGGACCTGCTGCGCGACGGCGCGCGGCTGCTGGCGCCGGTCCGCGGCCGCCATGTCCTGATCGTCAGCGACGATACCGTCGCGCCGTTGTATGCCGCTCGCGTGCGCTCTGCGTTGCAGCAGGCGCGTGGCGACCTGCTGATCGGCGAGTTGTCGATCGCGGCGGGCGAGGCCTCCAAGACCCTGGAGAATTTTGGCGCGGTCATCACCGCACTGGCCGAATTGGGTGCCACCCGCGATACCTGCGTGTTCGCGCTGGGCGGTGGCGTGGTCGGCGACCTGGCCGGCTTTGCCGCGGCCTGCTGGATGCGCGGGGTGGACTGCGTGCAGCTGCCGACCACGCTGCTGTCGATGGTCGACTCCTCGGTGGGGGGCAAGACCGCGGTGGACATCCCCCAGGGCAAGAACCTGGTGGGCGCGTTCCACCCGCCGCGGGCGGTCATCGCCGACACCAGCGCCTTGCACAGCCTGCCGCCGCGGGAACTGCGCGCCGGCCTGGCCGAAGTGATCAAGTACGGCGCAATCCGCGACCCGCTGTTCTTCCATTGGCTGGGCGCCGAGCGCGAGGCGCTGTTGCGTGGCGAAGCCGCCGCCACCACCCAGGCCATCGCCCGCAGCTGCGAGCACAAGGCCGAGATCGTCGAGCGCGATCCGCTGGAAAGGGGCGAGCGCGCGTTGCTCAACCTCGGCCACACTTTCGGCCACGCGATCGAGACCGAACAGGGTTACGGCGCGCCACACAACGACAACCTCAACCATGGCGAGGCGGTCGCCGTGGGCATGGTGCTGGCGGCGCGCCTGTCGGCCGCGCTCGGCATGGCACCGGCGGGCGACACCGACGCCCTGCGTGAATTGCTTGCCGCCTATGGGTTGCCCACCGCTCTGCCGGCGGGGCTGGATCCCCAGGCGCTGCTGGCACGCATGCGCCTGGACAAGAAGAACATTGCCGGCCGCCTGCGCTTGGTGCTGTGGCGCGGCATTGGCCGGGCCGAAGTGGTGCCGGACGTGGACGAGGCCGCGGTGCTGGAAATCCTGCGCACCGGTTGACCCCGCCGTGCGGCGGTCGGTCGCCCGCGAGCGCAGGGGCCAACCGGTACAATCGACCCATGCGCGTTTACCTGCAACAACCCGGCCTCGGCCAGGAGCCCACCCGCTACGTGCAGCTGACCCTGGCCCCGGACTTGTTCGGCGGTTGGGAACTGCTGCGCGAGACCGGCGAGATCGGCGGCCGCAGCCAGCTGCGGCGTGAGCAGTATCTGCAGCAGGACGAGGCCGAACGCGCCTTCGACAAGGCCCGCGACTCGCAACTCAAGCGTGGCTACCAGCTCACCCCCGCGCCCGGCAGCGACGATGCCGGCGCCTGAAGGAACCTCCATGCTCAAGAACGATCGCTTGCTGCGCGCCCTGCGCCGCGAGCCGGTGGACTGCACCCCCGTGTGGCTGATGCGCCAGGCCGGCCGCTACCTGCCCGAGTACCGCGCCACGCGTGCCAAGGCCGGCAGCTTCCTGGCGATGGCCAAGAATCCCGAGATCGCCTGCGAGATCACCTTGCAGCCCTTGCGCCGCTTCCCGCTGGACGCGGCGATCCTGTTTTCCGACATCCTCACCGTGCCCGATGCGATGGGCCTGGGCCTATACTTCGTCGACGGCGAAGGCCCGAAGTTCGAGCGGCCGCTGCGAAGCGCGGCCGACGTCGATCGCCTGGCAGTGCCGGACATCGAGACCGAGCTGCGCTACGTCACCGACGCGGTGCGCTTGATCCGCCGCGAACTGGACGGCGCGGTGCCGCTGATCGGCTTCTCCGGCAGCCCCTGGACGCTGGCCTGCTACATGGTCGAAGGCGGCGGCAGCAAGGACTTCGCACGGATCAAGGCAATGGCCCTCAACGAACCGGCGCTGCTGCACCGCGTGCTGGCGGTCACCACCGATGCGGTGATCGCCTACCTGGCGGCGCAGCGCGCGGCCGGCGCGCAGGTGCTGCAGGTGTTCGATACCTGGGGCGGCGTGCTGTCGCCGGCGATGTATCGCGAATTCTCGCTGCCCTACCTCACCCGTATTGCCAGTGAGCTGGAACGCGGCGATGGCCCCGGGCGCACGCCGCTGATCCTGTTCGGCAAGGGCAATGGCGTACACCTGGAAGCGTTGGCCGCCTCGGGCGCCGAAGCGGTCGGCGTGGACTGGACGGTCGAACTGGGCGAGGCCGCACGCCGCACCGGCGGGCGCGTCGCACTGCAGGGCAATCTCGATCCGGCCACCCTGTACGGCGCGCCGGAAGCCATCGCCCGCGAAGCGGCGCGCGTGCTCGACAGCTATGCCGAAGGCAACGGCGGCTCGCGCGAGGGCCACGTCTTCAACCTCGGCCACGGCATGTCGCCGGACATGGACCCGGAGCACGTGCGCGTGCTGGTGGATGCGGTGCACGGCCACAGCAAGCGCTGACCGCAGTTTCTACACGGGCACTGGCGGATAATCGCGCCAGTCCCGCTGCCGGCTTTCCCATGAACACCACGCCCACCTACACCACCCTGCGTCCTTTGCTGTGGCTGGTGTCGCTGGCGATCTTCATGCAGATGCTGGACTCGACCATCGTCAACACCGCGCTGCCGGCGATGGCACGCAGCCTGGGCGAGAGCCCGCTGCAGATGCAGTCGGTGGTCTTCAGCTACGCGCTGGCGGTGGCGATGTTCATTCCCGCCTCCGGCTGGGTGGCCGACCGCTACGGCACCCGGCGCACCTTCCTGGCCGCGATCATCGTGTTCACCCTGGGCTCGGTGTTGTGCGCGGCCGCGCAGCAACTGGGACAACTGGTAGCCGCGCGCGTGGTGCAGGGTATCGGCGGCGCAATGCTGTTGCCGGTCGGCCGCCTGGCGGTGCTGCGTTCGGTGCCACGCGAGGAGTTCCTGCGGGCGATGAGCTTCATCGCCATCCCGGCGCTGATCGGACCGTTGATCGGCCCCACCCTCGGCGGCTGGCTGGTGGAGGTCGCCTCCTGGCACTGGGTGTTCCTGATCAATCTCCCCATCGGCGTGATCGGCTTCATCGCTGCGCTGAAGATCATGCCCGACCACTATGGCACCCAGCGCCAGCGGTTCGATCTGCCCGGTTACCTGATGCTGGCGTTCGGCATGGTGGCGTTGTCGCTGGCGCTGGACGGCATTTCCGAGCTTGGGCTGCGCAGTGCTTTCGTGATGCTGCTGACCATCGGCGGCCTGGCCGCCTTGATCGGTTATTGGCTGCATGCGGCCAATGCGCGTGCGCCCTTGTTCCCGCTGGCGTTGTTCCGGGTGGCGAGCTACCGCATCGGCATCCTCGGCAACCTGTTCTCGCGCATCGGCAGCGGCAGCATGCCGTTCCTGATTCCGTTGCTGCTGCAGGTGGGCCTGGGCATGAGCCCGATGAACGCCGGGCTGATGATGGTGCCGGTCGCCTTGGCCGGCATGGCTTCCAAGCGGGCGGCGGTGCGGCTGGTGACGCGGTTCGGTTATCGCCGCGTACTGATGGTCAACACAGTGTTGGTCGGCATCATGATGGCGAGTTTCATGTTCGTCACCCCCGGCCAGCACCTGGCCTGGCGGCTGCTGCAGCTGGCGGTATTCGGCGCGGTGAATTCGTTGCAATTTACCGTCATGAACACCGTTACGCTGCGCGACCTCGATCGCGAGATGGCCAGTTCGGGCAACGCGCTGCTGTCCATGGTGATGATGCTGGCCACCGGTTTCGGCGCTGCTGCGGCCGGTAGCCTGCTGGCCGCCTTCAGCGTGCACCTGGGCGTGGACCATCGCGATGCGACTGCCGCGCTGCATGCCACCTTCATCTGCGTCGGCGCGATTACGCTGACCTCGACCCTGATCTTCTGGCAATTGGCCGATACCCGGCCAGAGCCCAAGCAAGTCGAGGCGGTGGCCGAGTAGCCACCGTCGCGCGCCGGTTTATTGCCGCAATACCTGGGCGATCGCCTCGGTGAGGATTTCGCCGGTGACAGGCTTGCGCAGGAAGCCGTCGAAACCTGCCGCCCGCGCCGCCGGCTCTGCTTCGGCATCGGCGCGCGCAGTCACCGCGACCAACGGCATGGCGTGCCCGAACACCCGCAGCTGCCGGGCCAGGGCGAAGCCATCCAGCCCTGGCAAATCCAGATCCAGCAAGGCCACGTCGAACGGCTGCTCGGCCACTTCGGTCAGCGCGGCCAGGCCGTGCGCGGCATGCACCACGCGATGGCCGCGCGCGGTGAGCAGCCCGGCGATCACCTCGGCGATGGTGGCATCGTCCTCCACCAGCAGGATCTGCAAGCCGGCCTCGATCGACGGCGGCGACGCCGGCGCCGCGCTGCGGGCCGCGCCCGAAGTGACCCAGCGCAACGGCAACTCGACAATGAAACGGGTACCGCCGCCAAGGCGGCTGACAATGTCGATGCGACCGCTCATCGCCATGGCCAGCTCCTGGCAAATCGCAAGGCCGAGCCCGCTGCCGCCGTAACGCGCCGCGGTGCGCGGGCCCTCGCCTTGCTCGAAGCGGCGGAACAGGCGTTGCTGCTGTTCGGCGCTGATGCCAGGCCCGGTGTCGACGATTTCGAACCGCAAGCCCTGCCCCGGCGCCAATGCCGAGACCCGCAACGTCACACTGCCGCGCTCGGTGAACTTGACCGCGTTATTGAGCAGGTTCAGCAGGATCTGGCGCACGCGGGTGACATCGCCGTTGGCCGCCAGCTCACCGGGCAACGCATTGTCGAGCACGAATTGCAGGCCGCGCGCCTCGGCCAAGGGCGCGGTCATCGCCGCCGCTTCTTCCACCAGTTGGTTGACCGAGAACGGCTGCAGGTCCAGTTCGAGCTTGCCCGATTCGATCCGCGCCAGGTCGAGCGCGTCGTTGACCAGCCGCAGCAGGTGCGCGCCGGCACGGCGGATGGCTTCGGTGTAGCCGCGCTGGCGCGCATCCAGCGAGGTATTGAGCAGCAGTTCGCTCATGCCCATCACGCCGGTCATCGGCGTGCGCACCTCATGGCCGAGCGTGGCCAGGAAACGCGTCTTGGCCAGCGAGGCTTGTTCGGCCAGTTCCTGCTTGTGGATCGCCAGCTGCCACGCGTGCAGGCGGCGCAGGCGGCGCCGGTACAGCAGGAACAGCACCAGCAAGATCAGCAAGGCGAGCAGCCCGAGCGTCGCCAGGCCCCAATTGCTGCGCCACCACGGCGGCAGCACGCGGAACTCCACCGTACGCACTTTCGACCAGACGCCATCGACCGTCTTGCCCTGGACCTCCAGGGTGTAGCTTCCCGAGGGCAACCGTGAGAACAGGCGCTCGCCGCTCGGACCGACATCGATCCAGTCCGGGTCATAACCGCTGAGCTTGAAGCGGTAGCTGCTGGCGTCGGAATCGGCGAAGGACAGCATGCGCGCGACGATGTGCAGGTCGCGGTCGCCGTCGGCTACGGTCAGCGGCTCGACATGGGTCAGGTCCAGGCCGGCTTCGCCACGACGCACGCCCACGCGTTCGATCATCAGCGGCGGCTGCCGGGTCGACGGCCGCACGCGCGCCGGATCGAACAGCACCAGCCCGTCCGGGGTCGCCGCAACTACCTGCCCTTGGCGCGATTGCAGTAGCGTGCGGGCCCGGAATTGCTGGTTAGGCAGGCCGTCGTGCACGCCGTAGATGCGCACTGCGCGATTGGCCGGATCGATGCGGATCAACCCGCGCATGCTCGATACCCAGGCCACGCCGGCCGCATCGACCACCAGCCCGCCAGGCTCCAGTGCCGGGAAATCCTCGCGTGCACCAATGCCGTCCAGCAACTGCAGGCGGCGGCCATCCCAGAAATACTGCTGCAGCTGGCCCATGCCGGCGAGCCAGACGATGCCGGTATCGGTGAAGGCAGAGGCGTACAGCTGTTGGCCGGGCGCGCCGGGAACCGCTTCGAATTTGTCGGCCGAAGGATTCCAGCGCAACAGGCCGCGGCTGGTGGCCAGCCACAACTGTGCGTCGGGCCCCACCCGCATTTCGTTGACGGCCAGTTCGCGGGTCAGGCCATGGGCATCGTGGGCCAGCGTGCGCAGGACATGGCCGTCGGGGTCGCGCAGCTGGATGCCATCGACGTCCGAGTACAGCCACAGCCGGCCGTCCGGGGTCTGCGCGATCATCTCGGCTTCGCCGTGCATGGCCGCGTTGCGGGCGTCGGTATCGCGCCAGCGCCGCACGCTGCGGTCGGCGGGGTCGTAACGCACCAGCGCCTTGTACAGGCCGATCCAGACGCGGCCTTGCTGGTCTTCGAGCACCGATTGCGGCCACTTCAGGCCATCGACCTTCTCCAGGTGGTGCTCGACCGCGCCGGTGGCCGGGTCGAGGCGATCGAGCACGCCGCGCGTGCCGACCAGCCAGAAGCGCCCGTCGGCTGCGCGCGCAGCGGCCAATACATACGGGTTGGCGATGGACGCCGGATCGGCCTGGCGGTTGGCCAACACCGCGAACTGGCGCCAGTTTGCCGACAGATGCCACAGGCCGGTATTGGGACTGGCGAACCAGACCCCGCCCTCGTGGTCTTCGTAGGCCGCCGACCAGTTCGGCTTGACCAGGCCATGCGCCGAATTGCTGTAGAGCGGCACATTGCTCACTGCGCCATCGGCGGAGTGGCCGAGCCCGGACAAGGTGTCGAGCCAGTAGCCGCCGGCGTTGTCGCGCAACAACACGCTCAGCACCGATTCGCCCTGGACATGGCGCCAGGGTTCCGGGTCCCAACTGCCATCGGGGCGGCGCAACAGCGGGTTGCCGTTGGAATCGGCGATCCACAGGCTGCCGTCCGGTTCCACCGCCAGGCCGTTGATGTAGCGGGTGGTATTGCCGGGCAATTGCAGGCGCTCGAAGCCCTTTCCGGTCCAGCGCGCGACGCCGTTCTTGGCTGCCACCCACAAGGTGCCGTCGGCAGCGACCTTGAGGAAGTTGACCGAGGCGGCGGGCAAGCTGCGGTCGTCGCCGTCGATGGGCAGGTAGCGCTCCATCTCGCCGGTGGGCGTGATCCGGTACAGCCCGCCGGTCGAGGTGCCGAACCAGATGCTGCCGTCGGGCGTGGATTCCACGCACCACACGGTATTGCCCTGCAACTGCGGGTAGCCGCGGTGATCGTAGTAATGGAACCGACGGCGGTCGGCACTGAGCATCACCAGGCCGGCGTTCTCGGTGCCGATCCAGACCCGGTTGCGGGCATCGACATGCACCGCCCAGATCATGTTGTCGCGCAGGCCGTCCTCGATCCGCCAGATCCGATAGCCGCGGCCGTCGTAGCGGGCCAGGCCATCGCCGCTGGCCAGCCACAGATAGCCGAAGGCGTCTTCGGCAAAACCGTTGATAGTGTTGGAAGGCAGGCCATCGGCCACGGTGAGTTGGCGCGGTTGCGGCGTGGCCGGCACCGCGG
>DATCVI010000223.1:0-15935 GCA_036566925.1 Stenotrophomonas sp.
GCGGCGCCGGCCCGCGCGCCTGCTGCCGGCAATGCCGCGCCGCAAGCGCGCGCCGCGGCAACGGCCAAGGGCTGACGCGTGCGCATCGGCGACAACCGCGCCCAGGACGAGCCGCATATCGACCTGGTGCCGCTGATCGACGTGATCCTGGTGTTGATCATCTTCTTCGTGGTCACCACCACCTTCGATGCGCGTTCGACCCTGCAGTTGCAGTTGCCCAGCGCCAGCGACCAGCACAACGCCGCGCCGCCGCGCTCTCTGAGCGTGCTGGTGAATGCCGATGGTCACTACTTCATCAATGATCGCGAGGTGTTGCGCAGCGACATCGAATCGCTCAAGCAGGTGATCGGTGAGGTGGCAGGCGACGACCGCGAGCAGACGGTGCTGTTGCGCGCCGATGCGCGCACGCCCTATCAGGCGGTGGTAACGGCGCAGGATGCGCTGGGGCAGCTGGGGTTCCGCAAGTTGGCGATTGCGACGGCGCCGGAAGTGAAGCGGTGAGGCGGCCGCGGCGGGTTGCCCATGCGGCCGCCTCTCCTCCTACTTCAGCGTAGCAGTTGCATCATCATCATTTGCCTGGCCCGTTCGAGCGGCTCAAAGACGATTTCGGCGGTGCTGTCCACTTTGGCGGTCACGCCGGAAAAGTCGGCGCAGCCACCGCTGACTTGCAAGATTTCTTCCTCAGTCAATTCGCGCATTTGAACCCTTCTATTGATTTGCGGATGTGGTCAACAGAATTGCCACCGGGCCCGACGGCGATTCGATTGGGGCATGCCTTCGGTTTCAAGGCAATCTGAATCACCTTTTCCGTTGAAAGTTCTCACGTCTACCAGGGGACGCGCAGCAATTGGTCACACTGACACGTACCCTTCACAGGCCGCTTCTGAAAGAATGCGGCCAGGCCTCTAACCAGCGGAACTCCAAGACCTGATGAAGAGCTCCAAGTCAACGCCCGTGTGGCCGATCTACCGCCGACTGTTGGGCTATACGCGCAACTATTCGGGTTGGCTGGTCGGTGCGTTGTTGGGCATGGCGGTGGAAAGTGTGGCCGGCTATTTCTTCATGTTGTTGATGAAGCCGCTCATCAACCAAGGCATCGTCAACCCTGAGCCGCGCATGGCGGTTCTGTTGCCGCTTGCCATCCTGGGCCTGTTTGTCATGCGGAGCCTGGCAACTTTCGCCAACGACTACTGCATGGCGCGGACCGGTCGAAGCGTAGTGCGGGATCTGCGCGAACAAGTACTGGCCAAATACCTTCGACTGCCGTCTTCGCACTTCGACAGCGAAGCGACCCCTGTGATGGTCAGTCGGCTGAACTTCGACACAGAGCAGGTCACCCAGGCAAGTGCCGACGCACTGAAGACCATGGTGGCCGACACGCTCACTGTGATCCTGATGCTGGTGGCAATGCTGCAGATGAGCGTCAAGGTGACCCTGGCGATGTTGCTGGTTGTCCCGCTCATCGGTGTCATCGTGTCCTATGTGGGCAAGCGCTATCGCCGCATCAGTCGCGGCATCCAGGACGGCATGGGGCAAATGGCGCAGGCGGCCGAGCAGTCGTTGGGTGCACAGCAGGAAGTAAAGATCCACGGCACGCAGGAGCTGGAGATCGGGCGGTTCCAGTCGTTGGCCAACCGGATGCTGCGGTTGAATATGAAGGTGGAGACGACGCGCGCGACAGCTTCGGCCACGGTGCAGTTTCTTGCCGCGCTGGCGCTGGCCGTGATCGTGTGGGTCGCCACGCGCGAGTCGCTTGCCGGGCGCTTGAACGCAGGTGAGTTCATGACCCTCATGAGCTCCATGATGGCCATCATCCCCTCCCTCCGCCGCCTCACCAGCGTGCAAAGCTCCATCTCCCGCGGCGTCGCCGCCGCCGAGCGGCTGTTCGGCATCCTCGATCTGCCGACCGAGCCGGATACCGGCAAGCGCGAGGTCGGTCGCGTGCGTGGCGAGCTCTCGTTCGAACACGTCATGCTCCGCTATCGCCAGGACGATGGTCTCGCCCTGGACGACATCAGCTTCGTGGCCAAGCCGGGCACGGTCACGGCGATCGTCGGGCGTTCGGGCAGTGGCAAGACCAGCCTGGTGCGCCTGGTGCCGCGCTTCTACGAAACCACCGGCGGCTGCATCCGCCTGGATGGCGTGCCGTTGGACGATTACCGGCTGGAAGACCTGCGCCGGCAGATCGCCCTGGTCGGGCAGAAGGTAATGCTGTTCGACGACACCATTGCCGCCAATATCGCTTATGGCACCGAGGCCAGCGAGGGGCAGATCCGCGCCGCGGCCGAGGCGGCCAATGCCTGGGAATTCATCGAGCGCCTGCCGCAGCAGTTGCAGACGCCGATCGGCGAGAACGGCGCGCTGCTGTCCGGCGGCCAGCGCCAGCGCCTGGCCATTGCGCGCGCGATCCTGCGCGATGCACCGATCCTGATCCTGGATGAA
Source organism: Stenotrophomonas sp. (assembly GCA_036566925.1). Taxonomy (GTDB): domain Bacteria; phylum Pseudomonadota; class Gammaproteobacteria; order Xanthomonadales; family Xanthomonadaceae; genus Stenotrophomonas_A. Next base: position 2,443 of record DATCVI010000223.1, read on the forward strand.
GCTACGGCGGCGCTCGACAACGAATCCGAACGCCTGGTGCAGGACGCGTTGCACCGGTTGATGCCGGACCGCACTACGCTAGTGATCGCGCATCGGCTCTCGACCATCGAACACGCCGACCAGGTGCTGGTGATGGACCATGGCCGCATCGTCGAGCGGGGTACCCACGCGCAGCTGCTGGCGCAGGGCGGGTTGTATGCGCACCTGCATGGCATGCAGTTCCGCGAAAGGCAGGCATGAGCAAACCTTCGAGCAAGACCCCGGCCTACTGGTACGAAGACCTGCCGGTACCGCTGGGTGCACGACTGCTGGCGCCGCTGTATGGCGCGGTGAGCGGCCTGCGTCGCGTGCTTTACCGGCGCGGTTGGCTGCGTCGGCATTCGATGCCGGTGCCGGTGGTGGTGGTGGGCAACGTCACTGCCGGCGGCACCGGCAAGACGCCGCTGACCATCGCCCTGGTCGAGCGCCTGCGCGAAGCCGGCTGGAAGCCGGGCGTGGCCAGCCGCGGCTACGGCCGTGAGCAGGCCCGCACGCCACGTTGGATCGATCAGGGAACACCCGCCAACCTGGGTGGCGACGAGCCGGTGCTGATCGCCTGGAAGACCGGGGTGCCGGTACGGGTCGACGCCGACCGCGTGGCCGCGGCGCGTGCGCTGGTGGAAGCAGGCTGCGACATCGTGGTCTGCGACGACGGCCTCCAGCACTACCGCTTGGCGCGCGATGTCGAGATCGAGGTGGTCGATGGCAAGCGCCGCTATGGCAACGGCCGGCTGATGCCGGCCGGCCCATTGCGCGAACCGGCCGAGCGCGCGCGCGAATGCGATTTCCGCGTCGTCAATCTCGGCGAAGCCAGCGGCGAGGCAGATCAGGCCATGGCGCCGGGCTTCGGCGAATGGCAGATGCGCCTGCGGCTGGAGGAGGCGCAGCCGCTCAGCGGTGGCCGCGCGCGGTCTCTGGCGACCTTCGCCGGCCAGCGCGTGCACGCGGTGGCCGGTATCGGCAATCCCGAGCGCTTTTTCGCCATGCTGCGTTCGCGTGCGATTGGTGTTGTGCCGCATGCCTTTGCCGACCATCACCGCTACGCGTCAACGGACTTCGAGTTCGGCAGCCAATTGCCGGTGTTGATGACCGAGAAGGACGCGGTGAAGTGTCGTGGCTTTGCCGACGAGTGGATGTTCAGCGTGCCGCTCAAGGCAGAGCTGCCCGCCGCATTTTGGGTGGCGCTGCTGGACCGGCTGGGCAAGTTGCGGCGGGGTTGAGGGCGAACCAGGTCCGACCCGGCGGTCGCTACAATGCTGGGCGCATCCCGCCGGCAGCACTGGCTGTTAGTGAATCGTGACCCGTACACCCGGAACCCCCATGCCTGATTCTGCGCTCCCGCCTCCTTTCGTTGTCGCCGTTCCGGCGCGCTATGCCGCTTCGCGGCTGCCGGGCAAACCACTGCGGCTGCTCGGGGGCGAACCGCTGGTGCGGCGTGTGGCCGAGCGCGCCCTGCAGGCCGGCGCCTCCGAGGTCTGGGTGGCCACCGACGACGCACGCGTAGCGGCGGCCATCGACGGCCTGGCCGGCGTGCACGTGGCGATGACTTCGGCCGACCACGCCTCGGGTACCGACCGCCTGGCTGAGTGCGCACGCGTGGCCGGCTGGACGGCAGACACCGTGGTCGTGAACCTGCAGGGCGACGAGCCGTTCGCGCCGGCCGCTGGCATCCGCGCGGTGGCACAGCTGTTGGCCGATGGCCAGGCCCGGATGTCGACGCTGGCCGCGCCGATCACCGCGGCGCACGAGCTGTTCGACCCCAACGTGGTCAAGCTGGTGCGCGACGACAGTGGCCATGCCCTGTATTTCAGCCGCGCCCCGATTCCCTGGCACCGCGATGGGTTTGCCGCGTCGCGTGAGGTCCTGCCCGCGGGCGAGTGGTTGCGCCACATCGGCATCTACGGCTATCGCGCCGGCTTCCTGCAGCAGTTCGCGGCGATGCCGCCCGGCCGGCTGGAGCAAGCAGAGTCGCTCGAACAGCTGCGGGTGCTGGAGGCGGGCTACCGGATCGCCGTGGCGCTGACGCCCGAGCAGTTCCCGCCAGGCATCGACACGCCCGAGGACCTGCTGCGTGCCGAGGCCCGCTGGGCCGGCGCATGAGGCGGCCGGGAGGCCCTGGCTCACGCCTGCGCGGGGTTTGGGCATAATCGTCCCATGAGCGCGCAGAACCTCCAGGAATTTCCGGAATTTCCCACCTGGCTCAACGCCCGGGCCTCCACTTTGCAGGAGCACCGCGGCCGTGCCTTGGCCCTGGCCTTCGTCAACGCCGGTTCGGAATGGTGCACGCAGCGTTTGACGGAGTTGTCGCAATGGCAGGCGCGCAATCCCGGCTGGCTGCAGCTGATCGTGGTGCAGGTGCCGCGTTTCGATAGCGAGCGCGAGCCGGAGCGTTCGCTCAAGCTGCTGCGCCAGCATGGGGTGCAGGCGCCGATCCTGCTGGATCGCGAATGGGAAACCTGGCGCCGCTTCGGCGTGACCTCCTGGCCCACGGTAGTGCTGCTGGATGCGCAAGGCCGCGAACGCCAGCGGCTGGTGGGGCTGGGCGGCGAGGTCGAACGCGAACTGCAGGCGCTATGCGCCGGGCAGCAACCGCCCGGCGACGAGGATTTGAGCCCACAGCGCGAGCACAACCCCGAGCCGCGCGGGATGCTGCGCTTTCCCACTGGCCTGGCCGCCAGCGCCGATCGCCTGTACATCGCCGATAGCGGCCACCACCGCGTATTGGAATGCAATCACGCCGGCCGCGTACTGCGGCAATTCGGCCTGGGCACGGCCGACTTCATGGACGGCGGCCTGGGCGAAGCGGCGTTCCGGCGTCCGCGCGGCTTGGCGCTGTCGCGTGAATCGCTGTACGTGGCCGATGCCGGCAACCACGCGTTGCGGCGGATCAATCTCACCTCTGCCCAGGTCGATACCTTGTGTGGCAATGGCCGCAGCGGGGAGCCGGTCGAGGGGGTGGTCAGCGAGGCCGGGCAGGTCTCCCTGGATAGCCCGCACGGCGTGACCGTGGCTGGCAACGAGTTGCTGATCGCGATGGCCGGCGACAACCGCATCTGGGGCTACGACCTGGGGCGCGGCGAGCTGCGCTGGCGCGCGGGTGCCGGGGCGCTCGACGAGCGCGACGGCAGCGGCCATATGGCCGCTTTCGCCCAGCCGACCGCCGTGGTGGCCGTGCAGCAGACGCTCTATGTGTGCGATGCATTGGGCTCTTCGATTCGTTCGATGCAACTGCGTGGCGATCTGGTGCAGACCCTGGTGGGCGGGCAGGGGCCGTGGGAGTTCGGCAATGCCGACGGCCCTCGTAACCTGGCGCGCCTGCAGTTCCCGCAGGCCATCGCCATGGACCCGGCCGGCGCGCCGGTGTTGTGGATCGCCGACAGCGGCAACGGCAGCCTGCGCAGCCTGCGCCTGGGCGGCGGCGACCTGGCGACGGTGAACCTGCCGCGGCGCCTGCGTGGGCCGGCCGGCGTAGCGGTGGCGGCCGGCACGGTTTGGATCGCCGAGACCGATGCGCACGGCATACTGCGATACGACATCGCCAGCGGCGAACTGAGCGAGTTCGCGCTGCACGAATGACGCCACGCCTCGTGACCGCAAGCCAAGTGACAGCGCATCCCGCATGAAAGCCAGTCCATCCAGCGAATTCGATGGCAAGGCATTCGCCGCCAACCTGAGTACCGCGCCCGGCGTCTATCGGATGTACGCGGCCGACGACACCTTGCTGTATGTCGGCAAGGCGGGGGCGTTGCGCAAGCGCGTGGGCAGCTATTTCAATGGCTCGCCGAAGAATGCGCGGACGATGTCGATGCTGTCGCAGGTCGCGCGCATGGATGTCACCGTCACCCGTACCGAGGCCGAAGCGCTGCTGCTGGAAAACCAGCTGATCAAGTCGCTGACGCCGCGCTACAACGTCTCGCTGCGCGACGACAAGAGCTATCCGTACGTGCTGTTGACCAAGGAGGATTGGCCGCGCATCGGCCTGCACCGCGGTCCGCGTGCGATTCCTGGCCGCTACTTCGGCCCGTACGCCAGCGTCACCGCGGTGCGCGAGACCTTGAACCTGATGCACAAGTTGTTCCGGCTGCGCAGTTGCGAGGACAGCGTCTTTCGAAACCGCTCGCGGCCGTGCCTGCAATACCAGATCGGCCGTTGCAGCGGGCCGTGCGTGGCCCTGGTCGGTGCCGAGGACTACGCCGAGTCGGTGCGCCGCGCCACGATGTTCCTGGAAGGCAAGAGCGACCAGTTGGGCGAGGAGCTGATGCAGGACATGCAGGCGGCCAGCGAGCGCCTGGAGTTTGAGCGCGCCGCGCGCCTGCGCGACCTGCTGGGTTCGCTGCGCAGTCTGCAGAACCGGCAGTTCGTCGAAGGCCGGGCCGCCGATCTCGATGTGCTCGCTTGCGCCACCCAGGGTGCGCATGCCTGCGTGTTGCTGCTGGCGTTTCGCGATGGTCGCAATCTCGGCACGCGCGCGTTCTTCCCCAAGACCAATGGCGAGGACAGCGCCGACGAGATCCTCGGCGCGTTCGTGTCGCAGTACTACGTCGAGCACACGCCGCCGCGCGAGATCCTGCTGGACCGCGAGATCCCCGAGGCCGAGTTGATCGAGCATGCGCTCAGCGCCTCGGCCGAGCGCAAGGTGGCGTTGAAGTGGAACGTCCGTGGCGAGCGCGCCGGTTATGTCGAGTTGGCGAGCCGCAACGCGCACAACACCCTGGCCTCGGAGCTGACCAGCCAGAGCGCGCAGCAAGCGCGAAGCGAGGCGCTGCGGGTGATGCTGGACCTGGCCGAACCGGTCAAGCGAGTGGAGTGCTTCGACATCAGCCACACCCTGGGCGAGGCCACGGTGGCCTCCTGCGTCGTGTTCGACGCGGCCGGCCCGGTGCGTGGGCAGTATCGGCGTTTCAACATCGCCGGCATTGCGCCTGGCGATGATTACGCGGCGATGCGCCAGGCATTGGAGCGGCGTTTCCGGCGCGCGGTGGAAGAGGGCGGCGTGCTGCCCGAGGTATTGCTGATCGATGGCGGTGCCGGGCAACTGGCGCAGGCCTCGGCGGTGATGGCCGAATTGGGCATCACCAGCGTAGCGCTGGTCGGCGTGGCCAAGGGCGAGGAGCGCCGCGCCGGCCACGAAACCCTGGTGATGCCCGACGGTCGCGAACTGCGGCCGGGTGCGGCGTCGCCGGCCCTGCAATTCATCCAGCAGGTACGTGACGAGGCGCACCGTTTTGCCATCACCGGCCACCGCGGCCGGCGGCAGAAAGCGCGCATGACCAGCAAGCTGGAAGATATCGCCGGTATCGGACCGCGCCGACGTGCCAACCTGCTCAAGCATTTCGGCGGACTGGCCGGGCTGAAGGCCGCCGGTGAGTCGGAAATCGCGCGGGTCGAAGGGGTGAACGCCGCCCTGGCCGCCCGAATCTACGCTAACCTGCATGGGCTGCCGCTGCCCGACGCGGCAGGCGAGTAGACACACGCGATGAAGTTGACCGTCCCCACTTGGCTCACACTGCTGCGGATCGTGATGATCCCGGTGCTGGTCGGGGTCTTCTACCTGCCGTATTCGTGGACGAACTTCGCCGCGGCGGCGGTGTTCGGCCTGGCCGCGATCACCGACTGGCTCGATGGCTGGATCGCGCGGCGCTATCACCAGTATTCCGCCTTCGGCGCCTTCCTCGATCCGGTCGCGGACAAATTGATGGTGGCCGTGGCGCTGTTCCTGATCGTGCAGGGCCACCCGACGCCGTGGATGGCGTTCTGGGCGGCGGTAATCGTCGGACGCGAGATCGCAGTGTCGGCATTGCGCGAATGGATGGCCGAGCTGGGCCAGCGCGCCAAGGTGCGCGTGGCGGTGATCGGCAAGGTCAAGACCACCGCGCAGATGGTGGCGCTGCTGTGCTTGCTGTATTCAATCCAGCCCGGCCAGTCGGCGCCCGGCGCCGGCACCTGGATGGGAAGCTTCGTCTTCCACATCGGTGATTGGACCTTGGCGATCGCCGCGATCCTGACGTTGTGGTCCGGCCTGCAATACCTGCATGCAGCGTGGCCGAGCCTGCGCGAAGACGAGAAAGCGGCGTTGCAGCAGAACCCTAAAAAAGTCGAAACCAATAGTTGACAGCTATTCGGTTCGCTGTAGAATTTCGCCTCCCAAGCGGGAATAGCTCAGTTGGTAGAGCGCAACCTTGCCAAGGTTGAGGTCGCGAGTTCGAGTCTCGTTTCCCGCTCCAGTTTCAGACCGGGCCCCGTTCGCGGGGCCTTGTCATTCCGGCGGTCGCTGCGGCTGATCGGATGAACGAAACACGGGGCCTGGTGGCAGATCGGTTATGCACCGGATTGCAAATCCGTAGAGATGGGTTCGACTCCCGTCCAGGCCTCCACATCGCGTCGGTTAGCAGGCCCAGGCCTGGATGAATCGGCCGCGCGAAGTGGGATAGGGGTGTTGGCAGGGAGGTGAATGCCCTGTACAATGCGCAGCTCACGCGGGAATAGCTCAGTTGGTAGAGCGCAACCTTGCCAAGGTTGAGGTCGCGAGTTCGAGTCTCGTTTCCCGCTCCAAGTTTCGATGCCAAAGCCCCGCTCGCGGGGCTTTGTGTTTTCAGGATGTTCGCCCGTCCATGGCGCTATGTCCTGCCGGTCACCAGCCAGGTTTTTCGGCTAGACTGGCGATCCACCGGCCTGGTGGCAGAGTGGTCATGCAGCGGCCTGCAAAGCCGCGTACGCCGGTTCAATTCCGACCCAGGCCTCCAAATTGCTTCAATAAAAACGGCCCGTTGATCGCGGGCCGTTTTTTTTGTTGCCGCTCGGAAGGCCGCAAGCGCGCGGGATTGATCAGGATCAACGACGCGCGCACCCGGCGCGGTGAACCTTGCGCCATGCAGACGACCGCCCAGGCCATTCCCCGTTGGCATTTCGACCCGGAGCTGCTGCGCCGCTACGATCGACCCGGCCCGCGCTACACCTCCTATCCCACCGCGCCGCAATTCCATGAAGGCTTCGGCTGGCCGCAGCTGCGCGAGGCGATCGAGCAGGCGCCGGCGGGCCCGCTGTCGCTGTACATCCACGTTCCGTTCTGCAGCAGCCCGTGCTTCTACTGCGGCTGCAACCGCGTCATCACCCGCGACCGCAGCCGGGGCAAGGCCTATGTCGAACGGGTGCTCAAGGAGGCCAGCCTGATCGCGCCCTGGCTGGCGGACCAGCGCGAAGTGGTGCAATTGCACTTCGGCGGCGGTACCCCGAATTTCCTCAGTCTGGAACTGATCGGCGAACTGCTGCGTGGCCTGCGCCAACACTTCCGTTTCAGTACGCGGGCCTCGCGCGATTTCTCCATCGAGCTGGACCCGCGCACGCTGGCACCGGCCGAACTGGGCGAGCTGGCGCAGCTCGGATTCACCCGGGCCAGCCTGGGCGTGCAGGACTTCGACCAGGACGTGCAGCAGGCGATCAATCGGCTGCAGAGCCCACGGCAGACGCTGGCCCTGATCGACGCCTGCCGCAGCCACGGCTTGCGCTCGATCAATGTCGACCTGGTCTATGGCCTGCCGCGGCAGACCTTGGCCGGCTTCGGGCAAACCCTGGATCGAGTGTTGCCGTTGCGCCCGGATCGCTTTGCGATCTATGGCTACGCGCACTTGCCTTCGATGTTTCGTGCGCAAAAGCGCATCGACCCGGCCGAGTTGCCGGATGCCGAAGGCCGGTTGGCGCTGCTGGGGTTGGCGGTTGAGCGGCTCACCGCCGCCGGCTACCAATACATCGGCATGGACCACTTCGCCCTGCCCGAAGACGAGTTGGCGCGCGCCCAGCGCGAGGGCGGGCTGCATCGCAACTTCATGGGTTATACGACCCATGCTGCAAGTGATTTGCTGGGCTTGGGCGTCAGTGCCATCAGCCGCATCGGTGGCTGTTATGCGCAGAACCCGCGCGAGCTGCCAGCGTGGGAAACGGCGATCGACGAAGGTCGTGTGCCGGTGTGGCGCGGCCTGGCGCTATCGCGCGACGATGCGATTCGCGGTGACTTGATCCAGTCGCTGATGTGCCAGGGCGAAGTGGATACGCGGCAGATCGGCGAGCGCCATGGCATCGATTTCGCCGGCTATTTCGCCGATGAACTGGCCGCGCTCGGCACCTTGTGCGCCGATGGCCTGGCCGAGATCGATGCCACCCATGTGCGTGCCACCCCACGCGGGCGGCCACTGCTGCGGCTGCTGGCGATGTGCTTCGACGCACACTTGCGCGGGCCGCGTACCGGCGCTGGCTTCTCGCGCGCAATCTGATCGCAGCCAGCGATTCTTGCGGCCGCTCGCGCACCTGCAGCGTCGCGTGCGTTTTATCTCATGCTGTTCTCAACAGACAGCGCTGCGGCAATCGTGTTTCCTTGCCGTACGGCACATGTCGCGCCGTTGCCGGTCGAAATCCGCAACGGCACCAGGAGGGGGGGAGTTGAAAAGTGTGCCCGATATGGGTACAGTTCGAGGGGTCAGGATGACGCGGCTTATCAAGAGAAAGGACTTTGCGCGATGGCAGGGGGGCGAAAAGCTGCCCGATTCGGCGCTGTGCGGAGTGGTCAGGGACATGGAACGTGGCTTGGTCGGCGCGGATCTGGGCGGTGCGCTATTCAAGGTGCGGCTGGCCCGGCCGGGCTTCGGCAAGCGCGGTGGCTATCGAGCGGTGTTGTCGGCCAGGCTGGGTCGTCGTTACGTGTTCCTGCATGGGTTTGCCAAGAGCGATACGGCTGACGTCACGCATGAAGAGAAGAAGGCGCTGCAATACGCCGGCAAGGTGTTCCTGGACTTGTCCGGGGAAGCGTTGTCGAGGGCCTTGCAGTCCGGTGTCCTAGTGGAGGTGAATTGTGAGCAATCTCATTGAATCGTTGCGCAGCGATCTGGCCGCGCTGCATGAGGCCGGCGCCATCAGCAAGGTGACGATGCGCCAGTTCGACGCGGTCTGCCCGCCGCCGGTGCGGGACTTCGCCGCCGGGGACATCAAGCGCCTGCGCGAGCGGCTGAAGTTCAGCCAGCCGGTGTTCGCGCACCATTTGCATACCTCGGCTTCGACGGTGCGCAAGTGGGAGCAGGGCGAAACCCGCCCCGCGGGGCCGGCGCTCAAGCTGCTCAACCTCATCGCAGACAAGGGTTTGCAGGTAATTCTCTGACGCATTGGCGCTGCGCGCTCGCTACCTGAGCACCACTGGTCTCAGTTCTTCCTCGCACCACTGCTTGAAAGAGGTCGGTGTGCTGTTCCCGGACGTGCGCTGCACGGCGTTGTCGAGCCCCTCATTCTTGGCCCTCGCCATGTCGGTCATACCTTGCGCCATGGCGTCCGACATCCCGCGTTGGATAAAGCCGGCCTTGTAGGCCTCGAATGTGACTTCCCGGTAGCGCACCGGCTTGCCCAGGACATCGGACATGATGCGTGCCATGTCGTTGAAGGACAGGTCTTCCGGGCCGAGTACCGGCACTTCGCCGCTTCCGCTCCAGGCGGGATCGAGTAACAGCCCGGCCGCAACCGATGCGATATCCCGGGTGGCGACTGTCGGCAGCTTGCGGTCGCCATCGATCGGCAGGAAGAACATGCCTTGATCACGAATCGACGTGGCTTGGCGGGCGATGTTGTCCATGAAAGAGGGCATGGTCAGTGCGCGGAAATTTACGCCTGTGCCCGCGATCAGGTCGTCCATGGCCAGCGACGCGGTGACGAATCCGGCATTGGCCGCCATCGGCGTACCCCGGCCCAGGGCCGATATGCCGACCACACGGCGCACGCCATGGCGCCGGATCGCCTCGCTGGCTGGCCGGGTGAATTCCACATAGGCGGCCATGACGCTCTCGGCGCGCGGATCGGGCGGGCACAGCCAGAACACGCTGGTGGCCCCCTCGAACGCCCGATCGACGACACTGGCGTCGCTGTGCGATCCCTGGAAGATTTCGACACGCGCACGCACCTGCGCAGGCAGCCGCGACGGATCGCGGGCGATCACCCGAATCGTTGCAGCGCTGGCCAGCACATTCGATAGCACCTGCGCGCCGATATCGCCGGTCGGTGCGGTGATGACGATCCGCGTATCGGCCGGCAGCGTCGCTGCGTTCGCCTGGCGTGCCATGCCCAGGCCCAAGCCCCCGACCATGCTCGCGCCGGCACCCAACGTCAGGCCGCCAAGCAGCCGGCGACGATCTGCATCGGCCAAGTTCTGGTTGTCTGCATCGCGCCCGAGGCGGTGAAATTCTTTGTTGTCCACGTCTATTCCCTGATCCATCGGATTGGCTTCTTTGAACCGGCTTTTGTCGCTGCCGTCGTGGCAGGAACCATAGAAGCTCCTGGCCGTCCGATCTATGCGGTAAAGTCCGCGCAATCTTCGCGATCGTCCAGGAGGGTTCATGGACCCGCTTTCCGAGGTGCTCTCGCTGCTGAAGCCGCGCAGCTATGTGTCCTCCGGCGTGGATGCCGGTGGGAAGTGGGCGATCCAGTTCCCGGACCAGAACAAGCTCATCAAGTGCTACGCCGTGGTGTCCGGCGAATGCTGGCTGGTGATCGAAGGCGTTGCCGACCCCGCCTATCTGAAGACGGGCGACTGCTTCGTGCTGCCAAGCGGACGCCCCTTTCGTCTCGCGAGCGACCTGGCGCTTGCGCCGGAGCCTTCCAGCAAATATTTTCCGCCGCCACGTCCCGGCGCGGTGGTGACGATCAACGGCGGCGGCGATTTCTTTCTCGTCGGCAGCCGGTTCGGCGTCAGCGGCGGGAATGTAGACAGGTTGATGGGCATGCTGCCGCCGATCGTGCACATTCAAAACGGCACCGAACAGGCGGCGCTGCGGTGGTCGGTGGAAAGGATGATGCAGGAGCTGCACGAGCCTGAGCCGGGCGGGTTCCTGATCGCCCAACATCTCGCCCACATGATGTTGGTGCAGGCGCTCAGGCTGTATGTGAAAGCAGGGCAAGCCAACGGCAGGGGATGGCTTTTCGGCGTGGTCGACAGGCAGCTGGGCCCTGCCATCGGCGCGGTCCATGCCGATCCGTCGTATCGCTGGACGCTGCAAGCGCTGGCCGAGCGCGCCTGCATGTCGCGCTCGGCATTCGCACAGAAGTTCAGGCAGACGATGGGCGTCTCGCCGATGGAGTACGTGACGCGCTGGCGCATGCTGCTGGCGGGAGACCGGCTGGAAAACTCCGGCGATCCCGTTTCCGTCATTTCGTTGGCGCTCGGATACGAATCCGAAAGTGCGTTCAGTACGGCGTTCAAGCGGGTCATGGGGTCTTCGCCGCGCCAATATGGCCGGCATTCGAAACCTGCCCCAGACGGCCCGGCCACCAGTCCTGGTGGGTCCAGCCAAGCCAATTGGGATGCTCTCAGTAGCCAGGAATCAGCCTCGTAGGGGCCACCTTGACAAATTGTCTGGCACCTAACAATAATTGTTAGGTGCCATGCTAATTGAGGGGTTCCAAAGTGACCAGCGGAAAGATGGAATCGCGGCATGACGCGATAGGGGCCTGGACAAAGCGGTGTTATTTCGCAGGCCGCGCCGCCATGGATTCGGCGCTGCGTCCATTCGATCTCGGCTCCACCCAGTGGTACGTGCTGTACCAATTGGCACAAGAAGGCCCGACCCGGCAGCGCGATCTGGTGGAAATGCTGCGGATCGAACGAGCGACGATGAGCGGGATCGTGGCAACGCTTCTGCGCAAGGGCCTGGTGGAGCAGGTGCCCGACCTCACCGATCAGCGTCAGAAGCTCCTCCGCTTGACCGCAGCAGGCAAGAAGCTGTGGGGAAAACTGCCCGATCTCACCTACATCCGCAAGGCAGCGTTCGACGGCATCGACGTGGCCGACATCGCAATCGCCATCAAGGTGCTGCAGACCGCGACCGAGCGGCTGGAAAATCTTTCCCAGAACGGAGCTGACGTATGACGATCCTGGTCACCGGCACGACCGGTCTCGTGGGCGCGCGGCTTTTGCCGCGTCTGGTTGAAGCGGGAATGGACTGCCGCGCGCTGATCCGCGCAGGCAAGGCCGCGCCAGCCGGAGTGACGGCCGTGGCCGGTGATCTGCTTGATCCGTCGTCCCTGGCGCCGGCAGTGCGGGGTGTTTCGGCAATCATCCATCTCGCGGCGGTTTTCCGCACGCCAGATACGGACATGATCTGGAAGAGCAATCTCGACGGAACCCGCAACTTGATCGCCGCAGCCCAGGCGCATGCGCCGGGGGTGCGCTTTATCATGGCCAGTACCTCCAACGTCTACGACATGGATACCCCGCACCCCGGTCGTGAGGACGATGCCACTGACCCGAAGCAGGCTTACCCGGCCAGCAAGATCGCGGCCGAGAAGGCGCTGCGCGCAAGCGGTCTGAACTGGTCGATTCTGCGCTTCGGCTTCGTCTATGGTGACCAGGACGGACATCTGGAGGAGCTGCCCAGACTTGCGGCCCATGCCAAGTTCCACCCGGCGAAAACCATGAGCATGATTCATCATCGCGACATCGCCGTCGCCATGAAGCTCGCCTTGTCCGGTGCGATGGATGGGCACACCGTCAATCTCACCGACGAAGCGCCGACCTCGCTCTACGAGCTGGCCGAGGTGGTCGGCAAAACGATGGAACCCTCGTCCGAACCGCTTGGAAATCCCTGGCATCTGCATGTCAGTGGCGCGTTGGCGCGTCGCCTTGGCTTCCGGCCGAGCGTGCGGACGGTCTACCAGGCCGTCGAGGAGAAACTGTTGTGACGGCGCACACTCAAAGCGTGGATCTGAGCGTGTCGAAAGCATCCCGCAGGAACCTGGCCGCCGGCTTTCGCTGGCCGCGCTGTTCCCGCCATGCCTGAAGCGCGACTCTCATCGCGCCGATGGACACCATCGCCACCATCCGCAGCGCCGGGCGGCGCTCGGGCTGCCGCCAGACCTCGCACAGTGCCCCGAAGAGCATCTGCTCCTGTTCGGCGTAATACGCCTGCTTGCGCGCGATCAGCGATTCGCTCGACAGCATGAGATTGTCGATAGCGGTCATTTGTTCGGTCGTGTTGTTGGCGATGTGCTTCAACATGACATCGCGAACGGCATCGAGCGGCGGTACGTCGGGCGATGTCTTCAATAGATCCGCGATCAGAGCGGCCGAACCGGCGTTCATCCAGAACAGGATGACGTCGTCCTTCGATTTGAAGTACGAGAAAAAGCTGCGGCGCGAGATCCCGGCCTCCGCAGCGATGGCGTCCAGCGTCGTGTTGTCGTAGCCCTGGGCAAGGAACAGGCGCTGGCCGACCTCGGCGATTCGCTGCTGGGTCTGGCGGCGCTTGCGTTCCCGCAAGCCTTCAGTGGGCGCGATGCCCGCGTGGGGAAGCATTTCCGGCATATTCGAATGGCCCATCGCAACTTGCACTTGGCATGGCGATACAAGCACCAGGTGCGATTATTTATGCACCTAGCTTACCTTCTTCGCCTTGCCAGCGCATGCCAGGCCGGGCCGCGCCCCGGCA
>DATCVI010000224.1:0-31340 GCA_036566925.1 Stenotrophomonas sp.
TGGATGGGTTCACGGCGTGTCCCGAAAGGGCCTAGCCCCCGGACGCCGCACGCAAGAATCAAAAGGCAAAAAAAAATGGCGACCAAAAGGCGGCCATTCTTCAAAGTGCAACTACCAACTCAAACCGCCTCAATAATCCCAGCAGCCCCCATCCCAGTACCAATACACATAGTCACCATCCCGTACTTCTGCTTCCGCCGCCGCAACCCATGCACCAGCGTAGCCGTACGCACAGCACCGGTAGCCCCCAGCGGATGCCCCAACGCAATCGCACCACCCAGCGGATTGATCTTCGAAGGATCCAGCTGACTATCGCGAATCACCGCCAAAGCCTGCGCCGCAAACGCCTCATTGAGCTCGATCCAATCCAGCTGATCCTTGCTCAAGCCCGCCTGCTTCAGCGCCTTCGGGATCGCCGCGATCGGCCCGATGCCCATCACCTCCGGCCGCACACCCGCCACCGAGAAACTCACAAAGCGCGCCAACGGCGTTAAACCGTAATCCTTGATCGCCTGCTCCGAAGCCAGCAACACCGCGCCTGCACCATCGCTCATCTGCGACGAATTACCCGCCGTCACGCTGCCGCCAAACTGCCCATTGCGGAACACCGGCCGCAACTTCGCCAACCCCTCCAGCGAAGTATCCGCACGCGGACCCTCGTCCGTATCGACGCGCTTGTTGCGCAGCAGGATGGTGTTGCTCGACACATCCGGTACATGCGAACGGATCTCGTACGGACTGATCTCATCACCGAACTCACCGGCTGCAATCGCCGCCAGCGCCTTCTGGTGCGACGCCACCGCGAACGCATCCTGCTCCTCGCGCGACACCTTCCACTCCTCGGCCACCTTCTCGGCCGTGATGCCCATGCCATAAGCAATGGCGACGTGATCGTCCTTGAACACCGACGGCGACAACGCCACCTTGTTGCCCATCATCGGCACCATCGACATCGACTCGGTACCACCGGCCAACATCAGGTCGGCATTGCCCAGGCGAATCTCGTTGGCCGCCAGCGCCACCGCCTGCAGGCCCGACGAACAGAAACGGTTGATGGTCTGCCCGGCCACCGTATTCGGCAGCCCGGCCAGCAGCACGCCGATGCGCGCCACGTTCATGCCTTGCTCGCCCTCGGGCATCGCACAGCCGATGATGGCATCGTCGATGCGCGACACATCGATGCCCGGCGCCTGCGCCACCACCGCACGCAATACGTGCGCCAGCATGTCGTCGGGACGGGTATTGCGGAACATGCCCTTGGGCGCCTTGCCGACCGGCGTGCGGGTGGCGGCGACGATGTAGGCGTCCTGGATTTGCTTGGTCATTTCATTACTCCGAAATTCGGGAAGACGTTAAGCCTGCGATCAATTGCGCAGCGGCTTGCCGGTCTTGAGCATGTGGGCGATGCGGGCCTGGGTCTTCTCCTGCTGGGCCAGCTCGACGAAGTGCTGGCGCTCGAGCTTGAGCAGCCATTCCTCGTCCACCAGCGCGCCGCGGTCGACTTCACCGCCGCACACCACGGTCGCGATACGGCTGGCGATCTCGTAGTCGTACTCGCTGATGAAGCGGCCTTCGAGCATGTTGACCAGCAGCATCTTGAAGGTGGCGATGCCGACGTCGCCGGCGACCTGGATGCGGTTGGCCGGCAGCGGCGGACGGTAACCGCCCTCGGCCAGTGCCAGCGCCTCGGCCTTGGCGATGTACAGCGCCTCGAAGCTGTTGAACACGACCTTGTCGGTGCCGCGCAGCAGGCCCAGTTCCTGGGCATTGACCGCAGAGTTGGACACCTTGGCCATCGCCACGGTCTCGAACGTCTTCTTCAGCTCGGCGAACACGTCGCCGCCCGGGCCGGCCGCCTGCGAAGCACGCACCGCCAGCTCCTTGAGGCCACCACCGGCCGGCAACAGGCCGACGCCGGCTTCAACCAGGCCGATGTAGCTTTCCAGCGACGCCACGGTCTTGGCGCTGTGCATCTGGAACTCGCAACCGCCGCCGAGCGCCAGGCCACGCACCGCCGCTACCACCGGCACCAGCGAGTACTTGATGCGCTGGCTGGTGCGCTGGAAGTTGGCGACCATCGCTTCGAACTCGGCCAGCTTGCCGGCCTGCAGCGCGCCCAGCGCCCCGGCCAGGTCGGCACCGGCGGAGAAGGGTTCCTTCTGCTGCCAGATCACCAGGCCCTTGAAGCCCTTTTCAGCGCGCGCTACCGCTTCCTGCAAGCCGTCCAGCACCTGGTCGGAAACGGTGTTCATCTTGGTCTTGAAGCCGACCACGGCGATGTCGTCGCCGTCGTGCCACATGCGCAGGCCATCGTTCTCGAACACGGTCTCGCCAGGGCTGAACTTCTCGCCCAGCAGCGGATCGGGGAAGCGCTGGCGGCGATAGACCGGCAGCGCAGAGCGCGGCAGCTTGGCGTCGCGCGCCGGGCTGTAGCTGCCTTCAGCGGCATGCACGCCGTCGCGACCGTCGAACACCCAGTTCGGCAGCGGCGCGTTGCTCATGCTCTTGCCGGCGGCGATATCTTCGGCGATCCACTGCGCCACCTGCTTCCAGCTGGCGGCCTGCCAGGTTTCGAACGGGCCCAGCGACCAGCCGTAGCCCCAGCGGATGGCGAGGTCGACGTCGCGCGCGGTCTCGGCGATGTCGGCCAGGTGATAGGCGCTGTAGTGGAACAGGTCGCGGAAGGTCGCCCACAGGAACTGCGCCTGCGGGTGCTGGCTCTCGCGCAGCTTGGCGAACTTCTCGGCCGGGTTCTTGATCTTCAGGATCTCGACCAGCTCAGGCGCCGCGCCGCGGTCGGCCGGGCGGTAGTCCTGCTTGGCCACGTCGAGCACGACGATGTCTTTGCCGACCTTGCGGAAGATGCCCGCGCCGGTCTTCTGGCCCAGTGCGCCCTTGGCGATCAGCGCTTCCAGCCACTTCGGCGACTTGAAGAACGCATGCCACGGGTCATCGGGCAGGGTGTCGGCCATGGTCTTGATGACGTGGGCCATGGTGTCCAGGCCGACCACGTCCGAGGTGCGGTAGGTGGCCGACTTCGGCCGGCCCACCAGCGGGCCGGTGAGGCCGTCCACTTCGTCGAAGCCCAGGCCGAACTGCTCGGTGTGGTGGATGGTGGACAGGATCGAGAACACGCCGATGCGGTTGCCGATGAAGTTCGGGGTGTCCTTGGCGTACACCACACCCTTGCCCAGGGTGGTGGTGAGGAAGGTTTCCAGGCCTTCGAGCACGGCCTTGTCGGTGCCCTTGGCCGGGATCAGCTCGGCCAGGTGCATGTAGCGCGGCGGGTTGAAGAAGTGCACGCCGCAGAAGCGGTGGCGCAGCTGCTCGGGCAGCACTTCGGCGAGCTTGTTGATGCCCAGGCCCGAAGTATTGGAGGCCAGCACCGCGGTGTCGGAGACGAACGGGGCGATCTTGGCGTAGAGGTCCTGCTTCCAGTCCATGCGTTCGGCAATGGCCTCGATGATCAGGTCGCAGCTGCGCAGCTGTTCCAGGCCGCTGTCGTAGTTGGCCGGGGTGATCGCCTCGGCCAGGGCCTTGGACGCCAGCGGCGCCGGGCTCAATTTGCCGAGATTGGCGATGGCCTTGAGGACGATGCCGTCGGCCGGGCCTTCCTTGGCGGGAAGATCGAACAGCACGGTGTCGACACCGGCGTTGGTGAGGTGCGCGGCGATCTGTGCGCCCATGACGCCGGCGCCGAGGACGGCCGCGCGACGGACTAGCAGGGGATTGGACATATCGATAAACCCTTGGTGGATAACGACTACGGGGTGGAGCGGGCGAGGAAGCCCGCTTCCGCAAAACGGATCAGTTCGCGCGCCGCGTGGGCGCGATGTTCGGCTTCACTGACGCCATGGGGTCGCTTGATCAGGCCGAAGTCGGCCATGGCGTAGGTCAGGGCGCCGGCGAGGAAATCCAGGCGCCAGTACAGCTCTTCCTTGCTCAGCCCCGGCACGCACACGGCAATGGCCTTGCCGAACTCGCGCAGGACATGGCCGTAGTGGTCGGAGAGGAACTTGCGCAGGTTGTCGTTCTTTTCGGCATAGGCGCGGGCGATCACGCGCACGAAGGCCCCGCCGCTCTGGCGGTCCTGGGCCATGGCCAGCGCCGGTTCCACGAAGGCGGCCAGGACTGCGGCCAGGTCGCCCGGATGCTGGTGCCGCGCCTGCTCCAGCTGCGCCAGCCGGCTGGCGGTCATCTCGTCCATGCGCCGGCGGAACACCTCGTTGACGAGGTTTTCCTTGGAACCGAAGTGGTAGTTGACCGCCGCGATATTGACGTCGGCATGGCTGGTGACCTGGCGCAGCGAGGTGCCGGCAAAGCCATGCTGGGCGAACAGTTCCTCCGCCGCGCCGAGGATGCGGTCCTTGGTGGAGAAATGGGCGGGCTTGGCCATGGCGCAGGGGGACTCAATCAAACGATCGTTTGAGTCTATACCCGTGCGTATGGAGCTGCATTGTGCGCTGCAGCATTCATGTTCAGCCATCCAGTATGCAAAGCCTGCGCCAGCACGTTAGAATTGCCCATCGCAAGTTTGGCTAAGCCCGCGTTTTGACGCGGGTTTTTTTCATGTTAACCTCGGGCCTTCAGTGGCCCGCCCGTCGGAGATCTATCCATGGCGCTGGAGCGCACCCTGTCCATCATCAAGCCTGACGCCGTCGCCAAGAACGTCATCGGCGAAATCTACAGCCGTTTCGAAAAGGCCGGCCTGAAGATCGTGGCTGCCAAGTACAAGCAGCTGTCGCGTCGCGAGGCCGAAGGTTTCTACGCCGTGCACCGCGAGCGCCCGTTCTTCAACGCGCTGGTCGAGTTCATGATTTCCGGCCCGGTGATGATCCAGGCGCTGGAAGGCGAGAACGCCGTGGCCAAGCACCGCGATCTGTTGGGTGCCACCAATCCGAAGGATGCCGCGCCGGGCACCATCCGCGCCGACTTCGCCGATTCGATCGACGCCAATGCCGCGCACGGTTCGGACTCGGTCGAGAACGCCGCCATCGAAGTGGCGTATTTCTTTGCCGCCACCGAAGTGGTCGCACGCTGAGCCCATGCCGTGAACGAGGTCGTCCGCCAACCGCTGCCGAGTGAACTTCCCGTCGTAGAAGGGAAGGTGGCCAAGCAGAACCTGCTCGACCTCGATCGCGAGGGCCTGGAGCGCTTCTTCGCCGATACCCTCGGCGAAGCGCGCTATCGCGCCCACCAGGTGATGAAGTGGATCCACCACCGCTACGTCACCGACTTCGACCAGATGACCGACCTCGGCAAGGCGCTGCGCGCCAAGCTGCAGCAGCACGCCGAGGTCGTCGTCCCCAATGTGGTGTTCGACAAGCCTTCCGCCGACGGCACCCACAAGTGGCTGCTGGCGATGGGGGTGGATGGCAAGAATGCCATCGAAACGGTGTATATCCCGGACAAGAGCCGCGGCACCCTGTGCGTCTCCTCGCAGGTGGGCTGCGCGCTCAATTGCACGTTCTGCTCCACTGCCACGCAGGGCTTCAACCGCAACCTCTCCACCGCCGAGATCATCGGCCAGGTGTGGGTGGCCGCGCGCCATCTCGGTAACGTGCCGCACCAGCAGCGCCGTCTCACCAACGTGGTGATGATGGGCATGGGCGAGCCGCTGATGAATTTCGACAACGTCGTGCGCGCGATGAACGTGATGCGCGACGACCTCGGCTACGGCCTGGCCAACAAGCGGGTAACGCTGTCGACCTCGGGCCTGGTGCCGATGATCGACCGCCTCTCCACCGAAAGCGACGTCTCGCTGGCGGTATCGCTGCATGCGCCCACCGACGAGTTGCGCGAGCAGCTGGTGCCGCTGAACAAGAAATACCCGATCGCCGAGTTGATGGCTTCGTGCGCACGCTACCTGCGCGCCAACAAGAAGCGCGATTCGGTCACGTTCGAATACACCTTGATGAAGGGCATCAACGACCAGCCCGAGCATGCCCGGCAACTGGCCAAGCTGATGCGCCAGTTCGACAACGCGGTGCAGGCGAAGGATTCGGGCAAGGTCAACCTGATTCCGTTCAATCCGTTCCCCGGCACGCGCTACGAGCGTTCGGGCGAAACCGAGATCCGCGCCTTCCAGAAGATCCTGCTCGATTCGCAGGTGCTGACCATGGTGCGGCGCACGCGCGGCGACGATATCGACGCGGCCTGCGGCCAGTTGAAGGGGCAGGTGATGGACCGCACCCGCCGCCAGGCCGATTTCCGGCGGCAGATGGAAGCCCGCGACGGTCATGACGCGGCGGCGTGAACTAACCGTACTGCTGCTGATCGCAACCGTGCTGACCGCAGCCGGCTGCGACACCGCGACGCGCTCGACCCGGCCGGGCAAGGTCACCGATGTGGCGCCGCGCTACGACATCCGCGATGACCCCGCCACCAAGCAGCGCCTTGCCCGGCAGGAAAAACTCGGGCTTGCGCTCAACCGGCTGCAGGGCGGCGACGTGGCCGCCGCCGACGCGCTGGTGCGCGAGGTGCTCAAGCAGGATCCGCGACTGCCCGAGGCCTATACCGTGCTGGCGCTGGTGCGCGATCAGCAGGGCGACGAAGCGGCCGCCGGCGATGCCTATCGCAAGGCCGCCGAGCTGGCCCCGGACCAGGGCGATACCCTCAATAACTACGGTGCCTGGCTGTGTGGCAACGGCTTCGCCGCCGAAGCCCTGGTCTGGTTCGACCGCGCCCTGGCGGCGCCGGGTTATCGCACCCCGGCCGCGGCCCTGGCCAATGCCGGGGGCTGTGCGCTGCAATCTGGCCAGGCCGAGCGCGCCGCCGAGGATCTGCGCAAGGCACTGCAGTTGGACCCGGCCAACGGCTATGCCCTGGAGTCGATGGCGCGCCTGGAATTCGGGCGCCGGCACTACTTCGAGGCGCGAGCTTTCAGCGAACGGAGGCTGGCGGCTGCGCCGGCCACGGCTTCCGTGCTACAACTTGCTATTCAGATTGAACAAGGGCTAGGCGACAAGGCAGCCGCCAGCCGTTATCAGCAGCGGTTGGTCAAGGAGTTTCCGTCGACCGCGACCGCCAACCCAGGGGCCCAAGCATTGTGATCAGTGAGTCCAATCCGAACCCTTTCGAGCAGCAGAAGGGATGCGGACAGTACCTGCGCGAAGCACGCCAGGCCGCTGGCCTGACGGTCGATGAAGTCGCCACCCAGCTGCGCATGCCGCTGCAGGTGGTGCGCTCGCTGGAACAGGAAGACTGGCAGCGCCTGGGCGCGCCGGTGTTCGTACGAGGCCAGCTGCGCAGCTATGCGCGGTTGCTGAACGTAGACCTGGGCCCGCTGCTGCAACAGGCGCGCCTGGAGAATGTGGAGCCGGTCAAGCTGGTCAGCCATGCGCACACCCCGCGCGGGCGTCGCCTGCTGGAAAGCGTGGCCCGGCGTGCCGTGTACGTGGTGATCACCGGCGTGCTGGTGGTGCCGGTGTGGTATGCCATCCGCAGCACCCATCCCGAGCAGGTCGGCGCCAACACTGCCTCGCTGGATGTAGTGCCAGGGCCGGCAGGCGTTGCCGATGCCGGCGCGCCGAATCCCGGCGCCGCCGATGCCACCGCCGTCACCGCGAGCGCGGCCAGCGAAACCAAACCCGCCGCACCGACGACGCCGTATATCGCTTCGATGACGCCAATGCCGCGCGCCGCCGCGCCCAGCGCCGGCTTGTCGCTGCGCTTCAACGGCGACAGCTGGATCCAGGTATCCGCACCGGACGGCAGCACCGTGGAAAAAGCCCTGGTGCGTTCGGGTGAACAGCGCACTTACGAACCCGGCCGCGTCGCCCGCGTGGTGCTGGGCAATGCCACCGCGGTGGAAGTCACGCAAGGCGGCAACGTCGTCGATACGAAGCCGTTTCAGCGAGCAGCCGTGGCGCGTTTTGCGGTATCCTCCGACGGCTCCGTGGTGCCCGCTGCCGAGTAATGTCGGCGCGGCAGGCAGCACGGTTTCTGGTTTCCCTTTTGATGCTCCGGATCCGGTAAGGACGGGGTGAGAGTACGCATGGCGATCGACGATCTGCTTGACGAACACGAACAAGGCGAACGCGTTCGCTCGTGGTTGAGGAAGAATGGCGCCGGCCTGATTGGCGGTGTTGTCGTGGGGCTGGGCCTGATCTATGGCTGGCAGTGGTGGCAGACGCAACAGCATTCGGCCGCCGCCGAGGCTGGCCGGCGCTACGACGCGGTCGTCAAGGGCGTGGAAGCCGGCAAGCTGGAGGACGCCTCCAAGGCCATGCAGGAGCTGAGCGCCGGCAAATCCGCGGGCATCTATGTCGACCTGGCCGCGCTGGACCTGGCCAAGGCGCAGGTGGACGCCGGCAAGAACGACGAAGCGATCAAGACGCTGCGCGGCATCGAGGCCGACGGCCCGCTCAAGCTGGTCGTGGACCAGCGCCTGGCCAAGCTGCTGATCGAGAGCAACCAGGCGGCCGAGGCCGCCAAGCTGCTGGCCGAGCGCCAGGACGGCATCAGCCTGGAAATCCGCGGCGACGCCGCGCGCGCCCAGGGCAAGCGCGACGACGCCCGCGACCTCTACACCAAGGCCCTGGCCCAGGTGGCGGTCGGCGCACCGCAGCGTGCCCTGCTTGAAGTCAAGCTCACCGATGCGGGCGGCAACGTGCCCGAGCCCGCGGAGCAGATCTGATGAATCACACGAAGTTGAAGCAACTGGCGGCCATTGTGCTGCTCGGCGCCGCATTGAGCGGCTGCAGCACGGTCAAGGGCTGGTTCACCAGCAAGGACGCCGCGGCGAAGAAGGCGCTGGAGCCGGCCGAACTGGTCGATTTCAAGCCCACCGTGCAGGTGCACAAGCTCTGGTCGACCGGGGTGGGCAAGGGCGAGGGCCACATTGGCGTGCGCCAGCGTCCGGCCTTTGCCGACGGCAAGCTGTTTGCCGCGGCGGTGGAGGGCGGTGTCGTCGCCCTCGACCTACAGACCGGCAAGCAGGTCTGGGAATACAAGCCCGAGAAGGTCAAGAAGAAGCCCAAGCTGCGGCTTGCCGGCGGTCCTGGCGTAGGCGAGGGCCTGGTCGTGATCGGCACGCTCGACGGCCAGGTGATCGCGCTGGACGCGGCCACCGGCAGCGAGAAGTGGCGCGGCCGCGTGCCCAACGAAGTGATCACCGCCCCGGCGATCGCACAGAACCTGGTGTTCGTGCGCAGCAACGACGGCCGGGTCACCGCGTTCGAGGCCAGCAATGGCGAGCGCCGCTGGTTCCATGACCAGGAAGCGCCCACGCTGACCACGCGCGGGAATGCCGCGGTCGTGGCTGGCCCCGGCGTGGTGTTCGTCGGCAACGACGACGGCACCGTGGCCACCCTGGCAATGCAGGACGGCCGCGTGCTCTGGAACCAGGCCGTAGGCGTGCCGGAAGGCCGCACCGAGCTGCAGCGCATGGCCGACGTCGACGGTACCCCGGTGCTGGAAGACCGTGTCCTTTATGTCACCAGCTTCAAGAACCAGACCATGGCCATCGACGGCCCGACCGGTCGCCCGTTGTGGAACCGCGACCATGGCGGTGCCGGTACCGTAGGCGTGTCCTCCGGCCTGGCCGTGGTCACCGACCCGGCCGGCAGCGTGTGGGGCCTGGACAAGAGCACCGGCGCTGCGATGTGGTCGCAGGCCGCGTTGGCCCGCCGCACCCTCACCGGTGTTGCCATCCAGGGCGATTACGCCGTGGTCGGCGACTACAAGGGCTATCTGCACTGGCTGCGGCTGGACAATGGCGAACTGGCCGCGCGCGAGCGTGCCGGCCGGGATGCCTTGTTGTCCCAGCCCCTGGTGGCCGATGGCATACTGGTCGTACAGAACACCGATGGCGACCTGACCGCCTTCCGTCTCGCCCCATAAAGAAGGAAACAAGCGATGCTGCCCTTGGTCGCCCTGGTCGGTCGACCAAATGTCGGCAAGTCCACCCTGTTCAATGCGCTCACGCGCAGCCGCGACGCGCTGGTCCATGACCAGCCCGGCGTAACCCGCGACCGCCATTACGGCGTGTGCCGGCTGGACGAACAATCGCCGTTCGTCGTGGTGGATACCGGCGGCATCGCTGGTGAAGAAGAAGGCCTGGCCGGCGCCACCGCGCGCCAGGCCCGGGCCGCCGCCGGTGAGGCGGACCTGGTCCTGTTCATCGTCGATGGGCGCGAAGGCGCCTCGGCGCTGGACGACGAGATCCTGGCCTGGCTGCGCAAGCTCTCGCGGCCGACCCTGCTGGTCATCAACAAGATCGATGGCGTCAACGAAGACACCGTGCTGGCGGATTTTGCCCGCTACGGCTTCGCCGACATGCTGTCGATCTCCGCTTCGCATCGCCAGGGCATCGACGACCTGCTCGAAGTGGTGCAGGAGCGCCTGCCCGAAGAGGGCGCCGGCGAGCTGCTGGACCAAGACCCCAAGCGCATGCGCATCGCCTTCGTCGGCCGCCCCAACGTGGGCAAGTCGACGCTGGTGAACCGCTTGCTTGGCGAAGAGCGGATGATCGCCTCGGAAGTCCCGGGCACCACCCGCGATTCGATCGCCGTGGACCTGGAGCGCGACGGCCAGCTGTATCGGCTGATCGACACCGCCGGCCTGCGTCGCCGCGGCCGGGTCGAGGAGGCGGTGGAGAAGTTCAGCGCGTTCAAGACCCTGCAGGCGATCGAGCAATGCCAGGTCGCCGTGCTGCTGCTCGATGCCACCGAAGGCGTCACCGACCAGGACGCCACCGTGCTCGGCGCGATCCTGGAGGCCGGCAAGGCGCTGGTGGTGGCGATCAACAAGTGGGACGGGCTGACCGATTACCAACGCGAGCAGGCCGAAGACCTGCTTTCGCGCAAGCTCGGCTTCGTCAACTGGGCCGAATCGGTGCGCATCTCGGCCAAGCACGGTTCGGGCATGCGCGAGCTGTTCCGCGCCGTGCACCGCGCCCATGCCTCGGCCACGCACGAGTTCAGCACCGCCGAGGTCAACAAGGCGCTGGAAATCGCCTATGAGACCAATCCGCCGCCTAGCATCCGCGGCCACGTCTCCAAGCTGCGCTACGTGCACCCGGGCGGCGCCAATCCGCCAACCTTCATCGTCCACGGCACGCGCCTGAAGGTGCTGCCGGAGTCGTACAAGCGCTACCTGGAGAACTTCTTCCGCAAGCGCTTCAAGCTGGTCGGCACGCCGGTGCGCTTCATCTTCCGCGAAGGCGCCAACCCGTACGAAGGCAAGAAGAACGTACTGACCGAACGCCAGGTCGCGCGCAAGCGGCGGCTGCTGCGTCACGTCAAGGGCAAGTAGGCCCTGGCGCCTGCGGTAGGTCGATGAGCGATTATCCGACCCGGATTGCAGTGGACGAAGCGTTGGCCCTGTTGCGACAACTGGCACAGGCACGGCGCATGCCGATCGAAACACTGGCGACCGCACGCGCCGATGGCCGCGTGTTGGCGGCCGACGTCGCCGCGCTGGTGGACCTGCCGGGTTTCGACAACAGTGCGATGGACGGCTTCGCCCTGCGCCATGCCGACGCGGCCGCCGGCCGCCTGCGCCTGGTGGGCGAGCAGTTCGCCGGCCAGGCCGGCGCCGCGCCGTTGGGCCCGGGCGAGTGCGTGCGCATCACCACTGGCGCGCCGTTGCCGGAAGGTGCCGACACCATCCTGATCCGCGAGAATGCACGTGAGGCCGATGGCTGGGTGAGCTTCGACACCCCACCTGCCGCAAACGCCTACGTGCGTCGCACGGGCGAGGACGTCCGCGCCGGCGACATCGTGCTGCGTGCCGGCAGCGTACTCACCGCGGCCCGCATTGCGTTGGCTGCCGCGGTCGGCCATGCACAGCTGCAGGTGCATGCACGTCCCACGGTGGCGGTGTTCGCCACCGGCGACGAGATCGTCGAACCCGGGCTGCCGCTGGCGCCGGGACAGATCTACAACGCCAACCGCGACCTGCTGATGGCGCGCCTGCGCGAGCTGGGGTTCACTCCGGTTGCCTGGCCGACGCTGCCCGACGACCCGGCGCGGATCGAGACCATGCTTGCCGATGCGGCGGCGGCGTTCGATGTAATCCTGACCTGCGGCGGCGTCTCGGCCGGCGAGAAGGACTACCTGCCGGCCTTGCTGGCACGCCTGGGCCGGATCCACTTCTGGAAGGTGCGCATGCGGCCCGGCATGCCGCTGTTGTGTGGCGAACTCGACCGCGCACTCGTGCTGGGCCTGCCCGGCAACCCGGTCTCGGTACTGGCCACTTTCACTGCCTTCGTTCAGCCGCTGTTGGCGGCATTGCAGGGGCGCAGCGAGCCGGCCCAGCGCTGGTTCGCGGCGCTGGACGCACCCTGGGACAAGCGCCAGGAGCGCGTGGAACTGTTGCGCGGCAATCTCTATTGCGATGCCCGCGGGCAGTTGCGGGTCAGCCCGAATCCGGCCGACGCCTCGCACCGGCTGCGCGGCGCCGCCGACAGCAACGCGCTGCTGGTCCTGGGCGAAGGCGCGCGGCAATACGCGCCCGGCGAGGTGGTCGAGGTGCTGCGCTATTGAGCGACCCGCGCGACGCAGCGGTCCGCCGTCGTAGATTCCAGCGCGCGCATTTGCGCGGATAATGCCCGCATGAGCATCGAACAGATCGATCCGGCGCAAGCGCGTCGCCGTTCGGCACAGGGCACCGTGCTGATCGACATCCGCGCCGCGCACGAACGCGTGGACGGCCAGGCCGAAGGCGCCATCGCGGTATCGCGCGAGGAACTCGAGCGTGCGCCCGGTGAGCACCTCGGAAGCCCGGGGCAGGGCGCCATGTTGATCTGCCAGACCGGCAAGCGCTCGCTGGCGGCTGCCGAAGCGCTGCACACACTGGGCTGGACCCAGGTCGTATCGGTGGCCGGCGGCACCTCGCGCTGGCAGGCCGAAGGCCTGCCCTTGGTGCGGCCGCAATTGCCTGCCGCAGAACAGGACTTCCTGGAACGCTATTCGCGCCATCTGCGCTTGCCGCAGGTTGGCGAGGGCGGGCAGCGCCGCTTGCAGGCGGCGCGCGTGTTGATCGTCGGCGCCGGTGGCCTGGGCTCGCCCGCGGCGTATTACCTGGCGGCAGCCGGGGTCGGTACGCTGCGGTTGATCGACGACGACGTGGTGGACCGCAGCAACCTGCAACGGCAGATCCTGCATGCCGATGCCCGGGTTGGCGTGCCGAAGGTCGAGTCGGCGGCCATCGCCTTGCAGGCGCTCAATCCCACGGTGCGAGTGGAAGCGCTGCGTGAGCGCTTGCACGCCGACAACGTCGAACGCGTGCTCGACGGCGTCGATGTCGTTCTCGATGGCTCTGACAACTTCCCGCTGCGTTACTTGCTCAACGACGCCTGCGTGAAGCTCGCCAAGCCGCTGGTCTACGGTGCGGTGCAGCAGTTCGAGGGCCAGGTGAGCGTGTTCGATGCCGGCCGCCATCGTGGCCAGGCGCCTTGTTATCGCTGCCTGTTCCCGGAGCCGCCGGCACCGGAGTTCGCGCCCAACTGCGCCGAGGCCGGCGTGTTCGGCGTGCTCCCGGGCATCGTTGGCCTGCTGCAGGCGACCGAAGTGTTGAAGCTGTTGTTGCAGCTGGGCGATAGCCTGCGCGGCCGCCTGCTGGGTTTCGACGCCCTGGCCATGCGCTTTCGCGAACTGCGCTTGTCGCCAGACCCGGATTGCCCGGTGTGCGCGGCCGGCCGCGAATTTCCCGGCTATATCGACTACGCCGCGTTCTGCCGCAGCAGCGTGTGATCCACGCGCGGTGAAGCGCGCAACTGTGAAGCGCGCGCGAACCCGCTCTTCACCGGTTACGCATCCGGCGCGTCGCAAGCTTTGCGCATGCGCCGTCCCTGCCTGCCATTGCCGCTGCTCCTGTTGGGCGTGCTGCTGACGCCCACCGACGCGGTGCATGCGGCGCAAGTCGATCCGAACGACCCGGGCCAGACGCGCGATCGCTACGTCGCGCCGAAGGTGCGGCAACCGGGCGAAGATTTGCCGGGCTTTGCGCAGGCCAGCGCCCAGGAGCGCGATGGCCTCGGCCTGCTCAGCGTGATCGACCAGTACCAAGCCGATCTTTCGCGCCTGGCGCTGGACCGCGGCCTCGACCCCGAAGTGCAGGCTTGGGCCGCGCAGAGCCTGCGCACCCATGCCGCGCGCGAAGGGCGGTCCGACCGCTGGCTACCGGACATCGGCCAGCCGCGGGCGCAGGCCTGGATGCGCCGCGCGCAGCAGGATCTGGCCGCCTTGCGCGCGGCCGACCCGGCCAGCGTGTCCTCGGCGTACCTGCAGGCGATGAGCCAGAGCCTGGCCGAAGCCTTGCAACTCGTCGAGGACGAACTGCTGCCCGCCGCCAGCACCCCCGCCGTCCATGCCTATCTCAACGGCCTGCGCAAACCGCTGGCCGCCGAACTCGCCACTGCTCGCCGTTTGCAGTCTCGCGGCGACCGCACCGCAGGAGCCTGACCATGACCAACGATCCTTCCAAAGCCCCGCCCGAGCCCGCGACGCAGTCGCCACAGAAAGACGTGCCGCACAAAGAAAAGCACAAGGAAGAAAAGCGCCAGGATGAGGCGCTGGAGGAGACCTTCCCGGCCAGTGATCCGGTGTCGCCCTTCATCCCGGCCAAGGCCCCGGATTGATGGCGGCGCGCGCGCTCCGCCTGGCCACGTTCAACGTCAACGGCATCAACGCGCGCCTGCCACACCTGCTGGAGTGGTTGCAGCGCGAGAAGCCCGACGTCGTCGGCTTGCAGGAACTCAAGGCCGTGGATACGGCCTTCCCGCGCGCCGCGCTGGAAGAGGCCGGGTACGGTTGCCTGTGGGCAGGCCAACAGTCTTGGAACGGCGTCGCGGTACTGGCGCGCGGGCAGCAGCCCGAGGAGCTGCGCCGTGGACTGCCGTGGGATCGCAGCGATACGCAGAGCCGCTATCTCGAAGTGCAGGCGCATGGCGTGCGCGTCGCCTGCCTGTACCTGCCCAACGGCAACCCGCAGCCGGGACCGCGCTTCGACTACAAACTCAAATGGTTCGCGCGCCTGATCCGCCACGCCCGCAGCCTGATCGATCATGAGACGCCGACGGTCTTGCTGGGGGATTTCAACGTCGTGCCCACCGACGAGGACATCTACGACCCCAAGGGCTGGCGCAAGGACGCGTTGCTGCAGCCGGAAAGCCGCGCCGCCTGGTTCAAGTTGCTCGACCAGGGCTGGGTGGATGCCCTGCACGAGGTGCATGGCGACGCCCGGATCTACACCTTCTGGGATTACTTCCGCCAACACTTCGAACGCGACCGCGGCCTGCGCATCGACCACCTGCTGCTCAACCGCGCGCTTGCCCCGCGCCTGCGCGATGCCGGTGTCGACCGCTGGGTGCGCGCCTTGCCCAAGGCCAGCGACCACGCGCCGACCTGGATCAAGGTGGCGCGCACATGAGCCTGACCGAATACCGGCGCAAGCGCCGCTTCGACAAGACCCGCGAACCGGAACCGGGCAAACCGGTGCCCAAGGGCAAGCGGCCGATCTTCGTGGTGCAGCTGCACCACGCCAGTCGCCGCCACTACGATTTCCGCCTGCAGGTGGGCGATGCCTTGAAGAGTTGGGCGGTGCCGAAGGGGCCGAGCTACGACCCCAAGGTCAAGCGGATGGCGGTCGAGGTGGAAGACCATCCACTCGACTACGCCGGTTTCGAAGGCGAGATCCCGCATGGTCAATACGGTGGCGGCCACGTCGCCCAGTTCGACCATGGCGTGTGGTCGAGCGAGGGCGATGTCGAGGCCCAGCTGGCCAAGGGCCACCTGCGTTTCGAGTTGTTCGGCGACAAGCTCAAGGGCGGTTGGCACCTGGTGCGCTCGGGCAAGCCGGCGCGACAGCCGCAGTGGCTGCTGTTCAAGGATGACGATGCCTACAGCAGCGCCATCGAAGCCGATGACCTGTTGGCTGATGTCACCGCGCCGCCGGAGGCCGACGCCAAGCGCGCCGGCCGCGGCAAGACCGGCAAGAAGCGGCTGGAGACTGTGGCCCCGGCCAAGCCGAAGCGGCGCCGCGACTGGGCCGCCGAAGCCGCCAAGCTCACCGGCGCACGCAAGGCCAAGGCGCCCAGCGGCGCCTTCGAACCGCAGCTGGCCCGCCTCGGCGATGCACCGCCGGAAGGCGAGCAGTGGCTGCACGAACTCAAGTGGGATGGTTATCGGATACTGGCCACGATGGCCAAACAGCGCGTGCAGCTGTGGTCGCGCAATGCGCTGGAATGGACCCAGAAGTTGCCGGATATCGCCAGCGCGATCGAAGCGCTGGGCGTCGATGCGATCGCGCTGGACGGCGAACTCATCGCCGGCCAGGGCCGCAAGGAGGACTTCAACCTGTTGCAGGCCACGCTGTCGGGCGAGCGGGCAGGGCGCCTGGTCCTGACCTTGTTCGACCTGCTACACGTGGACGGCATAGATATTTCCGCCGCGCCGCTGCGCGAGCGCAAGGCGCTGCTGCAGAAGTTGCTCGATAACCAGCGCAGCCCGCACCTGGCCTTCAGCTCGCATATCGATGCCGATGGCGCTGCGGCCTACCAGCTCGCTGGCGAACAGCATTTCGAAGGCATCATTTCCAAGCGTGCCGACCGTGCCTACCAGCCCGGGCGCAGCGACGACTGGCGCAAGACCAAGCAATTGGCCAGCGACGAATTCGCCGTGGTTGGCTACACCGCGCCGCGTGGCAGCCGCAGCGGCTTCGGTTCGCTGCTACTGGCGCGGCCGGACCCCGAGCACGGCTGGCGCTATGTCGGGCGCGTTGGCACGGGGTTTACCGACGCGATGCTGGCCGAGATCAGCGCGCGCATCGGCAAGGCTGGTGGCAGCAAGCCGACGGCCTATGTCGGCACCACCGATACCGATCTGCGCCACGCCACCTGGTTCGCCCCCAGGTTCGTGGTGGAGGTGTTCTATAGAGGCATTGGCCGCCAGGCGTTGCTGCGGCAGCCTTCCTTGAAGGCCGTTCGCGAGGACAAGAAGGTCGCCGACCTCAAGGACAGCGATCGCGGCGTTGCCAGTACGTCGAAGCCGCGCAAGAGCGCCAAGGCCGCGAAGGCCACTGCCGCGCCAGTGAACAAGCCGGCCAAGCGCGCGCGCAAGCTGGCCGAGAGCGATCTGCCGACGCTGAGCAGCCCGGGCAAGGTGCTGTATCCCGATGACGGCATCACCAAGCAGCAGGTATGGGACTACTACCGTGCGGTGATGCCGCACCTGTTGCCGGAAATCGTCGACCGGCCGTTGTCGATCATCCGCTGCCCGGCCGGCACCGGCCGTCCCTGCTTCTTCCAGAAGCACCATACCGCCGGGCTCGAGCGCGTCGATTCGGTCAAGCTCAAGGAGGAAGGCGGCAACGAGGCGTGGTACCTGGTTGCGCGCGATGAGGCGGCGGTGATGGAGCTGGTGCAGTTCAACGCGCTCGAATTCCATCCCTGGGGCGCGCACGCCGAGCACCCGGATCGGGCCGACCGCGTGGTCTTCGATCTCGATCCGGGGCCGGATGTGCCCTTCGCCGAAGTCCGCCGTGCCGCCACCGACATTCGCAAGCTGCTCGCGCAACTTGAACTGGAGTCGTTCCTGCGGGTCTCCGGTGGCAAGGGCCTGCACGTCGTAGTGCCGCTCAATCCCGGTTGCGATTGGTCGCTGGTCAAGCGCTTCGCGCATGGCTTTGCCGATGCGCTGGCGCAGTCCGAGCCGGATCGCTTCCTGTCCACGGCCAGCAAGCGCTTGCGCGCCAAGCGCATTTTTGTCGACTACCTGCGCAATGGCCGCGGTGCCACGGCAGTGGCGAGTTACTCGTTGCGCGCACGTGCCGGCGCGCCAGTGGCGATGCCGCTGGCCTGGTCGCAGCTACCCAAGCTGCAGCGCGCCGATGTCTTCACGATGGACAAGGCGCTGGCCAGTTTGCGCCGCCGCCGCACTGACCCGTGGAAAGGCATCGACAAGATCCGCCAGGACCTTTCGCGCTGGTCGCAGGAGTAAACGCGACCAGCGCGTGCGCGGGCGACCGGCTCAGACTTCGCGCAGGCGCTCGAACCCGAGGCGGCTCTCGACCGGCACCGCGACCAGGTTCTGGTGCACCCAGCCTGGAAACAGGTTCTCCTCCAGGCCGTGGAAGTTGTCGGGGTTGAACAGATAGGGCAAGTGCGACCAGCAGCGGTAGCCGAGCTCCTTCAATGTTCGTACGTCCTGGATCGCTTGTTCGACCGCCGGGCCCAGGCGCAGGTACAGAACCGGGCGATACTGGCGCAGCGTTTCATCCGCGCCGGCCAACACCGACGACAAGGTGCCGGGGATGTTGACCTTCAGCAGATGCAGCGCTTCCAGGCCCAGGCTGTCCAGGCTGAGGCTCCGCACCGCCTGACGCTCGCCGCCGGGCGGGGTCAGCTCGATCGTGCCGCCGTTTTCGCCCAGCCATCCGCCGTGGGTGTAGGCATTGCTGACGCCGTTGAGCGCCAGGTTGGCGCAGGTGCGCTGCAGGTTCAGGCGGTGCGGATCGACGATATGCACGCTGCCCTGTTCGCCCACCGCACGCGCCAGCCATAGGGTGTGGGCGCCGTACTCGCTGCCGAACTCCAGTACCGTCTGGCCGTCTTCGACGAAGCTGCTGAGCAGGTCCAGCTCCTGTTCCATCCATTCGCCGTAGCGCATGAGCGAACGGGCAACCGCGTTGTCCTGTGCCAACTGGGTGCTGATGCCGTAGCGCAGCGACATCAGCCTGGGCTCGGTGGTTTCCTTCTGCATGTGGTGCTGACTCTCCATGGAACTTCTCCTGACAGTGTTGTGCGATTAGCAGCTAGCGGCGGCGAGCCTGAGCTGCCTGTGTTGGCGTTCCCAAACGGGGCGTTCGGCTTCGGCCAATTGCTTGGCCCACTCGGCATCGGCGCGGTGCCAGTTGGCCAGCACAACGCCGCGTTCGGCGCCGGCTTCCCAGGCGGCCGCGCTCAGACGCGTGGCCTCGGCGGGGTTGCCGCTGAGCATCGCTGCGGCCGCGAGCAGGCCAAGCGATTCGGCCGCGGGTGGGTCTTCTGCCTCGCGCAGCCATTGCGCCACCACGCCGATCTGGCTCGTGCGCGCCGGCTCCGGCGATCGCTGCTGCCAACCCAGCAGGGCGGTGAGCAGCGCCCGGAATGCGGGCACGCGGATGGAAGGTGAGTCAGCAGCGAAGCTGGCGTAGGCAACGGCGTCGCGGTAACGCGCCAGCTCGTCCTGGCCTTCGCAAGCCTGTGCCAAGGCAACTTCGGCTTGCTCCATGGCCACCGCGTCGGCGCGCCCGAATGGGCTGGCGCGCAGTTGCGCAAGCAGGTGTGCAGCCTGCTCCAATAGTTGCGCGCGGACCTGGCCGTGCTCGTGCGTGCTGCGCAGCCGCAGGTAGTAAGCGCGCGCAAAGGCGATGGCGTGGCGCTCGTCTGTTTGGACGGGCAGGCTTTCCAGGCGATCGAAAACCGTGCCCGCTTCGGCCAGCCGCTGTTTCGCCGCTGGTCCTTGCAGGTGCCTGGCGGCGTCGACCAGCACGCGGCTCCAGGCCAGCCACGGCGCGGCGCTGCGGCGCTCGGCCAGCATGGCGCGAATGCGCGATTCCATTGCGCGGCCGACCGCGGCCCGGGTCGCTTGCGACAGGCTTGCCAGGTATAGGCGCTCGGCATCGATGCTGGCAGCCAGCCAGTGGTCGCGTTCGCCGCCGTCGGTGAGGCGATCGTGGCCTGCACGCAGCTGCGCCACGGCCTGCGCGTGCCAGTGGCCGCGCGCGGCAGACGCCGGCTCGGCCAGGGCGTGCAGCCAGGAAGATTGCGCATGCAGCTTGTACCAGGCCGGCGTGGCCTCGGACAGGCGAGGGCCGCGCGCCAGCAGAGCGTCCAATCGGGCCAACCCGCTTTTGCGTTCGCTGAAGTCGGCCGTTGCCGCCAGCTCGGCGGTGGCGCCGGCCCATTCCAACAGGCCGGCCTGGCTCGGCCTTTCGCTATCGCCCAGGCCCTGCTCATAGGCGTGTACCGCCGCTTGCAGGTGCGCGACGCGGCGTGCGGGCAGGTCGGCGTCGGCCTGCAGCAGGTGGCAACGCCCGATCATGCGCGACAGCGCGGCGCGGCGCGACGGATCGGCAGCCAAGGCGGCAGCGAATGCCTGGGCACCTTCTGCCGCCGCTGGCAACGCATCCTGGCCCGCCTTGGCCAACTTCCATGCGCACCAGCCGGCCATGGCCCACGTGCTTGCCGAAGCGCCGTCGTGCAGACGCGGACGCAGGATCGCGAGCGCTTCACGGGGACGGTCCTGGGTGGCCAGCCGCCGGGCTTGCCTGAGTGTGGCGTCCAAGGGGGCTGCAACAGCCGATGCCGGTCCCGCCTCGGGCGTTGCCATCGCCTGCAGCTGCGCCACCGGCGCGGACACTGCGTGCCCGGCATAGCGTTCGACTTGAAGCCTCACCCGAGGTGCGGGGGAGATCGGCTCGAGCAAGGCGCCGCGCAAGTTGCTTATCGTCATCTGGGTGGCGTACGCCGGCGCCTCAGGAGCCAGCGGCGGCGTGGGCGGCTCGGCTGTCGCTGGCGCTGCCACGACGGCGGCGGCAGCGGCAGCCGCCTGATCAGGCGTCGCTCGCGAAGACGTCGATGTGGCGCAGGGCGCTTCCTGGGTAGTCGCTGCGGCGGTTGTCGCGCTTTGATGACGGGTGGCATTGGCCAGCCATGGCGGCGTTTCCAGCGGATCGATCGCGGACGGCTCGGGTGCAATGGCCAGCGCGCGCTTGGCCCGGCCGGGATTCCACACGCGCAACGCATTGCGCCGCGCCCGTTGTCGCTGGCGCACACGCCAGGCCCATAGCAGCAGCAATGCCACGGGCACCAGCAGCAAGGGCCAGCCCCGCGCGGATAACGCTGGCCAAGACAAGGAGAGCAGGTCAACCAGGGAGGTGTTGGACACGGCTTTTGCTCCGGCAATGGCGGCGCTACGGTCGCTGCCGTTGGGCGCGCGTGCGAGGGGAGAACGCGGGAGAGGACTGGCGCCGAATGCGGGTTCGACCGTTTCGCCAACGGCCAATCCCGCAACTGCCGGCAGCGAGGCGGGATCCGGACCGGCTGAGGCACTTGCGAAAGCTGCGCGGGCCGGCGGAATAGCGACGTGCGATGCGCCCGTCAGCAGCGGCAGCGCAGTTCGGTTCCTGGCGACCACGCGCCGGCCCGCTGCGGATTGACCATGCTGCTGGGGCGAGGCCGATGGCTTGGGCGAGTTGGGCGAGGTCGACTTGCTCGGCAGGGCGGGCGGGCTGCTTGCCGCTTGATCCCGGGGCGCGTTCGCCATCGGCCGCGGCGGGGTGGGCAGCAACATGCATCCACCCGCCAGCAGGTTGCACGCCAGGCAAGCCAACCGCCGGCGCCAAGGCGGCAGCCACAACGCATATTTTGCTAAGCGGAGGGACATGATCCGACCATCGTAGGAAGCCGGATATGAGAGAGCGCCGTCGGGGCGGTGAATGCTTGGATTCCTCCAATTGTGGGAGGACTTCCTCGTGGCTTAGGCCTGATGCCACAGGTGGGCTGAATCGGTTCTCTGCAGCCAAAAAAAAAGCCCGGCACAAGGCCGGGCTCTTCTGAAAAGTGGCGTCCCCACGGGGATTCGAACCCCGGTCGCTACCGTGAAAGGGTAATGTCCTAGGCCTCTAGACGATGGGGACGCATTGAAACGTTTGCCGTTCGGACAGGCCTGGTGTCCGAAGTTGGTGGAGCCAGCCGGGATCGAACCGGCGACCTCTTGCATGCCATGCAAGCGCTCTCCCAGCTGAGCTATGGCCCCACGATGCTGCGAGCCGCCTATCATAACGGCGATTCGTCGCATTGGGAAGAGGGGGCGAGCGATCGCCGCGGGCCGTTTCCACGCCGCGTGCCCACAAACAAAAAAACCGGGCCAGGCCCGGGTTCGTTGTTGAAGATGGCGTCCCCACGGGGATTCGAACCCCGGTCGCTACCGTGAAAGGGTAATGTCCTAGGCCTCTAGACGATGGGGACGCAGATTTCTTGGCAACTCAGACAGGCCTGGTGTCTGAAGTTGGTGGAGCCAGCCGGGATCGAACCGGCGACCTCTTGCATGCCATGCAAGCGCTCTCCCAGCTGAGCTATGGCCCCACGTCGCTGAGGGAAAGAATGATAGCGGTCGCCGCCGGCGCCACGCAAGTTTTTTTTCATGATTCTGAAGCGTGCGACCTTACTGCGCCGACCCACTCAGCGACCACGTTGCGCGCGCACGTACTGGGTCAGGTTGAGGAACGTATCGACCCAATACACATCGCGGTGCGCGGCCAGGTAGCGCAGCAATGTTTCGTGCGCTTCATTCGATACGCTGAGGTAATCGCCGCCGATGCCGTGAAAGGTGAAGTTCACCATCGTGCCGCGCCGCGCCGCCTCTTCCACTTGCGCGATCAACTGCTCGCCAGTGACACCCACCGGCGCTTCCACCGGCACCGCATGCAGGTCGAGCGTGGCCATGTCCGGCACCACCGCGCCGTCGCCGAGCTTGATCGCAACGAACTGCGAGGCCACCGCCGCAACATAGTTCGTGCCCGCGGCCATCACATCGCCGCAGGGCACGGTGAAGGTGCGCTCGCGCTTGCCGTCCAGTGCCTGCAGCATCGTATTGGCCAGCAGCACCTGGTCCTGCATCTGCGCCGCAGTGGTGTGGTCGAGATCGCGTGACGCCTCGACCCACTCATGCCCCTTGACCGAGCCGGAGCACTGGTGGAACAGGGTGTGGTTGCCCAGCTCATGCCCGTGGGCGGCGGCGGCACGCCACTCGCCCATGCGCCGGGCCACCGGTTCGCGCGATAGCTGCAGGTAGAAGCTGCCCTTGAAACCGTACTTGTCGAGCTGCGGAATCGCGTTGCCCAACTGCGAATCCAGGGCGTCGTCGTAGGCCAGGCTCACCGCTGCCTTGCGGCCGTCGGGCCAGGCGAAATGCGCTTGTTCGGCTGCGTTGGCGCCGCCGATACAGGCGAGCGCCAACAGACACAAGCCGGAGAAGCGGCGGGCGCTCACCGCACCAGCGTCTGGATCGCGTGCGCCGGGATCTCGACCTGGGCCGAATCGGTACCGACGTAGTAGTTGTAGACAATCGCCTTGTCGGTAGGGTTCATCACGATCGTCGCCAGCTTGCCGTCGTTGTTGACGAAGCCGGTGGCCAGCAGGTTGCTGCGGCTGCTGGCCACGCTCACGCGGCGCGCGTCGGGCCGCACGAAGCGCGAGAAATGGCCGATGTAGTAGTAGCTCGGCGTATAGATCAGCTCGCCGGTGCGGGTATCGGCGTGGATCGGCGCGAAGCACCAGTTGCCGACATGGTTCGGACCGCCCTTTTCGTCGAGCAGGATGTTCCAGTCGGTCCAGCCGACCACGCCGTTGTTGAAGTCGTTGATCATGTTGCGGCCGTAGCGCTCGCCGTTGCTCCAGTCCTGCAGCCGCGCCGGGTCGTACTTTTCCACCGAGGCTTCGGTAAGCAGGATCGGCTTGTCCGGATGCGCCTCGCGTACCACGCCGACGTTGTCGAACATCGGGTCGAACCCGGCCCAGGTCTCATACCAATGGAAGCCCATGCCCCAGGCGTATTTCGCCGCTTCCGGGTCGTCGAAGATCACTTGCGCGCGGAACGCCATCATGTCGCGGTTGTGGTCCCAGACGATGATCTTCTTGTCGCCATAGCCGGCCTTGGCCATCACCGGGCCGAGGTGGTCCTTGAGGAAGTCGCGTTCCTGTTCGGCGCTGTACACCATCGATTCCCACTTCTGCACGGCCATCGGTTCGTTCTGCAGGCTGATGCCCCACAGCGGAATGCCGGCTGCCTCATAGGCACCGATGAACTTGGTGAAATAGGTAGCCCACGCTTCGGCATACTCCGGGCGCAGCGAGCCGCCACGCAGCATATTGTTGTTGGTCTTCATGAAGGCTGGCGCGCTCCACGGGCTGGCGAAGGTCGTCAGCTGGCCGCCGGCCGCGGCAATCGCCTGCTTCAGCAGCGGGATGCGGAACTGGCGATCGTGGTCGATGCTGAAGGTCTTCAGCGCCTTGTCGCCTTCCTTGATGTAGGTGTAGCTGGCCGAGCTGAAGTCCGAGCTGTGGATGGTGGTGCGGGCCAGCGAGTAGCCGATGCCTTTCTGCGGGTCGTAGTACGCCTTGAGGAATTCGGCCTGCTTGTCCTTGGACAGCTTGGCGAAGACTTCGGCGCTGGAGTCGGTGATCGCCCCGCCGATGCCGAGCACGGTCTGGAACTTGCGCGTGGGGTCGACGAAGACCGAATTCTCCACCTCGGTCAGCGCATGTCCGGGCTTGAGCTGCACGTCCTGCCCGCGCGCCAGCCGCTGTTCGCTGCCGGCGGCGGAGGTGAACACCTGGACCGTGCCGCTGGCGCCGGCGGCGGCGAACGCCGAGCTCGACAAGGTAGTGCTCAACAGCAGGGCGGACAGCAGGGGGCGACGCTTCATGCGGGAACCTCGTGGACGGGACGGGCCGGCCGTGAGGCGGCCGGGGAGCGGAACGGCGGAGTCCGTTGTTTAACGGCTGCCCGCGGCGAAGTCCAGACGCGCTGCGACATTCGGTCGGCGCTCTCGGGCGCGAAGGCTGGCATGCGGCGGCCGCTTTGCCTACGATCCCCGGATATTCCTGCCGCCAAGCCTCGGACCTGATGCACGCTGTAGCTGCCTTCCTGCTCGACGCCGCGTTATTCATTGGCTTGGCCTGGGTGATCTGGCGCCTGTGCGGGCGCACTTTTCCGTTTGCGATCGTGCCGATCGCGATCGGCCTGGCAATTGCCGGGGCCGGGGGGCTGCCGGCTTCCTGGGGCGTGCCTTCGCCGAGCGCCCAGACCCTGGGCTGGGTGGGCGTGCTGTTGTTGGCGTTCACCGCCGGCATGGAGACGCGTCATTCGATGGCGGCCGCGCCCAACCGGCAGGGTCCCTCCAGCCGGCGCGTGGTGCTCAGCGCGGTGGTGGCGATGCTGTTGCCGTTCGCCACCGGTGCCTTGCTTTCCTACTACGTGCTCGACGGGCTCGCTGCCTGGGCGCCACCCGCTGGCAACGCGTTGCTGGGCGCGCTGGCGGT
Organism: Stenotrophomonas sp.; assembly: GCA_036566925.1. Classification (GTDB taxonomy): domain Bacteria; phylum Pseudomonadota; class Gammaproteobacteria; order Xanthomonadales; family Xanthomonadaceae; genus Stenotrophomonas_A. The sequence continues at coordinate 25,031 of DATCVI010000224.1, forward strand.
CGGCCTGTGCGTGGCGGTCAGCGCGCTGCCGGTGCTGATCGGGATCGTGCGTGAGCTTGACGCCGCGCATCGACCCTTTGGCCGCATCGCCGTGCGCATCGCCGTCATCGACGATGCGGTGTTGTGGATCGGCCTGGCAGTGCTGCTGCTGGTCGCGCAAAAGGGTGCCGACGGGTTGGCGTTCTCACGCTGGCAGGCGCTGGCGCTGTGCGTGCCGGTGGTGATGCTGGCCGCCAGTCGCGCGTTCGCGCGCTGGGCGCCGCCGCTGCCGGTGCTTGCGCTGTTGCTGGTGGCGTATCTTGCGGCCGGCGCCTGGGCCAGCGCCCAGCTCGGATTGCACGAACTGCTCGGCGCTTATTTCGCCGGCACCGCGTTGCCGGCGGCGTGGCTGCGGCGGGTTCCGATCGAGCATATCGGCCGGGTCGCGCTGATGGTGCTGGCGCCGCTGTTCTTCGGCCATAGCGGTTTGAAGGTGGCTGCCGATGCGCTCAATTGGGGCACCTTGCAAATCGCCGGCCTGGTGCTGGGGGTGTCGGTGGTGGCCAAGCTTGCCGCGGTGTTGCTGTATCCGCCATTGCGCGATGCCAGCCGCCGCGACACCCTGGCGATAGGCACGCTGCTGCAGTGCAAGGGCCTGATGGAGATTGTCGCCGCCACCATCCTGCGCGACGCCGGATTGATTTCCGAATTCGCCTTTGCGGTGCTGACCACGCTGGCGGTCCTGTCGACGCTGATGACCGGCCCGGTGTTCCGATGGTTGATGCGGCATCCGGCCGCGCGTACCGCCGATGTCACGGTGTCCTGACGGGTCAAGGCGCGGGCGCCAAGCCGTTTCCCCAATCGTCAGCATCGTCACGCCGCCGTGACGGTCACGCCCCCCATGCTGACACGTCCGTCACGGACGGGGAGCATCGGTCATGGCAAACGTGCAAACGATGTCGCGTACCCAGCTGACCGCGATGGTGGTTGGCGGAATGATCGGAGCGGGTATTTTCTCGCTGCCTCGCACCTTCGCCGGCGCAACCGGCCCCTTCGGCGCCGTCATTGCCTGGCTGGTGGCCGGCACCGGCATGTACATGCTGGCGCGCGTGTTCCAGTTCCTGGCCGAGCGCAAACCGGGGCTCGATGCCGGTGTGTTCGCCTACGCCAAGGAGGGGTTCGGCGATTACGCCGGTTTCCTCTCCGCATTCGGTTACTGGATCGGCAGTTGCATCGGCAACGTGTCCTACTGGGTGCTGATCAAGTCCACGCTGGGTGCGTTCTTCCCCGTCTTCGGCGACGGCAACACCGTGGTGGCCATTGTCGTGGCCTCGGTGGGCATCTGGCTGTTCCATTTCATGATCCTGCGCGGCGTGCAGCAGGCTGCGGCGATCAACAAGATCGTGACCATCGCCAAGGTCATCCCGATCGTCGTCTTCATCATCATCGTGGCGTTCGCCTTCAAGATGGACCTGTTCCGGTTCAACTTCTACGGCGGCGACCTCACCAACGGCGTGTTCGAACAGGTCAAGGCGACCATGCTGGTGACCGTGTTCGTGTTTCTCGGCATCGAAGGCGCCAGCGTCTATTCGCGCTATGCGCGCGAGCGCCGTGACGTCGGCTTCGCCACCATCAGCGGCTTCCTCATCGTCACCACGCTGATGGTGCTGGTCACCTTGCTGCCGTATGCCGTGCTGCCACGCGCGGACATCGCCGGCATGCGCCAGCCCTCGATGGCGGCGCTGCTCGAAGCGGTGGTGGGCCATTGGGGCGCGGTATTCGTCAGCATTGGCCTGCTGGTCTCGGTGCTCGGCGCCTACCTGACCTGGTCGCTGATCTGCGCCGAGGTGCTGTTCGCCGCCGCCCGAACCGGCGACATGCCCAAGGCCTTCGCCCGCGAAAACGCCAATGGCGTGCCTTCGGCCGCGTTATGGGCCACCAACATCGTCATCCAGATCATCGTCATCACCACCTACTGGTCGCGCGATGCGTTCTCGCTGATGCTCAACCTCACCAGCGCGATGTCGTTGATCCCGTTCCTGCTGGTAGCGGCCTACGGCTTGCAGATCACCAAGCGTGGCGAGGGCTACGATGCGGGCGAGGGCAACCGTAATCGCGACCTGGTGCTGGCGGTGCTGGCCACGATCTACACGGTATTCCTGCTTTATGCCGGCGGGGTCAAGTTCATCGTGCTCTCAGCCGTGCTCTATGCCCCGGGTAGCCTGTTGTACTTCTGGGCCCGTCGCGAGCAGAACGCCAAGGTGTTCACCAAGGCCTCCGATGGCATCGTGCTGGGGCTGGCGGTGATCGGGCTGATCGTCGGCATCTATTGGATCGCCACCGGCTACATCCAGATCTGACCCGGTCCGGCCGGCCGCCGGTGCAGCGCGAAGGGATCGCCCCGGCATGAGCTCGCTCGCACCGAACCGGCAGTTGTCTCTGTTCGAGCTCACCGCGTTGGTGGTGGGCTCGATGATCGGCTCGGGCATCTTCGCGCTGCCGGCGGCGTTCGGCAGTACCACTGGCATCTATGGCGCGCTGTTGGCCTGGCTGATCGCCGGCACCGGCATGTTGTGCCTGGCCTTGGTGTTCCAGTCGCTCTCGCGCCGCAAGCCAGCGCTGGATACTGGCATCTACGCCTATGCCAAGGCCGGCTTTGGCGATTACGCCGGCGTACTTTCGGCCCTCGGCTACTGGATCGGCTGCTGCCTGGCCGACGTTGCCTGCCTCATCCTGATCAAGGCCACGCTGGGGCAGTTCATCCCGATCTTCGGCGACGGCTCGACCCTGGCCGCGATCGCCTCGGCCTCGCTGCTGCTGTGGGGGTTCCACTTCCTGATCCTGCGCGGCATCAAGCAGGCCGCGCTGCTCAACACGATCGCCACGGTCGCCAAGCTGGTGCCGATCGCGGTGTTCCTGTTCGTGGTCGCCGCCGGTTTCCGGCGCGATGTGTTCGCCTGGAATGGCTGGGGCGGCGAGCCGGCCAGCACCGCCACGCTGTGGTCGCAGGTGCGTGGCACGTTGTTGATCACGGTGTTCGTGTTCGTCGGCATCGAAGGGGCGAGCGTGTATTCGCGCTTTGCCCGCCACCGTCGCGACGTCGGCCTGGCCACCGTGCTCGGCTTCCTCGGCGTGCTCAGCCTGCTGGTGCTGGTCACGGTGCTGTCCTACGGCATCCTGTTGCGACCGGACCTGGCGGCGCTGCGCAACCCGTCGATGGCCGGGGTCATGGAAGCGGTGGTCGGGCCGTGGGGCAGGGTGTTCGTCAGCGTCGGCTTGCTGATTTCGGTGCTCGGCAATTACTTGTCCTGGTCATTGCTCGCCGCAGAGGTCCTGCATTCGGCCGCCCTCAACGACGCCATGCCGCGCACACTCGCGCGCGAGAACGCCGCTGGCGTGCCGGTTGCCGCGCTGTGGCTGACCAACGCGGTGATCCAGCTGTTCCTGCTGGTGACCTGGTTTGCCGAATACGCTTTCACCCTGGCACTGAAAATGACCAGTGCGATGACGCTGGTGCCTTATCTCCTGGTAGCGGCCTACCAGCTCAAGCTGGCGCTCAACGGCGAGACTTTCGCCGGCGAGCCTGCGGCCACGCGCGGGCGCGTGGGCGTCATCGCGATGGTGGCCACGGTCTACGCGCTGGCGATGCTGCTGGCCAGCGGCAGTCGCTACCTGCTGTTGTCGGCGTTGCTGTATGCGCCCGGCTCGCTGTTGTTCTTCCTGTCGCGGCGCGAGCGCGAGAGTGTGCCGATCAACCGCTTCGAGTGGAGCGTGTTCCTGGCGCTGTGCGCGGCCGCGCTGTGGGCGCTATGGTCGATGTTGACCGGGGCGCTGCGCATATGAGCCAAACAGAGGCGGACAATGCAGCGCCGGCGCATGGCCGGCTGCGGCGGACCCTCGCCAGTGCGCGCCTGCGCCTGGGTCGGCGCCCCGGCATCGCCGGGATGGTCGTGGCGAGCTTGTTCTTCGTCTGTTCCCTCTCGCCCAGCCTGATCCCGCGCGGCGCCGTGGCGCAGGGCGTGTTGTCGGGCTTCTGCCTGGCGGTAGGTTACGCGTTGGGCGCCTTGCTGCAATGGCTGTGGACCTATCTGCAACTGCCGCCGCTGCTGCGCCACGCGCGCCTGCGACACTGGCCGAGCATGCTGCTGGGACTGTGCGCGGTGGCCTGGATCGCCACGGTATGGCTGGCGCGGCCGTGGCAGAACTCGGTGCGCGCGGTGATGCAATTGCCCACCATCGACGAGGGCTACTCATTGCGGCTGCTATTGGTAGCGGTGCTGACCTCGCTCGGCTTGCTGCTGGTGGGAAGAGTGTTCGCTTGGATAGCCGCAATGGTCGACCGCCGCGCCCAGCGCGTGCTGCCGCGGCGGCTGGCCAATGTCATCGGCGTGGCGGCAGCGGTGGTGGTGTTCGCGCTGATCGCCAACGGCGTCATCCTGCGCGCGGCGCTGCACGGTATCGATGCTTCCTTTCGCAAGGCCGACACGCTGACACCGCCGGATCGGCATCCGCCGAACCTGCCCGGACGCACGGGTGGCCCCGGCTCATTGGTGGCCTGGCAGGACCTTGGGCGCATGGGCCGCGACTTCGTTTCCGGCGGCCCCAACGCCGCCGAGATCAGCGCGAGCGCGGGGGGTGGGCCAAGCCTGACCCCGGTGCGTGTCTACGTCGGCCTGCCGGCCGCCGACGACGCCGAGGCACGCGCGCGCCTGGCGCTGCGCGAACTGCAACGGCAAGGCGGCTTCTCGCGTTCGATGCTGGTGATCATCACCCCGACAGGGACCGGCTGGGTCGACCCCGGCGCGATCGACAGCCTCGAATACCTGCAGCGCGGCGACATCGCCAGCGTGGCGATGCAGTACTCCTATCTGTCCAGCCCGCTGTCGCTGATGATCGAGCCCGGCTACGGTGAAGAAAGCGCGCAGGCGCTGTTTCGCGAGGTCTATGGCTATTGGCGCAGCCTGCCGAAGGACCAACGACCACGCCTGTACGTGCACGGCCTGAGCCTGGGCGCAATGAATTCCGAACGCTCGATGGAACTGTTCGAACTGCTTGGCGACCCCATCGACGGTGCACTGTGGAGCGGGCCGCCCTTCGCAACCCGGCAATGGCGCAGCCTCACCGCGGCGCGCAACCCAGATTCGCCGCAGTGGTTGCCCACCTTCCGCGATGGCCGCTTCGTGCGCTTCATGAACCAGCACGGCAGCCCGGTGCCGAACGACGCACCGTGGGGGCCGACACGCGTGGTGTACCTGCAGTACGCCAGTGATGCCATCACTTTCTTCGATCCCCACGACGCCTGGCGCAAGCCCGACTGGATGGAACCGCCGCGCGGCTTCGATGTTTCGCCCTCGCTGCGCTGGTATCCGCTGGTGAGCATGTTCCAGTTGGCCCTGGACATGCTGCTGGCCGACAGCACGCCGCTGGGCTACGGCCACGTCATCGCGCCGTCGCACTACGTCGATGCCTGGCTGCTGGTGACCGGCGCACGCGATTGGTCGCCGGCGCGGTTGCAAGCGCTGCGGGAGGAACTCGACGCACGCCGGCGCGCGCAGCTCGAAATCTCGCGCCGCGCCGATTAAGGACGGCCTGGAATCAGCGTGGCGCCGGCGGAATCGCTTGCAAGGTCTGCGCGGCGATGGCATCCAGCCGCGCCTGGCGGCTATCGCTGCGGCGCACGCTGCCACGGTTGACCGCACTCCACAGCACCTGCGCCGAATGCCGGTCGATCGCCTCGATCTGCAGCGCACCTTCGACATAGCTCACCCGGCGCATGTCCAACTCAAGTGAGCCGTCATTGCCCGGCACCACCAGTTGCGAACAGCCGGCGCTGGTGCACTGGATGGCGTTCATCCGCGTCGGCCCGCTACCGCCGGCCCCAGCGCTAGGCACCAGGCGTTCGCCTTCGCGCACACCGACGCGGTACGCCGCTACCCAGTCGGCCTGGCCGACCTGTTCGACGCGCTGGTAACCCTTGGCGGCCAGTGCCGTATCCATGGCGTTGCGCAGGCGCTGGCGCAGCGCCGGGTCGAGCACGCGCGGGTCGGCCTGCTCGGTGTAGTCGTGCGGCGCGGGCACCCAGGCGTAGCGCAGCCCGGGCAGGCGCTGCGCCGGTACCGTCACCTGCACCCCGGCATCGCTGCCGCCCAGGCTGCTGGCAGTATCAGCGGTGCTGGCGCAGCCGGCGAGGGCAGCCATCGCGGCGCACAGGCCGAGCAGGGCAAGGCGACTAAGGGGGCGCGATCGACGATACGGCATAAGGGCATCTCCAAAGAAAGGGGCGAGGTCAGGCGGAAGGGGGCGGCGCGCCGATCGGCGGGGGGGGGCGGGG
>DATCVI010000225.1:0-32719 GCA_036566925.1 Stenotrophomonas sp.
CTCGCGTTGAACCCCGATGCGCAGCGCGCTCAGTCGCGCTGCGCATACCGATAGGGCTGCGGCGCCGGCTCCGGCGCGCCGACGGCTGCGGCGGCACTGCTGACCTCATAACCGGCCGCGACCGTGGCCAGCGAAAACACCCGTTCTATCGCGTGTGCCAAGGTGCCATCCACTTGGCCGGCCTCGCTGTCGAACTCGGCCGGGAGCAGGTGCAGATCCAGCAGCGGGCGCAGCGCATCGAGCCGCACCCAGAACATACTGCCGCTGGCGAAAGTCGCATTGTCCGGATCAGGCATCTGCATGCCGATACGAGCCGCCAGGCTGCGAACCGCGGCTTCGTTGGCGCCCCAATAGAAGTGCAGCGGTTGGATGTGCCCTTCGGGCGCGACCAGGCCGAGCGCTGGCTGCCGCCCGAAGGCTTCGATGATCTCGCTTGCACGCTGCGGCGCCAGCAGGCTGTCGACCATTTCGCGGCGCCAGCGGTCGCCATCGCCGCGATGCAGCGAGCGCTTGGTGTGCAACTTCAACACCAGGTTGACACCTTCGTTGAGCAGGCGATCGGCCACGTGCAGGAACGGCAGCACGTCGCGGCCATGGTTGGGATGGACGCAGACTTCGCCGGCCATTGCGTGGCGCGCCAGGCAATGGTGGATGGCCTCGGCCTTATCCTCGGTCGTGGTCACCCATAGAGTGTGCGGGAAGGCTGCTGCTTTCAGCTGCAGCAACAGCTCCTCGAAGACGTCAATGTAGAAGGCATGGATGACCACGCCCGGTGTGTTGTTGCGCGTCTGCACGGGCGCCAGCGCTTGCCGCGCAGCTTCCAGCCACGCATGCCCCAACCGCATATCCGGCTCCAGCACCGCACCCTCTGCCCATTCGTTCCATGCGTTGATGAAGACCAGCTTGTCTGACGCGGGCACCGTCGCCAATCGCTGGTGAATGGTCTGCCGCAGCCAATCGCCATACCCACGCGGCGACGCATGTAACAGGACACGGCCCTTGCCCGAGCGCCGCGGCTCGTTGTCCCAGCCGGGATTCACGCCCGGGTACAGGCGATACGCCGGCAATGGCCGCGCGGCGGCCTCCTGCGCGAGCACGCGCCAGTCCAGGACCGCGCCAGCGAACTCCGGGTTGATCAAGTTCTGCACCGACGCCACCGAGGGCGGGTTGCTCATGTTGGGCGGGAATTCCACCGCTGCATCGAAGCCAATATCGCGCGGGTCCGGCCGCTCGAATCCCTGCACGTAGGCAAGGTGGATCTCGCCGATCTCATTGTCGCGGCACCACTGGCGCCAGCGCTGCGCGGTGGCCGCGGGGTCGGGCATCAGGCTCGGGCGATAGACCAGCAACATCGGTCGCCCGTCCACCCGCAGCGCACGGCGGTCACGCAGGTACGGCGCGATGTGGGCGATAAAGGCCAGGTCGTCCTCGGCGCTGTGCTGCTGCGCCATCAGCACGTCCTGGTCGCGGCCATCCCAGCGCCGCGCCCAGTTCTCGTTGGCCCAGCACAGGCAGAACGGCAACTCGATGGTGTCGTCGGCCAGCCACTGTTGCAGCGGTTGTTCCAGCAGGGTGCGGCCGGCGAACCAGTAGAAGTAGAAGCAGAATGCGCCGATGCCGTACTCGGCGGCCAGGCGCGCCTGCTCGCGCATCACGCCGATATCGCGCAGGTCATAGAAGCCGAGGTCGGCCGGCAGGCGCGGTTGCACGTGGCCTTCGAACTGCGGCAGGGCGCGGGTGACGTTGCGCCATTCGGTGAAGCCCTTGCCCCACCAACGGTCGTTCTCGGCGATGGGGTGAAACTGCGGCAAGTAGAACGCAACCAGCGTCGCCGGCAGCACTTCGGGCAGCGCCTGCTTGCGGTAGGGCACGTGGCCGATGGCCGCTTGATCCGAGCGCAAGTAGGGGCGGCGCACATGGGTGCCTGGCGCGACCTGGCCACGCGGCGGCGGCGGCACCCAGTCGGCCACGCGCGGCAGCAGGCGCTGGCGCCAACGGTCGCGGGTGCCATCGTCCAGCGGCAGCAGGCGGAAGGCCGCCCGCAGCGCGCGATACAGGGTCGAGCGCGCGGACTGGCCGAAGGAGGACGCCGCCGGCATCAGAGGTTCTGGTAGTTCGGCCCCGAACCACCCTCCGGCGTCACCCAGTTGATGATTTCGTACGGGTCCTTGATGTCGCAGGTCTTGCAGTGCACGCAGTTGGCGGCATTGATCTGCAGCCGCTTGCCGGTCGCGGTGGCGGCATCGGCGACGATCTCGTACACACCGGCCGGGCAGAAGCGCGTGCAAGGGTTGTCGTACTCCTGCGCGCAGCGGGTGACGCAGATGTTGGGATCCAGCACGTGCAGGTGCACCGGCTGGTCTTCGTCATGCTCGGTGGCGGCGAAGTAGACGCCCTGCAGGCGGTCGCGCGGCGCCAGTTCGCGCTGGACGTAGTCGCGCTTGGGTTCTTCCTGCGCGCCGACCTTGTCCAGCGAGCTCCAATCGGGTTTGTTCTTCAACGTCCATGGCGAATGGCCGCCGACGGCGGTTTCCCACGCGGCGTTGGCCAGGCCGAACCACAGGCCGCGCTTGAAGCCCGGCTTGATATTTCGGACCTGCTTCAGCTCGGCCATCGCGTCGGAATCGCGCAGCTTGGCATCGAAACCCTCGGGCGCCAGTTGCGAGGCAACCAGGTGTTCGGCGGCGAGCATGCCGCTGCGGATCGCCTGGTGCGTGCCCTTGATCTTGGGCACGTTGAGCAGGCCGGCGGTGTCGCCGATCAGCAGCGCGCCGGGCATTTCGACCTTCGGCAGCGACTGCCAGCCGCCAGTGACGATCGCGCGCGCACCGGCCGACAGGATGTTGCCGCCTTCCAGCAGCGGCTTGACCGTGGGGTGGTTCTTCCACTGCTGGAAGGCTTCCCACGGCTTGTATTCGGGGTCGTGGTAATCCAGGCCACTGACGTAGCCCAGTGCGATCTGGTTGTTTTCCAGGTGATACAGGAAGCTGCCGCCGTAGGTCTGCGGGTCGGCCGGCCAGCCCAGCGTGTGCACGATCTTGCCGGGCGTCACCCGGCCTTCCGGCACCTGCCACAGCTCCTTGATGCCGATCGAATAGCTTTGCGGTTCGCTCTCGGCGTCCAGGCCGAAACGCTTGATCAGGCGCTTGGTGAGGTGGCCGCGCGCACCTTCGGCCAGCACCGTGACCTTGGCGCGGATATCGATCCCCGGCGTGTAGCCCGGCTTGTGCGAACCATCCTTGGCCACGCCCATGTCGCCGATGCGCACGCCGACGACCTTGCCGTCGGCGTCATGCAACGTTTCGGCGGCGGCGAAGCCGGGATAGATCTCCACGCCCAGCGCCTCGGCCTGCGGCGCCAGCCAGGCGCACATCGCGCCGAGGCTGACGATGAAGTTGCCGTGGTTGCGCATGCCCGGCGGCACGATCGGAAACTTGTGTCCGCCTTCCTTGGTGAGATACCAGAACTCGTCTTCGGCGGCGGCCACGCAGATCGGCGGCGGGTTGTCGCGCCAGCCTGGCAGCAGTCGGTCCAGCGGTTCGGGTTCGATGACGGCGCCAGACAGGATCTGCGCGCCGATGGTGCTGGCCTTCTCGATCACGCACACGGTCAGGTCGGGATTGAGCTGCTTCAGGCGGATGGCAAACGCCAGCCCCGACGGGCCGGCGCCGACGGTGACGATGTCGTACTCCATCACGTCGCGCTCGACTGCTTCGGACGCGACTGCGCCGACTCCGGTTTCCGACATGCTGTTGCGCTCCCAATGGCTCGATGACTCGATGGCTGCCGCCCATTTTCAGGGTTTGCAGGGAGCCGGGCAAATTCCAGACGCCAGCGTATTGGTGGGCGGGGCCTCGTGCTAGCGTTCACCCATGCAAATCGACCTGCCAGGCGCCGAAGTGACGTGGCTACCGGGCTGGCTCCCGGCACCACAGGCCGAGGCCCTGCGGCTGGCGCTGCTGGAGGAGGTGGACTGGGAGGTGCACCGGATCAAGCTATTCGGCCGCGAGGTGGATTCGCCGCGGTTGAGCCGCTGGATCGGCGATGCCGACGCCCGCTATCGCTACTCGGGCACCGAATTCGAGCCGCATCCCTGGCCGGCGTCGCTGCTGCCGTTGCGGCAGCGGCTGGTGGCCGAGACCGGACGGCCTTTCAACAGCGTGCTGCTCAACCGCTACCGCGATGGCCGCGATGCCATGGGCTGGCACAGTGACGACGAGCCCGAGCTGGGCAGGCAGCCATTGATCGCCTCGCTCAGCCTCGGTTCGCCGCGGCGTTTCGTGTTCCGCCACCGCCGGGAAAAAGATCTAAAGCGCGAGATCGTGCTGGGTCACGGCGACTTGCTGCTGATGGCCGGGGACACCCAGGCGCTATACCAGCACGCGTTGCCGCGGACGGCCAAACCAATGGGGGAGCGGATCAACTTGACCTTTCGGCAGATTGCGTCGCGCTGAAAGCCATCGGGGCTGGAGCCCCTCCTACAAGTGCACTGTAGGAGGCGCTTCAGCCCCGACGAGCGAAGCCAGACTGCACTGAGTTACCGGCGCAGGTTCCCCGCCGACACCGCATCCCGCTGCCCGGTCTGCAAAGTCCAGCCCACCAGGTCATGCGTCAGCTGTCGCAGCGACACCTCGAACGCCGCGGCGACAGAACCGACGTCAGTTGCACCGGCCGGGGTCGCTACCAGGAAGGTGCGCGAGCCCACCACGCGCTGGTCGCTGCTGTGCAGCAGCTTGGCGTTGAGCTCGACCGTGGCCGAAGGCAACGGCTGGCCGGCGTAGTCCGACTCGAAGCGGCGCAGGTCCAAGACCAGGCGGTAGTCGGCGCGGATGCCATCGCTGCTGCGGCCCACGCCGCCGATCCGCTGGCTGTCCTCGAAGGCGCGCAGCACCGCGCCTTCCACCATGTCGGTGGCCGGCTGGGCCCAACTGGCACCCTGGTAGACCTGCAACTCGCCCGGTACCGGGCGCACATTGATGCGCGGGCTGTCGACCAGGCGCGAGGCGGTCGGCTTGACGATGGTCAATTGCCAGGCCACCTGCGGCCAGGCCGGGTCCGGCGTTACCCGCACATCGGGTGAATAAATCGTCACCGGTTCGCGCGAGCCGGTGGAAAGGATCGAACAACCGCCCAGCGCGACCAGCGACAGGCACAGGCAGGCGTGGAGAAGACGCTTCATTTGGGCTGGTACTCCTTCGGTGCGTCGCGGCCAAGCAGGTAGCGTGCGGGGTTATTGTCCAGGCGGTCGCTGACCCGGCGCAGGTCGCGGATCAAGCCGCGCAGTTCGGCCAGGGTCGGGCCGAGTTGGCCCAGCCCTTCGTTGGCGAAGCTGTTGATCGCCGCGCGATTGTCGCCAAGGATGCCGTTGGCGTTGTTGGCGGCCGAGTCGAGCTTGCTCAGGGTTGAATCGAGCTTGTCCAGGATCGGCGGCAACTGCTGTACCAGGTTCTGGTCCAGGTGCTGCACGGCCCCGTTCGTGGTGGTGAGGGTGGCATCGAGCTTGCGCGCGGCGTCGCGCGCGCTGATCAGCAATGCCTGCACGCCTTCGTCGCGATTGCCGAGCGAGTTGCTGATCTTTTCCAGGTTCTGCAGCGTGGTCGAGATGCTGGCGACGTTGCGGTCGCTCAGGACCTGGTCGAGCCGCTCGACGATGCGGTTGGCGGTATCGGTGATGTTCTGCAACGCCGAAGGCGTGGTCTGGATCACCGGCGCATCGCTCTTGTCCACCGAGGTGAGCGCGGGCGACTCCGGCGTGCCGCCGCTGAGCTGGATGATCGAAGGCCCGGTCAGGCTGGTGATCGCCAGCTTGGCGCGGGTGTCGACCTTGATCGGCGTGGTCGAGTTCAGGCGCACGCGCGCGACTACCTGGCGCGGGTCGTCCGGCGCCAGCGTCAGCTCGGTGATCGAGCCGACCGCGATGCCGTTGTATTGCACCGGGCTGCCGACCGACAGGCCGGTCACGGCCTCGCGGAACACCACGCGGTAGTACTGCCAGGTGCGGTCGGAGGAGTATTTTGCGGCCCACAGGCCGAACAGCAGCAGGGCAAGCCCGGCGACTATGGTGAACGCGCCGATCAGCACGTAGTTGGCTTTGGTTTCCATCAGGCGGTCTCGCTCGAGTCGGTCTTCGCCTCGCGCGCGGCGCGCGCACGAGGGCCATGGAAATATTCCTGCACCCACGGGTGGTCGATCTGCTCGATCTCGGCCAACGGCGCGTTGGCGATGATCTTGCGGTCGGCCACCACCGCGACGCGGTCGCAGATGGCATACAGCGTGTCCAGGTCATGGGTGATCAGGAACACGGTCAGGCCGAGCGCCTGCTGCAGGGTCTTGATCAACCGGTCGAACGCGGCCGCGCCGATGGGGTCCAGACCGGCGGTGGGCTCGTCGAGGAACAGCAGCGGCGGGTCCAGCGCCAGCGCCCGCGCCAGGCCGGCGCGCTTGCGCATGCCGCCGGACAATTGCGAGGGCAGCTTGTCCAGCGCGTCGGCGTGCAGGCCGGCGAGCTTGATCTTCAGCAGTGCCAACTCATAGAACCAGCGCTCGGGAAACTCGCGGTGGCGTTCCTTCAAGGGCACCTGCACGTTCTCGCCCACCGTGAGCGAGGAGAACAGGGCGCCGTCCTGGAACAGCACGCCGGTGTTGCGAGTGATGTGATCGCGCTCGGCCGGATCGTCCGAGGCCGGGTCGGCGCCGAGCACCTCGATCTGTCCGGCATCGGGCCGGCGCAAGCCGAGGATGCTGCGCATCAGCACCGATTTGCCGGTGCCCGAGCCGCCGACCACGCCGAGAATTTCGCCCCGGCGCACGTCCAGGTCGAGGTCCTCATGCACAGTCTGGCTGCCGAAACGGTTGACCAGCCCGCGTACCGAAATGGCGATGTCGTCCGCTGCCGCCATTACCAGCCCACCTTCATGAACCACAGTGCGGCCATCGCGTCGAGGATGATCACCAGCGAGATGGTCTGCACCACGCTGGAGGTGGTGCGCTCGCCGACCGATTGCGCGGTGCCGGTCACCTTGAGCCCTTCCAGGCAGCCGATGAGGGCGATGACCATGGCGAATATCGGCGCCTTCGACATACCGACCAGGAAGTGCCGCACCTGGATGGTCTCGTGCATGCGCGCCAGGTACATCTGCGGCGGGATGTCCAGGTCGAACGCACCCACGGTGACGCCGCCCGCCAGGCCGGCGATCATCGCGATGAAGGTCAGCAGCGGCAGCATCAATACCAAGGCCAGCAGTCGCGGGATCACCAGCAGGTCGATCGGGTCCAGGCCCAGGGTCTGGATGGCGTCGATCTCCTCGCGCGACTTCATCGCGCCGATCTGCGCGGTGAAGGCGCTGGCGGTGCGGCCGGCCAGGACAATGGCGGTGAGCAGCACGGCGAATTCGCGCAGGAACGCGATGCTTACCAGCTCTACCACGTAAATTTCCGCGCCGAAGTCGCGCAGGATGGTCGAGCCGAGGAAGGCGATCACCGCGCCCACCAGATAAGAGAGCAGCACCACCAGCGGCACCGCATCGAGGCCGACCTGCTCCATGTGGCTAACCGTGGCGGTCAGGCGGAAGCGGCGCGGCTCACGGAACAGCCGCGCCAGCTTGACCAGGTTCTCGCCGAGGAAACTGGCCAGCTGGACGATGTCGCCGCCGGTGTTGTGGACGGCCCGGCCCAAACGCGCCAACGCGGCCACGAAGCCGTAGTCGCGGCGTGGCTTGGGGCGGTCGTCTTCGAGTTCCTCGATGGTGCAGACCAGGGCGCGGTGGTCTTCGCGGAAGGAAATCGCGTCGTCGGCCAGCCCGGCACGACGGGCGTAGCGCAACAACTGCAGCACGCCGGCCGAATCCAGTTGCGCGATACCGCTGGCATCGATGCGGCAGGGCTCCTGCGGTAGCCCCTGCAGCAGCTCGGCCGCGGCCATCGCGGTGTCGAGCACCCAACTGCCAGCCAAGCGAATTCGCGCCGGATCCTGGGCGTCCCGGGCGAGGGTCGGTGGCTGAGGGGCTTTCTGGTCGCGCATCCGTGCGGCAGCATACATGGGCGGGTGTCGTTGGCGCATCGTGACACGGCACCATTGCATAGCGCTCGGTGGTTTACAGCCAGCGACGACCCGGACATACACTTGCGGGCCACCGCCTTGCGATCACCGCCGAATGTCCGTCGCCGCACCCGCCTCCAGCACCACCAGCGCCAGCTACGCGCAGCGGGTGGCCTTCGTCTCGGAAATCGCCAGCCGGCTGCACAGCTACGGCACCACCGCGCAGCGCCTGGAAGCAGCGCTGATCGCCCTCTCGCAGCAACTGGACCTGGACTGCGAGCCCTGGTCCAACCCGACTGGCGTGATCCTGAGTTTCAGCGACCCGAGCAAGGCGATCGGCTCCAGCGACATCACCCGCGTGATCCGCCTGGCCCCGGGCGAGAACGACCTCTACAAGCTCAGCGTGGCCGACTACATCGCCGACAGCGTGGCCAGTGGCCGCATGAGCATTGCGCAGGGCCATACCGCATTGCGCCGACTGGATCGCGAAGTAGATGGCCGCGGCAAGGCGATGCAGATATTCGCCTTCGGCCTGGCGGCCGCCAGCGTGGCAGGGTTGTGGAAACTGCCATGGCTCGACATCGCCACCGCCGGCATCATCGGCCTGCTGATCGGCCTGCTGACCCAATACACCGACCGTCGCCCGGCCACCAAGGAGGCCGGCGACGCGCTGGCCGCGCTGCTGGCCGGTTTCGTCGCCACCGTGGTGGCTTCACTGGTCGGCTCGCTCAACCTCAACACGGTCATCATCGCCTCGCTGGTGGTCCTGCTGCCGGGTATGGCGCTGACCAACGCGGTCAACGAACTGGCCAGCCAGCACTGGGTTTCGGGCACGGCGCGGCTGGCCGGCGCAGTGACTACGGTGCTCAAGCTCACCGTGGGCGCGGTCATCGCGGTGACGCTGACCCAATACCTCGGCCTGGAGCCGCAGGTGCGCGCCGTCAGGCCGCAGGCGCACTGGGTCGAATGGGCCTCGCTGGTGGCCGCTGCCTACGCATTCGCAGTGCTGTTCAAGGCGCACGTGCGTGACTACGGCTGGGTGATGGCCGCAGCCATGGCCGGCTATGTGATCGCGCGTTACGCCGGGCAGGAGTGGGGTAGCCCGGCAGGCGTATTCGCCTCGGCGATGACATTGACCGCGGCTGGCAACCTGTTCGGTCGCACGATCCAGAAGCCCGGCGCACTGATCCGCCTGCCCGGCATCATCATGCTGGTGCCCGGCAGCACCAGCCTGCGCGGCTTCATCAACCTGGTGCAGCAGCAGAACGTCGACGTCGGCCAGGCAGCGCTGCTGGCGGTGACCAATATCGTGATGGCGCTGGTGGCCGGGCTGCTGTTCGGCAACTTGCTGGTACCGGCGCGGAAGAATCTCTGATTTTCCGACGCTTGCGAGTTCCAGGTCCGTAAATGCAGGACGCCGGCAAAAGCCGGCGTCCTTTGTGTAACAGAGGGTACCGATTTACTTCTTCTTGATGAGGAAGTCCTCGACCTTCTTGCCCTTGCTGGTCAGCTCGGCCATCCAGCGCGGCTGCTTGCCGCGGCCGGTCCAGGTTTCCTTGCTGTTGGCCGGATTGCGGTACTTCGGCGCGACCTTGCCGAGCTTGCGGCCAGCGCGCGAGGAGACCTTCTTGGCGGCCGTGCCGCGGCCCGCCGGTGCTGGTGTACCGAACAATTCTTCGAGGGTATAGCCCTCGGCCTTGGCTACGCGGGTCAGTTGCGCGCGCACCTTGGCGATGGGGGTGCGCTTGGCGACCACGCTCTGGCGCTTCTTCGCGTTCTTGATCAGGGCGTCAAGCTGTTTGGCCGACAGGCCGGTGAGATCGATCGACATTGTTGCTCCAAGGCGGTGGAAAGGGGTGGTGGCCCGTCCTTGGCCCTGCGCTCGATCATAATGTCTGGTTATTGCGGTTTACAAATATTCGCGAGCTTCGGGGTTATTTCTTGGGTTTCTTCTGGTTTTATTTTTACGTGCGGCGGCCGGGGGCAGACCCTGCTCGGGACACGCCGTGAACCCATCCATGGGGGCTAATTGGCGACATCCATGTCGCCAATTGTCCCGAACAGGGTCTGCCCCCGACCACCCGATAGATCAGCCTGGTTTGTGGGGAGAGAAAAAGCACCCTCATCCGGCCCTGACGGGCCACCTTCTCCCGCAACGGGAGAAGGACAGCAGGCGCTGTTGTCGATTCATTGAAGCTTGTAAAGCTGCATGCCGTCCTTCTCCCGCTTGCGGGAGAAGGTGTCGCGACAGCGACGGATGAGGGCATCTCTCCCCACACAAACGCGGCCTTCTATAGGGCGTTCGGGGCCGTGCCCTTGCCCGGGGGCGTTGGGCGACAGGACGCCGCCCAAACGAGCCCCGCATGGATGCAGATCTTGGCGTCCCCCGGGCAAGGGCACGGCCTCGAACGCCCCACGGAAAAACAAAGAGTCCAGTTAACCCCGCAACCGCGAAACCAACGCCAATTTATCCAGATTCTCAGCCGCCTCAGCCCGCCGCGCACGATATTCAAACGTACCGGCCGCCAAACCGCGCTCCGAAACAACGATGCGATGCGGAATGCCGATCAACTCCATATCCGCAAACATCGCCCCCGGCCGCAGACCACGATCGTCCAGCACCGCATCGACACCGGCCTCAAGCAGCTCGGCCAGCAGCGCCTCGGCCGCCGCCGCCACCCCGGCATCGTTCTTCGGGTTGATCACGCACACTACCGCCTGCCACGGCGCCATCGGCACCGGCCAGATGATGCCGGCAGCATCATGGTTCTGCTCGATTGCCGCCGCCACGATCCGCGACACGCCAATGCCGTAGCAGCCCATGCTCGGGATCGCGGCCTTGCCGTTCTCGTCCAGCACGGTGGCGCCCAGCGCCTCGGCATACTTGCGCCCAAGCTGGAACACGTGCCCAACCTCGATGCCGCGGCCGATGCGGATCTCGCCACCATCCACCGCGCGATCGCCGGCAACGACGTTGCGGATGTCGGCCACGGTCTCGGCTTCGGGCAGGTCGCGGCCCCAGTTGACGCCGGCCAGGTGGTAGCCGGCTTCGTTGGCGCCGACGACGAAGTCGGCCATGGCCGCTACTTCGCGGTCGGCGACCACGCGGATCGGCTTGCGCGGGGCCAGCGGGCCGAGGAAGCCCGGTTCGCTGCCCAGGTGCTCGGCGATCTCGGCCTCGTTGGCCAGGCGGTAGCCGGCCAGGCCTGCGACCTTGCCCAGCTTGATCTCGTTGACGGCATGGTCGCCGCGCACCAGCGCCAGCACGAAGCCGCCGTCCTCGCCAACCACGGCCACCGACTTGACGGTGCGCTGCAAGGCGATGCCCATCAGCGCGGCGACGTCCTCGCAGGTCTTCTGCGTGGGCGTGTCGATCTTGCGCAGGGCTTCGGCCGCGGCCGGGCGCGACGCCGGGTCGGCGGCGACCGCTGCTTCCACGTTGGCGGCGTAGTCCGAGCCGGTGGAGAAGGCCAGGGCGTCTTCGCCGGAGTCGGCGATGACGTGGAATTCCTGCGAAGCATCGCCACCGATGGCGCCGGAGTCCGCCTGCACCGCGCGGAATTCCAGGCCCAAGCGGGTAAACACGCGGGTGTAGGCGGCCTTCATGTTCTCGTACTCACGCACCAGGTCGGCGTCGGTGAGGTGGAAGGAGTAGGCGTCCTTCATCAGGAACTCGCGCGCGCGCATCACGCCGAAACGCGGGCGGATCTCGTCGCGGAACTTGGTCTGGATCTGGTAGAAGTTGACCGGCAGCTGCTTGTAGCTGCTCAGTTCCTGGCGCGCGAAGTCGGTGATGGCTTCCTCGGCGGTCGGCGAGTAGCAGTAGTCGGCCTGCTTGCGATCCTTGATCTTCAACAGCTGGTCGCCGAACTTCTGCCAGCGCCCGCTCTCTTCCCACAGTTCGCGCGGCTGGATGGTCGGTAGCAACAACTCGACCGCGCCGGCGCGGTTCATTTCCTCGCGCACCACGTTCTCGACCTTGCGCAGCACGCGCAGGCCCAGCGGCGACCAGGTGTACAGGCCGGCGGCCAGCTTGCGGATCATGCCGGCGCGCATCATCAGCTGGTGGCTGACCAGCTCGGCGTCGGCCGGCGTTTCCTTGGTGGTGTGGAGGTGGAACTGGGACAGGCGCATCGGCGGTTCGCAGGGGCGGAAAGGCGGTTATTTTGCCCTTCCTTGGCGCCGAAAGGGACGGCGCGGTGGCGCCAGGCCACCGGCCGGCCCTGGACGAGCTTCAGCCGCCGGTTTGCGGGCAGAACGCCTTTACCGACGCGTCGGCGAGATTGCGCTGCGTTTCGCGCTGGCTTTCGTCCAGCTTGGCGTCGGGTTTGCCGTCGCCATCGGTGTCTTCCATGACCGGGCGGGTGTCGCTGAGTGCCTTCAGGTTCTTCCGGGCCTGGGTACAGCGCGGCGATTCCGGGGCTGCCGGCGTCTCTTCGTCGCTGGCGCCGACAGTGCCGCGCGCGTCGATCCGGCGCGCCTCGAACTTCTGGCCGCTGGGCGGGCTTTCGGAGTAATGGGTGACGCCATTGGCGTCTTTCCACTTGTACAGATCGGCGGCGCCCGCGGTGCCGGTCAGCAGCAACAGGCCCCACAGGCCGGTCGTCAGTCGCATATTGTCTTCCCCAAGGTGAGTCCCCGTGCCGATTGCAGCACCCGCGAGCGGGCCTGACAAGTGAAGCCGCCGCCCGCGACCCCGTCGGCAGCGGTCCCGGGCCGGTCGCCCTGGATGCCGACTGCCTCTAAACTGCCGGGATGGAAGACTCTCGACCCCCGCCGCGTTCGCGCACGATCTACCTGCTGCCGAACCTGTTCACCACCGCCGGGCTGTTCTCCGGCTTCTACGCGATCATCGCTGCGGCCAACGGCGAGTTCGTGGCGGCCAGCATCGCGGTGTTCGTGGCGGCCATCATGGATGGCCTGGACGGCCGCGTGGCGCGCCTGACCGGCACCAGCAGCGAATTCGGCGTGCAGTACGACTCGCTCGCCGACCTGGTCAGCTTCGGCATGGCCCCGGCGTTGGTGATGTACCACTGGTCGCTGTCGGCGTTGAAGTTCGACGGCGATGCGATGGGCCGGGTCGGCTGGGCGGCGGCGTTCCTGTACGCGGCCTGCGCCGCGCTGCGCCTGGCGCGCTTCAATACCCAGGTCGGGGTGGTCGACAAGCGCTGGTTCATCGGCCTGGCCAGTCCGGCCGCGGCCGGGTTGATGATGTCCTTTGTCTGGGCCTTTGCCGACGGCAACCTCGGCTGGAGTGGGGATGAGCTGCGCTACGTGGCGCTGGGCGTGACCGTGCTGGCAGCCTTGCTGATGGTCAGCCGCATCCGTTTCTGGAGTTTCAAGGGCGGCGAGAAAGGACCGCGCGCGGATCGGGTTCCGTTCCTGGCGCTGTCCGTGGTGCCGATCGTGCTGGCCATCCTGGTGATTGACCTGCCACGCGTGTTGTTCGTGGTCGGCGTGTTGTACGCGCTGTCCGGCCCGGGCACATGGCTGTGGCGGCGCTGGCGCAAGGCGCCCGAGGCGGCATGAGCGAGGCGCCCGCCCTGCCTTGGTCGAGCGAGCAGTTGTCGTGGCTGCAGGCGCTCGGGCATGTGGTCTACCTGGACCGCGATGCGCCGGTCGCAGCGCCGGTGGCCGCACCCGCGTTGACCGACGTGGACGTGGCTGCGCCGACCGCCTCGACTGCGGCGACTCCGAGCCGCCGGACTGCCGCGCCGTCGTCGCCTGACACCTCGGCATCGGCGACCCGCGCGGAAACGGCGGCGGCCGTGCCGCGCCGGGGCCGTGTCGGCGCGCCGGACCGACTTCAGATCGCCTTGCTGCGCGCTTCCGGTCTCAATCCCAACGACCCTGCCACGCAGACCGTGATGGCCACCTGGCCGATCGCCGAGCTGCGCGCCAACCCACGCGCCAAGCGCGCGCTATGGCCGCAATTGCGCGCGCTGCGCCGGCAAGGGAAGGCGCGGTCATGAGTGCGGTGACGGCACCGGCGCCAGCCACGCTGCGGCCGATGCGCGAGGAAGATATCGACGCGGTGATGGAAGTCGAGCGCCGCGCCTACCCGTTCCCCTGGACGCGCGGCATCTTCCGCGACTGCCTGCAGGCCGGCTATCCCGGCCGGGTGATGGAGCAGGGCGGCACGCTGGTTGGCTATGGCCTGTTGAGCCTGGCCGCGGACGAAGCCCACATCCTCAATATCTGCGTCGACCCGACGCTGCAATCGCGTGGCCATGGCCGCGTGCTGTTGCGCGCGCTGGTGCGCCTGGCGCTCGAACGCGGTGCACGCCGGGTGTTTCTCGAAGTGCGGCCTTCGAATGCAGCGGCGGTGGCGCTCTACCACTCGGAAGGCTTCAACGAGATCGGCCGTCGGCCGCGCTACTACCCGGCCCAGAACGGCCGCGAGGACGCGCTGGTGATGGCGATGGAACTTGCGTTCGAAGGCATGGGCTGAAGTCTGGCCTCAGGCCATCCGCAGTGTCGCCACCCCGGCGACGATCAAGCCGGCCGCGAGCCAGCGCGCATGCGGTACCCGTTCGCGCAACAGCAGCGCCGAGATCAGCAACGCAAACAGGATCGAGGTTTCGCGTAGTGCCGACACCATTGCGATGGGTGCGCGCGTCATGGCCCACAGGGCGATGGCATAGGCGGCCGTGGTCCCCACGCCGCCGCACAGGCCCAGCGGCCAGTGGCGGCGGGCATACGCCACGACGGCATCGCGCCGTCGCAGCAGGGCCCAGCCCGCAAGCGGCAGGCCGGAAAACAGGAACAGCCAGAGCGTATAGCTGATTGGACTCCGCGAAAGTCGTGCGCCATGGGCATCAACCAGCGTGTAAGTCGCGATAGTGATGGCCGTCAGCAGGGGCCAGCCCAACTGGCGCAAGTGCGCGCCCAGGGCCATGCCGAGGATGCCCGCGCTCACCAGGACCACGCCGAGCCAGGCGACCGCGGGCAGGGGTTCGCCCAGCACGGTCGCGGCCAGGGCCACCAACGGCGGCGCGCAGCCACGCATCACCGGATAGGCCAGGCTCATGTCGACGGCGTGGTAGCTGCGCGCGACCAGGACGTAATAACCGGCCTGCAACAGCACCGAGATGCCCAGCCAGGGCCAGCTCGGTTGCGCGGGCGCAGCGAGCCAGGGCAGGGCGATGGCCGAAAGCAGCGCGGCGCTGGCGGTGACCAGTACGGTACCGAGCAGTTTGTCCGGCCCGCGTTTGACCACCGCATTCCAGCTGGCGTGCAGCAGGGCGGCCGCCAACACCAGCAGGAAGATCGTTGCCGACATCGTGCCGTTGCCGTCCGCGTGCAACGCGAGCTGTGACGCTTCCGGCAGCGGCGCCGCTGCGATCAGAGCTTGGCGCGCTGGCTGCGCAAGCCGTCCAGCTGGGCGCTCCAGTCGAGCAGGCGCGTGCGCTCCTGTTCGACCACCGCCGCCGGCACCTTGTCGCTGAACTTGTCCAGTTTGGCCTGGCTCTTTTCCTGTTCGGCGGCGACGCGGGCGATCTCCTTGTCCAGGCGCACGCGCTCGGCCTCCAGGTCGACCAGGCCGGCCAGCGGCACCAGCAGCTTGAGCTCGCCCACGATCGCCGCTGCGGCGGCCGGCGACTCCTGGCCGGCCTGCAACCAGTCGATTGCCTCCAGCCGCAGCAGGAACTTCAGCGAAGGCGCGAAGCGCTCGACCCGCGCGCGGTCGTTGGCCTGGCCATCCTGCAGCAGCAGGCGCACCTGCTTGGACGGCGAGACATTGAGCTCGCTGCGCACCCGGCGCAGGGCCGAGACCATCGCCTTGAGCCATTCCACATCGACCTCGGCGGCGGCGAAATCCTGGCCGGCGAAGTCGCTGGTCACCGGGTAGGCCTGCAGCGACAGCGTCGTGGCCTCGATGCCCAGGCGCGGGGCGACCTGTTGCCACAGTTCTTCGGTGACGAAGGGGATCAGTGGGTGCAGCAGGCGCAGCAGTTGTTCGAGCACGTACAGCAGGGTGTGGCGGGTGCTGTCGGCGGCGATTGCGTCCTCGCCATTGAGCGCCGGCTTGGCCAGCTCGACGAACCAGTCGCAGAACTCGTTCCAGGCGAACTCGTACAGCGACTGCGCGAGCAGGTCGAAGCGGTAGTCGGCAAAGTGCGTGTGCGCTTCGGCAGTGACCTTGGCCAGGCGCGAGAGAATCCAGCGCTCGGCGTCGGTTTGCGGCTGCGGCACGCCCCGGAACTGAGCGCCTTCGCTGTTCATCAGCACGAAGCGGCTGGCGTTCCACAGCTTGTTGCAGAAGTTCTTGTAGCCCTCGGCGCGGCCGAGGTCGAATTTGATGTCGCGGCCATGGGTCGCAAGCGCGGCGATGGTGAAGCGCAGCGCGTCGGCGCCGTGGGCGATGATGCCGTCCGGGAATTCCTTGCGCGTGGCCTTCTCGATCTTCTCGGCCATGCGCGGCTGCATCAGCCCGCCGGTGCGCTTGGCAACCAGGTCTTCCAGGCTGATGCCGTCGATGATGTCGAGCGGATCGAGCACGTTGCCCTTGGACTTGGACATCTTCTGCCCGTCCTTGTCGCGGATCAGGCCGGTGATGTAGACGTCGCGGAACGGCACCTTGCCGGTGAAACTGTCGGTGGCCATGATCATGCGCGCCACCCAGAAGAAAATGATGTCGAAGCCGGTCACCAGCACCGAGGACGGCAGGTAGCGTTCGAAACCGCGCTCGGCCATCGCCGCTTCGTTCGGCCAGCCCAGGGTGGAGAACGGCCACAATTGCGAGGAGAACCAGGTTTCCAGCACGTCGCTGTCCTGGGTCAGGACAACGTCGTCGCCGATGCCGGCGTTGGCGCGGGCTTCGGCTTCGTCCCGGCCCACGTAGCAACGGCCCTCGGCGTCGAACCAGGCGGGGATGCGGTGGCCCCACCAGAGCTGGCGGCTGATGCACCAGTCCTGGATGTTCTCCATCCAGTGGCGATAGGTGTTGATCCAGTTCGGCGGCACGAACTTCACTTCGCCACGCTCCACCAGCTCCAGGCCACGCTGGGCCAGGCCGTCCATCTTCACGAACCATTGGTCGGTGAGGTAAGGCTCGATCACCTGGCCGGTGCGGTCGCCGCGCGGCACCTGCAGCTTGTGCGGCTTGGCCTCGACCAGCAGGCCCTGCTCTTCAAGTTCGGCCAGCACCTGCTTGCGGGCTTCGTAGCGATCCAGTCCACGGTAGCGCTCCGGTGCGTTGTCGTTGAGCGCGGCGACCGGGGTGAACAGGTTGATCAGCGGCAAGTCGTGGCGCAGGCCGACCTGGTAGTCGTTGAAATCGTGCGCCGGGGTCACCTTGACCACGCCGGTGCCGAAGGCGCGGTCGACATAGGCGTCGCCGATCACCGGCACGCGGCGGCCGGTCAGCGGCAGGGTGACGGTCTTGCCGATCAGGTGGGCATAGCGCTCGTCTTCCGGGTGCACCATCACCGCGGTGTCGCCGAGCAGCGTTTCCGGGCGGGTGGTGGCGACCACGAGGTAGTGGCGGGTCTCGCGCAGCGTTTCATTGCCGTCGGCGTCGACTTCAACATGCTCGTAGCTGGCGCCGTCGTCCAGCGCATAGCGGATCGACCACAGGAAGCCGTCTTCCTCGACGTTTTCCACTTCCAGGTCGGAGATCGCGGTCTTCAGCACCGGGTCCCAGTTGACCAGGCGCTGGCCACGGTAGATCAGCCCTTGCTCGTACCAGCGCACGAACGCCTCGGTCACCGCGGCCGACGGCTGCGGGTCCATGGTGAAGGTGCTGCGCGACCAGTCCGCCGAGGTGCCCAGGCGGCGCATCTGCCGTTCGATGGTGTCGCCGGACTGCTGCTTCCACTCCCAAACCTTGGCGATGAAGCCGTCGCGCCCGAGCGAGTCGCGGGTCTCGCCGTTGCCTTCCAATGCCAGGTTGCGGCTGACCACCATCTCGGTGGCGATGCCGGCGTGGTCGGTGCCGACCTGCCACAGGGTGTCGAAACCGCGCATGCGGTGGTAGCGCACCAGCGCGTCCATCAGCGTCTGCTGGAAGGCATGGCCCATGTGCAGGGTGCCGGTCACGTTCGGCGGCGGCAGCAGGATCGTGTAGGGCTCGCCCTGGCCCGAAGGCTTGAAATGGCCGGCCTTCTCCCAGGCGTCGTACAGGCGCGCTTCGAAGGTTTTGGGGTCGTAGCTGGAGGCGAGGGACATAGGGCCGGTCGTCGTGATTCGTGAAAGGGTGGGCGGCAGCGGTGCGCGCCCGGACTTACATGTCGTACTTGTTCAATTCCAGGCCCATGGCCTTGTACTGCTTCCAGCGTTCGCGCAGCGGCTCGCGCGCGGAAGGGTCGGCCGGCACCACTTCCAGCACGCGCTCGCAGGCGCCTTGCCAGGCCGCATCGCGCAGGTTGATCACCAGCGGCCGCGAGGGCGTGTCGCTGTCAGGCGTGGCCAGCAACACCGGCGCTTCCTCGTCCTCCTCGTCGCTTCCGGCGATCTGGTGCGGGATGTAGGCATCGGGGTCGAACGACCACAACAGGTCGTCCAACTCCTCGGCCTGGGCCTGGTCGCGCGTGAGGATGAGCGTGGGCTGGTTGCTGTCGTAAGCCTTGCGCGCCAGTTCGCACACCAGCTTGAGCGGTTCGCTGAGGAAACGCGGCTTGGCGATCAGGTAGAAGTCGGCGCGCGGCATCGTGTTTCCTTATGCCGCCGTAGCGGCGCGATCCAGCAGCCACTGCGTCAGCAGGCCGACCGGGCGACCGGTGGCCATGCCGCGCTTGCCCTCGTCGCTGGCCACGCCGGCGATGTCCAGGTGTGCCCAGCGCTGGTTCTCGGTGAAGCGCGAAAGGAAGCAGCCGGCGGTGATGGCACCGGCCCAACGGCCGCCGATGTTGTACACGTCGGCGAAGGTCGAATCGAGCATGCCCTGGTATTCGTCCCACAGCGGCAAGCGCCAGGCGCGGTCGAAGACCTGCTCGCCAGCGGCCAGCAGCTCGTTGGCGAGGTCGTCGTGCTTGCTCATCAGGCCGGCGGTCTGGTGGCCGAGCGCGACCATGCATGCGCCGGTGAGAGTGGCGACATCGACCAGTGCTTCGGGGTTGAAGCGCTCGGCGTAGGTCAGCGCGTCGCACAGGATCAAGCGGCCTTCGGCATCGGTGTTGCCGACCTCGATGGTCTTGCCCGACATGCTGGTGATCACGTCCGACGGGCGATAGCTGTTGCCGTCGATGGCGTTTTCCACCGCCGGCACCACCACCACCAGGTTCACCGGCAGCTGGGCCTTGACCGTGGCGACGAAGGTGCCGATGACGTTGGCGCCACCGCACATGTCGTATTTCATCTCCTCGATCCCGCCCTGGGTCTTGAGGTTGACGCCGCCGGTGTCGAAGGTGATGCCCTTGCCGACCAGCACGTAGGGGCGGGCATCGCCAGCGCCGGTCCACTTCAGCACCACCAGCTTGGGCCGGTTGGCCGAGCCGCGGGCCACCGCCAGCAGCGAACCCATGCCCAGCGCTTCCATCTGCTGCTCGTCCAGCACCTCGGCTTCTGCGCCCTCATGGGCAGCGGCAAAGGCCAGAGAGGTCTCGGCCAGGTAGGCCGGGGTGCACAGGTTCGGCGGCAGGTTGCCGAGCTCGCGCGCGTACTCGACGCCAGCGGCGATCGCCTGGCCCTGGGCCAGGGCCTGGCGGTCGTCGCCGCGAATGGCCAGCGTGGCCAGGCCCTTGTCATCGGCCTTCTTCTTGCCGAGCGTGGCGGTGTAGCGATAAGCGGCATGGTCGCCGGCGATCACGGCCTGGCGAATCGCCCAGGCGCTATCGCGACCCTTTACCGGCACTTCGGCCAGGGTCAGCAGCACTTGCGCCACCGGGCCATTGCGCAGCGCGCGAACGCTGTCGCCGACTGCCTTGAGGTATTGCGGTGCGCCGAACTTGGCCGCCTCGCCCAGGCCCAGGATCAGTACGCGCGGTGCGGTGACGCCGGGCATGTCGTGCACCAGGGTGCTGGCCCCGGTCTTGCCGCTGGCGTCGCCGCGGGCGAGCAGGGCGGCGATGCGGCCGCCGCTGGCGGCGTCCAGCGCCTGCGCCGAAGGCGTCAGGGATTGGTCGGCGAAGGCGCCGACGACGACACAGTCGACCGCTGCGGAAGCCGGGGCATCGGGATTCAGGGTGAATTGCAGGGCCATTGAGCAGATTCCGTTGGCAAGTCCGTACAATCGCGGACTGTTTACGCCGGCCCGGGTTAGGCTGGCGGCGCCGCGAACGAATCCGAGAGTTTAGCAAGCCACTCCCCTATGCCGAAGCTCGACCGATATCTGTTACGGGATTTCACCCAGAGCTTCCTGGCGACCCTGATCGTGTTGTTGGTGGTCAGCGTCGGCGCGGTGCTGGTGGATATCCTCGGCAACATCGCCGACGGCCGTGTCCCGGCGCGGTTGTTGCTGCCGCAGCTGGGCCTGCAGTTCGTCGCCTACCTGCCGCTGATCCTGCCGCTGGCGTTGATGCTGGGCCTGCTGCTGGCGCTGGGGCGGCTGTACCGGGATTCAGAAATGGCGGTCATCACCGCCATTGGCGTGGGTCCCGGGCGCCTGCTGCGGCCGATCATGCTGTTGGCCGGCCCGGTGGTGATCCTTATTGGCGCCTGTTCGCTGTGGCTGGGCCCGCTGGCCAGCCGCACCGCCGACAAGATGCTGGAAGACGCCAACCGCAGCGTGGTCATCGCCGGCCTGGAGGCGGGGCGATTCACGCCGCTGTCCGGTGGCGGGGTCGTGTACCTGTCCAGCGTGTCGGCCGATGGCACCCAGTTCGGCAAGATCTTCATGCAGCGCCAGAAGGGCGACCGCCTCGATGTGGCCACCGCCAACACCGGTTCGGTGTTCTTCGAAGGCAAGCAGGACCGGTTCCTGCGCATGGAAGAAGGCTATCGCGTCGAGGGCCCGGCGCAGGGCGATGGCCTGGACTACCGCCTGCTGCGCTTTGGGCGCAATGAAGTGGCGCTGCCGGATCGCGCGCGGGTCCACGACGAAAACGATCCGGAAGTGATGACCACCGCCCGGCTGATCGGCGATGAGCGCCTGGCCGCGCGCGCCCAGCTGCACTGGCGCATCGCCCCGCCGCTGCTGGCGCTGGCTTTCGCGCTGTTGGCGCTGCCGCTGTCGCGCAGCTCGCCGCGGCAACAGCGCTACGGCCGCATCATGCTGGCCTTCCTCGGCTACCTGGTCGGCACCAACCTGATGATTGTCGGCACCCAGTGGATTTCCAGCGGACGCACCCCGGCGGCGCTGGGCCTGTGGTGGCTGCTGGTGCCGCTGCTGGTGATCGCGGTCTGGAGTTATGCACGCGATGGCCGGCTGGCGCGGCCGAAGCAGGGGGTGGCATGAAGTTCACCCCGCGAATCCACGATCTGTACATCGGCCGGGCCGTCATCGGGACGGTGCTGCTGACCTGGGCGGTATTGCTCGGCCTGGACGTGGTCAACGCGTTCTCCAGCGAAGCCAAGGACATCGGCCAGGGCAGCTACAGCTTCGGCCATGCCATTGCCTACGTCGCCTACACCGTGCCCCGGCGTGCCTACACGCTGTTCCCGACCGCGGCGGTGATCGGCGCGCTGATGGGCCTGGGCCAACTGGCCGCCACTTCCGAGCTGACCGCCTTGCGTGCGCTCGGGTTGTCGCGGCGGCGCCTGAGCCTGTCGGTCGCGGCGGCGATGGCGCTGCTCACTGGCGCCATGGTGATCAGCGGCGAGAGCCTGGGGCCCTGGGCGCAGAACCAGGCCGACGTGCTGAAGGCGAGCGCGCGCTATGAAAGCAATATGTCCATGGCCCGTTATGCCGGGCTGTGGGCGCGCGAGGGCAATACTTTCCTCAATGCCCAGAGCGGCGAGGAAAAGTTGTTGGACAATGGCGGCACGGCGCTGGAGCTGCACGACGTACGGCTTTACCAGATTGGCGAAGACGGGCGTTTGCAGACCCTGACCCACGCTGCGGTGGCCGAGCATCGCGATAGCGGGTGGATGCTGCGCAACATCCAGCAGGACCATTTCGCCGACCGTTCGGTGACGCGCAAGAAGATTGCGGAAATGGCGTGGCAATCCTCGCTCGATCCGAAGGCGCTGGCCGCGGGCCTGGCCAAGCCACGCAGCCTGTCGGCCCGCGACCTGCGCGCCAGCATCGAATACCGTCGGCGCAACGGCCTGGACGCGCGCGATTACGAGGATCAGTACTGGAGCCGCTGGTTCTACCCGCTGAATGTGCTGGCGCTGTGCCTGGCGGCGATCCCGTTTGCCTTCGGCTCGCTGCGCAGCGGCGGCATGGGCAAGCGCCTGTTCCTGGGCATCCTGTTCGCGCTTGCGTTCTGGCTGTTGCAGTTGTTCTTTGGCCGCATGGCCGGCGCGCTGCGTTTCGATTACCGCATCGCCTACGCGTTGCCGCCGGTGGTGATGCTGCTGGTGTCGCACTGGCTTTTCCGCCGACGCAGCAGTTAGGAAAAGTCTCAGTGCGGACGATTCGGTGCGGGCGTGGCGATGGAGCGCCATGCACCCTCTGTTCTCGGCCGGAGCGCGTGCTTCAACCTGCTCGCCCCCCGCTTGCACCTGCAGCAGCCGAACCTGTGAGGGCGTGCAGCGATGCCCTCAGCGCTTGGGCAGGCGCACCAGCCGGGTGCCGCTCAGGCGGTCGTGCCAAGTGAGGCGGTCGCGGTCGATCCACGCCCACCAGAAGCCCAGGCCGCCCAGCAGCAGGGAAAGCGTCCCCACTGCGTAGCGCCGCCAAAGCGTGCCCCATGCGGGCGCGGGGCCATCGATGGCCTGCAACTGCAGGCGCCAGGGGCGCATGCCCAGAGTCTGGCCGCCGCGGCGCCAGCTCACCGTGGCATACAGCCCGGCCACGACCCAGCAGCATGCCCACAAAAGCCATTGCAGCGCGCTCAGCGGCGCGATGTTCTCGCGACTGCCATGGCCGCCGAGGTAATAGCCCAGGGTGAACAGCGAGGACACCAGCAACCACAACGCCAGCACTGGCCAGAAATCGTAGAACAGGGCCAGCAGGCGCCATGGCACCAGCGCGCGGCCAGGTGCGGGCTGGTCGTCGGCCAGGGCGGGTGCGTCGATCGGTTCCATGGCGCGAGCATAACGGCGGCCGCCGCGAAGGCGAAGATGGAAGACCGTTGAACCGCGATGGCGCTAATCTCACTGCATGTCTTCGCACTCTCCCGCCGAGCGTCGCCAGCGCGTCGGCGAACTGCCGCCGCTACGCGCCGCCGACGAACAGGCCATCCAGCGCTTCCTCGACCGCATCTGGGCCGAACAGGGGCTGGCGCGGCAAACCCTGGACAGCTATCGCCGCGACCTGGCCGGCCTGGCGCGTTGGCTCGACGGTCGCGCCGGGGGGCTGGCCGGCATCGACCGGGCCGGCCTGTTCGAATACCTGGCCTGGCGGACCGGCGACCGCTATTCGCCACGCAGCAACGCGCGCTTGTTGTCGAGCTTGCGTGCGTTCTTCGGCCAGGCGGTGGCGCGCGGCGAGCGGGCCGACGATCCGACGGCCTTGCTCGATCCACCGCGGCTGCCGCGGCTGCTACCCAAGGCGCTGGCCGAAAGCCAGATCGACGCCTTGCTCGCGGCGCCGTTGCTGGACGACCCGGTCGGCCTGCGCGACCGCGCCATGCTGGAGCTGATGTATGCCGCGGGCCTGCGCGTCAGCGAGTTGGTCGGCCTGCCGGCGAACGCGGTGAACCTGCGCCAGGGCGTATTGCGCGTCACCGGCAAGGGCAGCAAGGAACGCTTGGTGCCGCTCGGCGAGGAATCGCAACATTGGCTGCAGCGCTATCTCGACAGCGCACGCGGCGTGCTGGCGGCGGGCAAGGCGGTGCCCGCAGACGCCGACGGCCAGGTGCCGATGTTCATCGATGCCGCGCGCAAGCCGCTGACGCGGCAGCACTTCTGGGCCTTGGTGAAGCGCTACGCAGCGGTGGCCGGTATCGACCCGGCGCTGGTCAGCCCGCATGGCCTGCGCCACAGCTTCGCCACCCACCTGCTCAACCGCGGCGCCGACCTGCGCGCGCTGCAGATGCTGTTGGGGCACAGCTCGCTTTCGACCACCCAGATCTACACCCTGGTGGCCCGTGAGCACCTGCAGAAGCTGCACCAGCGTCATCATCCGCGCGGCTGAGCGAGGCCAGCGGGCACGGCCGCCTTCAGATCGCCTGTGCGAGAATCCTGGCAAATCCGCTTTCTGGAATTGCCGATGGTCCGCTACGTCCTTTCCGCGCTGCTGTGCGCGGCCAGCCTGTCCGCCTGCGCGCAGCCCGCTTCTCCCGGCAAGACGACGGCTGCCGCCAAGCCCGCCGCCGCGCCCGCGCCCGCCGGTGTCGACCAGCGCGTCCGCGCGGCCCTGGCCCAGCTGGACCCGGACTTCAAGCCGGACTACATCGGCGCGGCCCCTTTCGCCGGCTTCCGCGAAGCGATCGTGGGCGGCCAGGTGCTGTACGTCAGCGATGACGGGCGCTATCTGATGCAAGCACAGCCGTTCGACATCCAGGCGCGCCAGTTCGCCGCCAGCGAGGGCCTGCTGGCCTACCGCCGCGACCAGCTGGCCAAGGTGCCGCGCAGCGAGCGCATCGTGTTCTCGCCGCCCAACCCCAAGTACACGATCACGGTGTTTACCGACATCGAGTGCGGGTACTGCCGCAAGCTGCACAGCCAGATCGACGAGCTCAACCGCCAGGGCATCGCGGTCGAGTACCTGGCCTTCCCGCGCATGGGCCTGGGCAGCCAGGACTACAAGGACATGGTTTCGGTCTGGTGCGCCAGCGACCGCAAGCAGGCGCTGACGGCGGCCAAGTCCGGCAAGCCGGTGGCCCCGAAGACCTGCGCCAGCAGCCCGGTGAACATGGAATACGACCTGGGCCAGCGCCTGGGGGTGAACGGCACCCCGGCCATCTTCGGCCCTGACGGCATGCAACTGGGCGGCTACCTGCCCCCGGCCCAGCTGAAAGCGGCGCTGGAGAAGCGCGCCTCCGCCGCCTCAGCCACCGCCGGCGGCAGCCGCTAACCCTTTTTCCAGCCCTAGACCGGCCCCTCGCACCAACGAGCAGAAGCGAGCCCCCTTAGTAAGGGGGCGCGCCGAAGGCGCGGGAATTGGAGATGCGGAGCCGGGGCCCGAAGTTTGCGCAGCAAACTTTGGGGGGCTGGCAGCCCGCGAAGCGGGTAGCCAGGCCGCTCGGTTACAATAGTCGGCCCCGTTTCCCGCTCACGGTCCCCCGGATGATCGTCCTCGAGGGCGCGCCTGCCCTTTCGCCGTTCCGTCAGGCTCGCCTGCAATCGCGTCTGCAAGCCGTCGCCCCCACGCTGCGCATCACCGGCGCCTGGCATGTCTATTTCATCCAGACCGAGGCCGGGCAGTCGCCGGACCCCGTCACCCTGCGCCGCATCCTGCAAGCCGAAGCTGAGCCGGTCGCGCTTGCGGCAGCCAGCGTTTCCCGCTTCGTGGTGCCGCGCCTGGGCACGCTGTCGCCCTGGTCGAGCAAGGCCACCGAGCTGGTGCGCGGCGCCGGCCAGGCTATCCAGCGGGTCGAACGCGGTACCCGCATCGACCTCGAAGGCTGGCCGCAGGACGCCGACACCCAGGCCGCCGTGGCCAAGCTGCTGCACGATCCGATGACGCAGTCGCTGCTCGATTCGGCGGATGCCGCACAAGCGCTGTTCAGCGCGCCGGCGCGCGGCAGCCTGGAACGCATCGCCCTGGCCGACCTCGAAGCGGCCAACGCACGCCTCGGCCTGGCGCTGGCGCCCGACGAGATCGACTACCTGCGCGAACGCTATGCCGAACTCGGCCGCGAGCCGGCCGACGTCGAGCTGATGATGTTCGCCCAGGCCAACTCCGAGCATTGCCGGCACAAGATCTTCAACGCCAGCTGGACGATCGACGGCAAGGAACAGGACCGCTCGCTGTTCCGCATGATCAAGCACACCCACCAGCAAACCCCGCAGTACACGCTCAGCGCGTACAGCGACAACGCCGCGGTGATTGTCGGCGAGCCGGCCGCGCGCTATCGCCCGGACCCGGCCAGCGGCCGCTACCGCAGCGAGGCGGTGGTGCCCAGCGCGTTCCAGATCAAGGTCGAGACCCACAACCACCCGACCGCGATTGCCCCGTTCCCGGGCGCCTCCACCGGCGCCGGCGGCGAAATTCGCGATGAGGGCGCCACCGGTCGCGGCGGCAAGCCCAAGGCCGGCCTGACCGGCTTCTCGGTCTCGCACCTGCGTATCCCGACCTTGCCGCAGCCCTGGGAAGCGCCGCGCGCGCTGAACCCGCGGATGGCGCCGGCGCTGGAAATCATGCTCGACGGCCCGCTCGGTGGCGCCGCCTTCAACAACGAGTTCGGCCGCCCGAACCTGCTCGGTTATTTCCGCAGCTTCGAGCTGGCCGAAGGCCTCGCCGCCGACGGCAGTGCGCTCAGCCGCGCCTATGACAAGCCGATCATGCTGGCCGGCGGCCTCGGTGCGATCGACCAGGTGCAGGTCGAGAAGCTGCGTCTGCAGCCGGGCGATGCGGTGATCGTGCTCGGTGGGCCTGCCATGCTCATCGGCCTGGGCGGTGGTGCCGCCAGCTCGGTGGCCTCGGGCGAGAGCGACGAGGCGCTGGATTTTGCCAGCGTCCAGCGCGACAACCCGGAGATGGAGCGCCGCTGCCAGGAAGTGATCGATCGCTGCGTGGCGCTGGGCCTGGACAACCCGATCCGCTGGTTCCACGACGTCGGTGCCGGCGGCCTGTCCAACGCCATTCCCGAACTCCTGCACGACTCCGGCGTGGGCGGGGTGATCGACCTGGACAAGGTGCCCAGCGACGACCCTTCGCTGTCGCCGATGCAGCTGTGGTGCAACGAATCGCAGGAGCGCTACGTGCTTGGCGTGCCGCAGGCGCGACTGGCCGAATTCGCAGAGATCTGCGCGCGCGAGCGTTGCCCGTTCGCCGCGGTCGGCGTAGCGACCGCCGAGGAGCGCCTGCTAGTGGCCTACGGCGCCACCCCGGGCCATATTCCCGCCGATCCGGCGATCGACCTGCCGATGGACGTGTTGTTCGGCAAGGCACCGAAGATGCACCGCGACAGCGCGCATCCGGCGTCGCCGCGCTGGCCGGTGCTGTCCACCGATAAGTTCGACCTCCACCAGGCAGGGCTGCGCGTGCTCGCGCACCCGACGGTGGCGGCGAAGAATTTCCTGGTCACGATCGGCGATCGCAGTGTCGGCGGGCTGACCGCGCGCGAACAGATGATCGGCCCCTGGCAGCTGCCGCTGGCCGATTGCGCGATCACCCTGGCCGGTTTCGATGGCTATGCGGGCGAGGCGATGTCGATAGGCGAACGCACGCCGCTGGCCCTGCTCGATTCGGCCGCCGCCGCGCGCATGGCGGTGGGCGAGGCAATCACCAACCTATGCGCGGCGCCGGTGTCCTGCCTGGATACGATCAAGCTGTCGGCCAACTGGATGGCGGCGGCCAACCATCCGGGCGAAGACGCGCTGCTGTACGACGCGGTGCGCGCGGTGGGCATGGAGCTGTGTCCAGCGCTCGAGTTGAGCATCCCGGTCGGCAAGGACTCGCTGTCGATGCAGGCGCAATGGCATGCCGATGGCGCAGCGCAGAAATCGGTCTCGCCGGTGTCTTTGATCATCTCGGCCTTCGCGCCGGTGGCCGACGTGCGCGCGCAGCTGACGCCGTTGCTGGCCAATGAAGAAGACAGCGAGCTGTGGCTGATCGGCCTGGGCGGCGGCAAGCAGCGCCTGGGCGGTTCGGTCCTGGCGCAAGTGCATGCTGGCGACGAAGCGCTGCCGGCCTTCGGCGGCGACGTTCCCGACCTCGACGACCCGCAGCGCCTGCGCGCGTTCTTCGAACTGATCGTCGCCGCGCGCGACGCCGGCCTGCTGCTGGCCTATCACGATCGCAGCGATGGCGGCGCCTTTGCCGCGCTGTGCGAGATGGCCTTTGCCGCGCGCCAGGGCCTGGAAATCAACCTCGATGCCTGGGGCGACGATCCGTTCCGCAGCCTGTTCAACGAAGAACTCGGCGCGATCGTGCAGGTGGCCGGTGAAGACCGCGCCGCGTTTGCCGACCTGGTCGAGCGCCACGCCTTGACCGAGTGCGCGCAACGCATCGCCCGGCCGACATCGACGCCGAAGGTGCGCGTTTCCCTGCACGGCAAGACGCTGGTGCAGTGGAGCTGGGAAGAACTGTTTGACGCGTGGTGGTCGGTGACCCATGCGATGCAGAAGCTGCGCGACAACCCGGACAGTGCCGACCAGGAGCGCGCAATCGCGCGCGATTTCAACGCGCCGGGCTTGAAGCCAAAACTGGCGTTCGACCCCGCCGAGGACATCGCCGCGCCGTATATCGCCAGCGGTGCGCGGCCCAAGGTCGCGATCCTGCGCGAGCAGGGCGTCAACGGCCAGATCGAGATGGCCAACGCCTTCGATCGCGCCGGCTTCGATGCCTACGACGTGCACATGAGCGATCTCATCGACGGCCGCGTGCAATTGCGCGACTTCGTCGGCCTGGCTGCCTGTGGTGGCTTCAGCTACGGCGACGTGCTCGGCGCCGGCCGCGGCTGGGCTACCTCGATCCTCGAACGCGCGGCGTTGCGCGACGCGTTCGCTGAATTCTTCGCGCGCCAGGACAGCTTCTCGCTCGGCGTGTGCAATGGTTGCCAGATGCTGAGCCAGCTCAAGGACATCATTCCCGGCGCCGAGCACTGGCCGCGCTTCCTGCGCAATCGCAGCGAGCAGTTCGAAGCGCGCACCGCACTACTGGAAGTGGTGGAGTCGCCTTCGGTGTTGTTGCGCGGCATGGCCGGGTCCCGCATTCCGGTGGCGGTTGCGCATGGCGAAGGCCGCGCCGAATTCGCCAGCGCCGTCGACCAGGCCGCCGCGCGCGTGTCGTTGCGCTACATCGATGGCAACGGCGAGGTGGCCACGCAATATCCGCTCAATCCGAACGGCTCGCCGGACGGCATTACCGGCCTGACCAGCGAAGACGGTCGCGCCACGATCCTGATGCCGCATCCCGAGCGCACGCCGCGCGCGGTCAACCTGAGCTGGCGCCCGCAGCAGTGGCAGGGTGACTCGCCGTGGTTGCGGATCTTCCGCAATGCACGCGAATGGTGTGGCTGAGAACAGAAAATTCTCTACCGTTCATCGTTGCATCCATGAAGCCGCCGGCCCTCGCGCCGGCGGTTTTGTTTTGTCGTGCGCGTGAAGGTGATCATCACGTCAACGCGTCGACACGCGTATCACGTTGTTTTTCCAGCTACTTCATCTCGTCTTAACGAAACTGGCGTCATTCCGTGACGTGCGATGCAAAACACAATCAGCAATGTCAAAAACTTGACGCTCGATTTCGTCGCTGTTAACACTTGACCTATTCCTCAGTTCGTCGCGATGCATCGCGACTAGGCGACCGGCGTGAGCCGATTCGCTGCTCGCGTCGCGAGGCCTGGGTAAGCCAAAACCTCAGGGGGATCGCGCGGCTGGATAGCCAAGCGATGGGGCTGTTTCGCTGTTTGTTTTGAAAAAACCGAAACCCAGTCCATTCGAGGAGCGGATGTCGATGAATAGGATTTATCGCAAGGTCTGGAACAAATCGTTGGGTATGTGGACCGTGGCCTCGGAACTGGCCCGCAGCGACAGCCCCGGAATCACCCTCGATCGGCGAGTACGCCAGGTTGCACAGGGCGGCATTGCACTTGGCGGTTGCTTGCTGCTTGCGACAGCGCTGCCAGTGGCGGCGCAATCGGTCGAAGTGGGCGGCAATCAGAATTGCATCGTGCTGGGCGGCAGTATCCTCGACAGCTGCGTGGTAGATGGCAGCGCCAACGCCAGTGGCACCGACGCAGTCGCCATCGGCACACGCACGCTGGCCAGTGGCGCCAACTCGTTGGCCGTGGGCGCACGCGCCAGTGCCACGGCGACTGGCGCGGAAGTCTTCGGCGTGGATGGCAGTGCCTCGGGCATCAACAGCACCGGCGTCGGCCGCCAGACCAATGTCATCGGCGAGAACGGCGTAGCCGTCGGCTACAACACCTTCGTGCGCCAGAGCGCGGTCAACGGCGTCGCCATCGGCGCGAATGCCGGTGCCACGGGGGCCGACTCGGTCGCGCTGGGCTCGGGCTCGCGCACCTATGAGGCGAATACGGTTTCGGTCGGTAGCGGCAACGGCATCGGCGGTCCGGCCACGCGCCGCATCGTCAATGTCTCCGACGGCATCGATGCAACTGATGCGGTGAACAAGGGCCAGCTCGACGAAGTGGCCGAGGTGGCGGAAACCACCAGCAAATATTTCCAGGCCAGCGGTAGCGACGACAGCGATGCCGGCGCCTATGTCGAAGGCGATAACGCGCTGGCGGCAGGCGAGGCGTCCAACGCCATCGGCAACGGCGCGAGCGCGCTGGGTAGCGGGGCGAATGCGCTGGCCGAGAACGCCACTGCGGTCGGCTTCAACACCTTGTCCACGGGCGTCAACGCTGCAGCCATCGGCAATGGCGCCCAAGCACTGGGCTCAAGCAGCGTCGCCTTGGGCGATGGCGCTACTGCGGCCGATACCGCAGCGACGGCCACCGGTGCAGGGGCCCAGGCTACTTCGACCTACACCACCGCCACCGGCAGTGAAGCGGTGGCCTCGGAGAACCAGGCCACGGCCACCGGCTTCCGCAGCAGCGCAAGCAACATCGGCGCCACTGCGCTCGGTGGTTACAGCGAAGCCAGCGGCTATCTGGGTTCGGCCCTCGGCTACGGCGCAGTAGCGTCTGGCGACTACACGACGGCGGTCGGTGTAGCGGCGACTGCTTCCGGTGCCAGTGCCGTCTCGGTCGGTGAGTTCAGCATCGCCAGCGGCGATGAAAGCGTCGCCGTCGGCGGCAGCACTTTCTTCGGTTTCATCCCGGCGCAGGCGACCGGCACCGGCGCTTCGGCGTTCGGTGCTGGGGCATGGGCCACCGGTGACTACACCACCGCGATTGGTTGGAACTCGTATGCCGATGGCGTCAACGCCAGCGCTCTCGGCCAAAGCGCATTCGCCCTGGCCGACAACACGGTGGCCATCGGCGGCGGCTCGGCGGCCGAGGCTGTTGGTTCAACGGTAGTAGGCGTCGACGGCAGCACCACCGGCGTCAACAGCACCGGCGTCGGCCGCCAGACCAATGTCATTGGCGAGAACGGCGTAGCCGTCGGTTACAACACCTTCGTGCGCCAGAGCGCAGTCAATGGCGTCGCCATCGGCGCGAATGCCGGTGCCACGGGGGCCGACTCGGTTGCGCTAGGCTCGGGCTCGCGCACCTACGAGGACAACACGGTCTCGATCGGTAGCGGCAATGGCGTCGGTGGCCCGGCCACGCGGCGCATCGTCAACGTCTCCGATGGCATCGATGCGACGGACGCGGTCAACAAGGGACAGTTGGACGAAGTCGCGGAGGTGGCGGAAACCACCAGCAAGTACTTCCAGGCCAGCGGCAGCGACGACAGCGATGCCGGCGCCTACGTTGAAGGCGACAATGCCCTGGCGGCAGGCGAAGCCAGCAACGCGATCGGCAACGGCGCCAGTGCCTTGGGCAGTGGGGCGAATGCCTTGGCCGAGAACGCCACTGCCGTTGGTACCAATGCCCTGGCCAGCGGCCAGAACAGCGCGGCGCTCGGCTACAACGCGCAGGCGCTGGGCCCGGCCAGCGTGGCGGTGGGTGGCGTGGCGGTCGATGAAAACGGCGATGCGCTGATCACCAACGGCGGCGTACCGGTGGATACCGGTGCCACCAGCGCCGGCGTCGGCGGCACCGCGCTCGGCGCCAGCGCCAATGCCGAAGGCTTCGCGGCCTCGGCGGTCGGCGTGGGCGCCTTCGCCGGGGGCGCGCAGTCGGCGGCCTTCGGTGCGGTGGCCAATGCGGTGG
Source organism: Stenotrophomonas sp. (assembly GCA_036566925.1). Taxonomy (GTDB): domain Bacteria; phylum Pseudomonadota; class Gammaproteobacteria; order Xanthomonadales; family Xanthomonadaceae; genus Stenotrophomonas_A. Next base: position 31,921 of record DATCVI010000225.1, read on the forward strand.
GCGACTACAGCACCGCCATCGGCACGCAGAGCGTGGCCGCGGGCACCAGCAGCGTCGCGCTCGGCGGGCCGGTCGATCTGATCCCCGGCCTGGGCTTCTTCGTCGATACCCAGGCAACCGGCGAGGCGTCCACCGCGCTCGGTGCCGGTGCGATTGCGTCGGGGGATTACGCCAGCGCTACCGGCACCCTGGCCGAGGCCAGCGGACTTGAAGCCACTGCGTTGGGCTATTTCTCCTACGCACCCGGTGGCTATGCCACGGCAATCGGCGCCGAGTCCTGGGCCAGCGGCGAGCAGAGCACCGCGGTCGGCTACTTCAGCACCGCGCTCGGCGATAACAGCGTAGCGCTGGGTGCCAACTCCACCGCCACCCGCGACAACACGGTGTCGGTGGGCGATGTCGGGACCGAACGGCAGATCACCAACGTCGCCGCCGGCACCGAAGACACCGATGCGGTCAACAAGGCCCAGCTCGACGAGGTGGCCGACGCCGCCGCGACCACCAGCAAGTATTTCCAGGCCAGCGGCAGCGACGATAGCGACGCCGGCGCATACATCGAAGGCGACAACGCATTGGCCGCAGGCGAAGCGGCCAACGCCATCGGCAATGGTGCCAGTGCATTGGGGAGCGGCGCGAACGCGCTGGCGGAGAATGCCACCGCGATCGGCTTCAACGCATTGTCGAGTGGTGTGAACGCTTCGGCGATCGGCAACAACGCACAGGCACTGGGAGCCAGCAGCATCGCACTCGGTGATGGGGCTACGGCCGCAGACACCGCAGCGACGGCTACCGGTGCAGG
>DATCVI010000226.1:0-13526 GCA_036566925.1 Stenotrophomonas sp.
GACTGCGAACGGCGGCACGTTTAGAGTGCGGGGTTCCTGCCTCGATACCCGGGGCATCGTTCCCGTCGCGACTGGAGTCTGCCCGTGACCTTCCGCAAACCGCACCTGCTCACCCTTTCCCTGGCCGTGGCCGCCGCGCTCTGCAGCGCCGTGACCGGCTCCAGTTCGGGAAACCGCCGGCGCCGCCAGCGTCGCAGCGCGGCCACCGCCAGGATTGCCACGGTGGCAGCGAAAGGTGGCCACCAGGCCCTGGCCAGCCACCACAGCGCGATGGCCACCAAGCAGGGCGCGCAGACCCAGAACACGCCCGACACGCGGCCGCGCCGCCCGGTGCGGGGTCGCAGCAGCCACAGAGCGCCTGCCGCCAGCGCGGACAGCCATGGCTGGGCAGCGATATATATAGGAGTGAGCTCGGGCGTGCCGGCGAGCCAGCCCAGCAAGGCGAGGTCGAGCGCACGGACCACGCCGGTCGCCGCCAATCCCCCCGCCAGCGCCGCCGCCAGCGCGGTACCGGCGAACAGCAGCACGGCCGGCCGCAACAAGAGGGGCCGGTGCGGGTTCATGCCGGGCCTGCGGGCGCGCGGCCCGGTTGCGCCGAAGCCATGCCGTAAGTCCTTTGCCGGTGCGGGCTGGCGGCAGTATAGGCCGGGGCTCGTGCTATACCAGCGGCGATGACCCCGCCCTATGACGCCCTGATCATCGGCGCCGGCCACAACGGCCTGGTTTGCGCCGCCTACCTCGCCGCCGCTGGCCAGCGCGTGCGGGTACTGGAACGCCGGCAGGTGGTGGGCGGCGCCGCCGTCACCGAAACCTTCCACCCCGGCTTTCGCAACTCGGTGGCCGCCTACACCGTCTCGCTGCTGCAGCCCAAGGTCATCGCCGACCTTGAACTGGCGCGCCACGGCCTGCGCGTGGTGCCGCGGCGAATCAACAATTTCCTGCCCTTGGGTGCGGACGGCTACCTGCTCGCCGGCGGCGGCCACACCGGCGAGGAAGTGGCGAAGTTTTCGCCACGCGATGCTGCGCGCCTGCCGGCCTACGAAGCGCGGCTGGAGCAATTGGCCGACGTGTTGCGCGCGCTGGCGCTGCAGCCGCCGCCCAACATCACCGACGGCGGTTGGTGGGCGGCGCTGCCCGAACTGCTGCGCACCGCGCGCCTCGGCAAGCGTCTGCACGCGCTGGCCCCCGGCTTGCGCCAGGAACTGCTGGACCTGTTCACCATCTCCGCCGCCGAATATCTCGACCGCTGGTTCGAAAGCGCACCGATCAAGGCCTTGTTCGGTTTCGACGGCATCGTCGGCAATTACGCCAGCCCTTATGCGCAGGGCACCGCCTACGTGCTGTTGCATCACGTCTTCGGCGAGAGCAACGGCGTCAAGGGCGCCTGGGGCCACGCCATCGGTGGCATGGGCGCAATTACCCAGGCGATGGCGGCCTGTTGCCGCGAACGCGGGGTGGAAATAAGCACTGGCTGTGGCGTGCGCGAGGTACGGGTGGAGCACGGCCGCGCCGTGGGCGTCATTACCGAACACGGCGAGCACATCGACGCTCGCGCAATCGTGGCCAACGTCAATCCAAAGTTGTTGTACGAACAGCTGATCGATCCCGCCCACGTGCCTGTCGCGACCCGCGAGCGCATGACGAACTGGCGTTGCGCTTCAGGCACCTTCCGCATGAACGTAGCGCTGTCGCAACTGCCCGAGTTCACCGTGCTTCCGGGTGCAGGCGACCACCTCACTGCCGGCATCATCATCGCCCCCAGCCTCGACTACATGGACCGCGCCTGGCGCGACGCGCGCGACTTTGGCTGGTCGCGCGAACCGGTGGTGGAGATGCTCATCCCCAGTACCTTGGACGACACCCTGGCGCCGCCGGGGCAGCATGTGGCCAGCCTGTTTTGCCAGCACGTGGCGCCGCAACTGCCGGACGGGCGCAGTTGGGACGACCATCGCGACGAAGTAGCCGACCTGATGATCGACACCGTCGAGCGCCATGCCCCGGGGTTTGCGGCCTCGGTGCTCGGCCGGCAGATCCTCAGTCCGCTCGACCTGGAGCGGCAGTTCGGCTTGATCGGCGGCGACATCTTCCATGGCGCGTTGAGCCTCAACCAATTGTTCAGTGCGCGGCCGATGCTCGGCCAGGCCGGCTACCGCGGCGCGATCGAGGGGCTGTACCTGTGCGGCTCGGGCACGCATCCCGGTGGTGGGGTGACCGGCGCGCCGGGGCATAACGCGGCGCGGGTGATTCTTGGGCATTGAGCGCGGCGCGCAGGTGTGCGCCGCGCCGGGGTCCGATTTCAGAACTTGACCAGCAGCGGTTCGTCGTCGACGAGCAGGGCGGCGCTGTTGGGGGTGAAGCAGGCGACGCGGTTCCAGTCCTCGCCACCCAGCGGGACTACGCGTGCCTGCGTGTAGCCCGAGCGCCGGGTCAGCACCGTCATCATCGCGTCGTCGGTGCGCATGAAGCCGACGCTGCCATCGATCGCAAGCCTGGCATTGACGCCTTGCGGTGGAGACCCCCCCGCGGGTTGTCGGCCAGCGAAGTGATACAGCAACGTGCCGGCAAGATCCATCACCACGAAGTCACCCCAGCCTTCGATAAGCATGCGGCGTGAGCGGGTATCTATCTGTATATCCCGTGCTTCGGATGTTAGTGGCAGCGGTAGTGGCTGCAGCGCGCCGTGCTCGAAGCGATAGGTGCGCCCGTTGCTGATGGCGAACCCTCTGCTTGCGGAGAGCATGACAAGCTGCTGCAACGTTTGACCATCCGGCGCCTTTATCTGTCCAATCGCTTGCAGGTCGGAGGCGCTGTACAGGTTGACCGTGCTTGCCGGGTCATTGAGTTCTTCATAGAAGGCCTCGCCATCGGCAGTGAACAGCAGTGGCGGGTCACCATTCTCATCGTCCATGAAGGTCTCGTAGTATTTCTCGAGCAGCACGTTGCCATCGCCATCAACCATGTAGCGTGTTTCCCAAGTCATCAGGGTGGGTGGGGCGTCAGGCTCGCCATTCCATACGTTGAACATGATCTTCTCGCGGCGCCCGTCGGTCCACGTATCGGTGAACTGCAGCCACCCCGGGATCTTGCGCAGTACGCGTCCCCGTTTCCGCAGTTCAATCCAGCCGCGTCCACCCAGTTCATTTGGTACGAGCATGAGGCCCTTGGAAGACGAGGCTCTGATGCCTAATCCAGCCAGCAGAGCGCCGGTGCCGATGTCGGCCAGCGGCTGGCCGTTTCGCTTGATCCCGAACTGTCCGTAGTTTCGTGTGTCTGCAGTGAGAAAGTCATAAGGTGCAGCGCTGTCGCAGAGGAAGACGCCGTCAGGACCCGCGAACGCATTGAAGGTCGCGGCCATCATGACGAGCGCTAAGCGGGAAATTGGCTTGCGCTTCATTTGCAGTTCCTCATCAGGGCGATCGGGTCGAGCCTTTCCTTGCGGTTCCGCCCAGCTTGCAAGGACGTGAGAAGTTCGATGTGGGCGTGGGTGGACCTGACGTGGTTCAAGCGGTCGCCTTGGCCACACAATCCGGTGCAATTCATCGTGCCGATGGTGTCGCCTGCACGGATCACCGAATTCTGTATGGTCAACAGGTTCTTGAGGTGCAGATACTTCGACACCTGGCCGTCTGCATGCTTGATGGAAACAAAGTTGCCATTGCTTGACGTTGTTCCAGCCGCCAGAACAACGCCATCGGAAATCGACCGAACCGGTTGCCCCAGGCCGAAGTTCCCGGTGTCCGACACCAGGTCAACGCCGTAGTGCCACTTACCTTGCCGCCACTTCGAAGGTCCATACGGCGAAGAAATGCGCGTCTTCGAGCCACGGCCACCCGCACCGGGCGTGGCGGGGCCAACTACATCCTTCCAGCAGTCGAGCTTGCCGTCGCCGTTGTTGTCGAAAGGATTGGGCGAGCCGGTGGGCGGCGGCGCGATACCGTTTCCGCCGCCAGGGCCGGGACCCGGTTCCGGTCGACCGATGGGAGGCGCTGTGCCCAGGGGGCGACGCATGCAATACACCTCTTTGCGAATGTCGCCCGGCACCTCGACGCTGACATCGCGACAGATGTGGTTGGCGCGCGCGGTAGGCGCGGCGAGGCAGGTGGCAACGGATAACACGGCCAGCGGGATCCAGGGCTTCATCAGGCGCTCCTTTTCGATTGGCGCCTGGCAAGTGCTGGGGACACGTGAATGATTCGGCGCTCCTCCTTGAGTTGGAATTGGATTATTCGCCCGATGCCGCAGATGGCGGAACGCCACGCACCTCGGCCGCTTGGGCATAATCAGTCACTCGATGTCGCAAACGCAGCAGGGGATCGCAGTTCAATGAATGCACAGGTCGAAAAATACGGGCAGGCGGTTGCAGCGCTCAATCAGCGGCAATGGCCTGAAGCCTGGCGGCTTGCGCAACAGCTGTTGCGCGAAGGCGAGCACCCCGGCGTGCACTTCATTGCCGGCGTCGCCGCGTTCGAAATGCAGCAGTTGCGGCCGGCGCTCTCGCACCTGCATCGCGCCACCGAGCTCAACCCGCTGCGTGCCGACTACGCCACGCAGATGGCACGGGTGTTGACCCAGGCGCGATTGAACCGCCAGGCCCAGGGGTTCGCCGACAAGGCCATGGCGCTGGGGGTAGAGGACGCGTTAACCCTGGATACGCTCGGTGTCGTCTATACCCGCGCCAACGAACACGCCAAGGCGCTGGCCGCCTATGAAAAAGCCGTGGCGTTGGCGCCGCGCCAGGCCAGCTTCCGCTACAACCTGGCCACCTGCCTGCTGTTCTTCGGCCGCATCGAGGACGCCGAACGCGAATACCGGCAGACGCTGGTGGACGATCCGCGGCATTGGCGCGCTTATACCTCGCTGGCGCAACTGCGCAAGCGCAGCGTCGAGGATAACGACCTGGCCCAGTTTGAGCAGGCGCTGGAAGACGGCGCCGGCATCGCCGATGCCGAGCTCTACGTCAACCTGGCGATGGCCAAGGAATGCGAGGACCTCGGCCAATACCACAACGCCTTCTCTCACTACACTCGCGGCAAGGGTGTGCAGAAGCGCGCACGCGGCTACGATGGATCGAGTGACCGCGCGTTGTTCGCGGCCATCGAGCAAGCGTTCGACGGATCGGCTCCTCAAGGCACGCCCGGCCATGACAGCGAAGAGCCGATCTTCGTGGTCGGCATGCCGCGCTCGGGCACGACCCTGGTGGATCGCATCCTTTCCAGCCATTCGCACGTGCATTCGGCCGGTGAGCTGCAGAACTTCTCGGTGGCGCTCAAACGCGTGGTCGGCACGCAGACGCCGACCATTATCGATATCCCCACGTTGACCCAGCTGCAAGGCGTCGACTGGCAACGGGTGGGGCGCGACTACGTCGAATCCACGCGGCCGGGAACCGGGCATACGCCGCGCTTCGTCGACAAGCTGCCGCACAATTTCCTCTATGTCGGGCATATCGCGCGCGCCTTGCCCAAGGCAAGAATCCTGTGCCTGCGACGCGATCCCATGGATACCTGCCTGGGCAATTTTCGCCAGCTGTTCGCGCTGAGCTCGCCGTACTACGACTACTCGTTCGACTTGCTCGACATCGGTCGCTACTACTTGCTATTCGACCGGCTGATGGCGCACTGGCGCGCGCTGTACCCCGAGCGGTTCCTGGAAGTGCGGTACGAAGACCTGGTGACCGAGCAACTGGCGACGACACAACGCATCCTCGATTTCTGCGGCTTGCCGTGGGAGGACGCGTGCCTGGCGTTCGAGCGCAACGAGGCGCCGGTGGCCACTGCTAGCCTGGTGCAGGTGCGCGAACCACTGACCAACGCCTATGTGGGACGCTGGCATCGCTACGGTAGAGACATGGCGCCGCTGGCCGAGCTATTGGGTGTGCCGATGCCGGGCTGAGTCCGGCATCCAATCTTCGGAAGCCCGCAAAAGCAAAGGCCCCCTTCGTTGCGGAAGGGGGCCTTGCTATTTCAAGCGCTATGCCTGGGGCTTAGTGGCCGAAGGCGTAACGCATTTCCAGGTAGTACGTGCGGCCGTTCAAGTCCCAGTTGTACTCGTTGTACGGTGCGCCCGAGCTGCCCAGGTACGAGAAGTCGTACGGAGGCATGCGGTTGAACACATTGTTGACCAGGAACGAGACCTGCATGCCGTCGAACAGCTCGTAGCTCACGCTGGCGTTGTTGCTGGCCCAGGAGCCGAGCTTGCGTGCGTTGGTCGCTTCATACCCGGACGGGTTGTTGCGCGCAGCGTAGTTCGGCGTCTCGGAGAACCAGTTCACGTACCAGGTGGCCGAGAACTTGCCCAGCGTCCAGGTCAGCGAGCCGTCGGCCTTGCGCTTCGGGTCGCTGCTCCAGTACGGGTTGGTCAGCAGGTCGACGACGTCATCTTCGGCGTACTGCTGGTAGGTGTGGTGCAGGTTCTCGGTGAAGCTCGTGCGCAGGCTCAGGTCGCCCCAGGCACCGAAGTCGTAGCCGTAGTTGAACGAAGCGGTGATGGCTTCCAGCTTCTGGTTCGAGACGTTGATCTTGGGCGTGTAGATGTCGGTGATGTTGCCCTGGGTGTTGCGGGTGATCTGCGACAGCGTCTGCTGGCACAGCGGCGAGTTGATGTCGTCGACACCCGCGTAGCAGGAGAGTTCCTGCAGGGTCAGGCCGTTGGCGCTCTGCTGGGTGACTTCGTCGTCGATGTCCCAGTTGAAGTAGTCAACGGTCAGCGCCATGCGGTCGACCGGCGACCACACGAAGCCCGCGCTCCAGACATCGGCATTGATCGGCTTGAGGTCGACGTTGCCGGACTGGGTACCGAAGAACTGGCGCTCGCTGGCCGACGACGGGCAGTCGTCCACGGCGTCCGGGGCAAAGCCCAACTGCGCGCACTGGGTATAGTCGACCACGGTCGAGTAGTAGCCGCTCTCGCCCTGGAACAGGTCGGACAAGGTCGGTGCGCGGAACGCAGTGCCGTACTTGCCGCGGAACATCAGCGACTCGATCGGACGGTATTCCAGGCCCACGCTGTAGGTCGGCTTGTCGATGGTGCGGCCGGCCGCGTCGAAGGCGTCATAGCGACCCGACAAGGTCACGGTCAACGGGGTCAGCACCGGCAGGCGCAGTTCCGAGGTCACCGCGTAGCGATCACGATCGCCGCCACCGGCCACCGAGGTAGTACCCCAAACGCTGCCGTCGAGCAGCTCAGGTGCCGGGTTGTATTCCCACTTCTGCTTGCCCAGTTCGGCCACCACGGCCAGGCCGGCATCACCACCGGGCATGGTGAACAGGGTGGCGTTGGTCACCTGGAAGCGCAGCATGCTGTCGGACGTCTTGCTGTGCGAGGTGGTGTAGCCGGTCATCGCGGCGAAGTCTTCCGGCGAGATCGGCTGGTAGAACGCGGCGTAGTTCGGCGTGAACACCGGATAGGTGTCGTAATACGGGTCCACGCCCTGCTGCGGGCCGAGCACGTGATCGATGAAGTACTGGTCCATCGGTCCGGCCCAGCGCGCAAAGCTGCGTTCCTTCAGCTTGTACTCGGTGTAGGTGCCGCCAACGTCGTAGTCCCAGTTGGAGGAGCCGATCGTACCCTTGGCACCGAAGGTGACACGCAGCGAATCGCTGATGTCGTGGTTCATGGTGTCCTTGAAACCGCGCGGACCCATTTCCTCGGGCGCGAAGGCCTTCTGCAGGTTCAGCAGGTCATCCAGGTTGGGGTCGTAGAAATAGCCGAAGTCGGCGCTGGTGCCCCACCAGGTGTAGCTGGAGCCGATGTGGTAATCGACCTTCTCATGGCTGTACAGCACATCGCCGTAGAGCTGGACGTTGTCGCTGACGTCGAAGGTGGCGTGCGCGTAGACCTGGGTCGACTCGCTGCCGTTGTCCAGCGTGCGATAGCCGGGGGTGTACACCGAGCCGCAGTATTGGCCGAAGCCCGGGCGGGTCTGAAGTTCGGTGGTGCCGCCGAACAGGCCGCTGACGTTGGCGCAGTCGGCCGGGTCGAGGAAGTTGTAGCGGGTGAACGGGCTGTTGATGAGGATGTCGCGGCCCGACAGCTGCGGCGTGGTGCCGTTGCGGTTGTACTGCTTGGTAAGGTCGCGGTCGTAGGCCCAGATCGGGCTCTTCTCTTCGTACTGCACGCCGCCGAGCAGGTTGAGGCGGCCGTCGGCCGAGGTCCAGCCGTCGGCGATGCTGACGCGGAAGCTGTTGCCGCCGCCTTCCGCAGTGCCGCCGCCGCGGATGTCGATCACCGCGCCGTCGAGCTTCTTCTTCAGGATGACGTTGATCACGCCGGCGATGGCGTCCGAGCCGTACAGCGAGGACTGGCCGCCGGGCAGGATTTCGATGCGATCGACCAGGTCGATCGGGATGCCGCTGATGTTGTTGAACGTATCGCTGCCGTTGTACAGCGCCGGATAGCTCGACATCGGACGGCCGTCGATCAGGTACTTCACGTATCCCGGCGGCAGGCCGAACAGGCTGACGGTCTTGGCGCCCTGGGTGAACGAGGCCGAGGACTGCTGGCCCTGCACGCCACCTGTGGCAAAGGAGCTCTTCTGCAGCACGTCGGCCACTGAGGTGAAGCCGCGCGAGTGGATGTCCTCGGCGCTGATGACCATCACCGGAGTGGCGGTCTCGATTTCGGTCTGCGGGATCAGCGAACCGGTCACGGTGACGCGGTCGAGTTCCTTGGGCTGATCCTGGGCCAGCGCGGTGCCGGCGGCCGGCAGAACGATAGCGGCAAACACGGCGGCCGTGAGGCGGTGCCGCTTGAGACGGGAGGCTTTACTGGACGACATCTGGGCAATCCCCTTTGCATGACTAAGTCGGTCGGAGCGACGTGTGCCCGCGCCCAGACAAAGATGTCTAGAACGTGACGACAGGTATCACCCCTGACCCGACGTTAACACGCGATTCATGCAAAAGTGAACGAAAAATTAGCAAGAAAGTGAGACGAAAATCACAAAATACTTATGAGAAAACGTTTCATCGGCCAACTATCGCCGCGCCTTGCCTCGGGCCCCGGGTCCTCGCCGACAATACGTAAATGAAGATCCCAGCCCATCGCCCCCAGGGCGGCCTGTCCCCCCACGCCCGCGTCCGCAATGTGATCGCCATCGCATCCGGCAAGGGCGGGGTGGGTAAATCCACCACCGCGGTCAATCTGGCCCTGGCCCTGCAACGGCAGGGCGCGCGGGTCGGCGTGCTCGACGCCGACATCTATGGTCCCAGCGTGCCGGCCATGCTCGGGCTAAGCGGTAAGCCCGATAGTCCCGACAACAAGTCGATCGAGCCGCTGCGTGCCTTCGGCGTGGAGGCCATGTCGATCGGCCTGCTGATCGATACCGATACCCCGATGATCTGGCGCGGCCCGATGGCGACTTCGGCACTGACCCAGTTGTTCACCGACACCCTCTGGGGTGACCTGGACTACCTGTTGGTCGACCTGCCGCCTGGCACCGGCGACATCCAGCTGACCTTGTCGCAGAAGATCCCGGTGGCGGGGGCGGTCATCGTCACCACGCCGCAGGAGATCGCCACGCTCGACGCGCGCAAGGCCTTGAAGATGTTCGAGAAGGTCGAGGTGCCGGTGCTCGGCATCGTCGAGAACATGGCCGTGCACACCTGTTCCAACTGCGGCCACACCGAGCACCTGTTCGGCGAGGGCGGCGGCCAACGCATGGCGGCGCAGTACGGGGTGCCGTTGCTGGGTTCGCTGCCGCTGGAAATCGCGATCCGCGAACAGGGCGATGCCGGCACGCCGATCGTGGCCGCCGCGCCCGAGTCGGCGGCGGCGCAGGCCTACCTGGCGGCGGCCACGCGCCTGGCCGAGGAGCTGGCCAAGCGCCCGCGCGCGGCAATTCCGATCGCCACCTCGTTCGGTTGAGCGGCACTCGCCGCCGCGACGGCCGCGGCGGCAATGACTAGAATCTGCGGGCGGCGCGCGCCGCCCCTCCACCACAGGAAGACCGAATGAGCATCAAGAGCGACCGCTGGATCAGGCAAATGGCCGAGCAGCACGGCATGATCGAGCCATTCGAGCCGGGCCAGGTCAAGCAGGACGCCCAGGGCCAGCGCATCGTCAGCTTCGGTACGTCCAGCTACGGCTACGACGTGCGGTGCTCGCGCGAGTTCAAGGTCTTTACCAACATCAACTCGACCATCGTCGACCCCAAGCATTTCGACAGCGGCAGTTTCGTCGACATCGAATCGGACGTTTGCATCATCCCGCCGAACAGCTTCGCGCTGGCGCGCACGGTCGAGTATTTCCGCATCCCGCGCGACACCCTGGTGGTGTGCCTGGGCAAGAGCACCTATGCGCGTTGCGGCATCATCGTCAATGTCACCCCGCTGGAGCCGGAGTGGGAAGGCCACGTGACCCTGGAATTCAGCAACACCACGCCGCTGCCGGCGCGCATCTACGCCAACGAGGGCGTGGCGCAGATGCTGTTCTTCCAGTCCGATGAAGTCTGCGAGACCAGCTACCGCGATCGCGGTGGCAAGTATCAGGGTCAGGTTGGGGTGACCTTGCCCAGGACCTGAGCGAGCCGTTCAAGCAAAAACGGCGCCCGAGGGCGCCGTTTTTTTTCTCTGGCGCGAGCGGTTACTTGCCGCGCCCGAACAGCATTCCCACGCCGACCGCCACCAGGATCGCCGGCCACCAGGTGCTGATCAGCCGGCCGATGCTCAGGTTGGTCCAGCCGAGGTTGTTGGCCAGGAACAGCAAGCCGACGAGGATCAGGATCAGCGCGGCGATGACGTGGGATTTCATGCGGTCGGGTTCTGGGCGGTTGAGCGGGCGCCTATCGTAGCCGTTGCGCCCATGCTTCGGCACGCTGCCGAAGTGCTTCGGCGTCGAAGCGCTGGGCCGGGCCGCTGCCCCAGACCGGCCCCGGCCAGGCGGGGTCGCCTTCGTGTCGCGCCACCAGGTGGATGTGCAACTGGCGGACGATGTTGCCGAGCGCGCCGATGTTGAGCTTGCCGACGCCCGGTTCCTGCTGCAGTAGCCGCGAAACCTGGTTGATCTCGGCCAACAGCAGCCGTTGCTGGGCGCCGTCGAGGTCGATCCATTCGCTGGCGGCCGCCACCCGCGGCACCAGCACCAGCCAGGGAAAGCGCTGGTCGTCCATCAGCCGCACTTGCGACAGCGGGCCGTCGGCGACGAACGCGCTGTCGGCCGCCAGGCGCGGGTCGAGTTCGAAGTCGCTCACAGGTTGTCCGCGAGGAAAGCCAGGGTGCGCTCGCGTGCCAGGCGTGCGCTTTCCGGCGCCCAGTGCGGACCCACGTCGCGGTTGAACGCGTGCCCGGCCGGGTAGGTGTAGACCGGCATCTGCGGCAGTTTTTCGCGGTGCTGCTGCACGGCTTCTGGCGGGATGCTGCTGTCCTGTTCGCCGAAGTGGAAGATCACCGGGGCCTTCGGCGTCTGGTCCAGGTACTGGGTATTGCGGGCGCCGTAGTAGCTCACCGAAGGCAGCCCGAGCCGAACCGCCGCCAGCAGGGCCACGGTGCCGCCCCAGCAGTAGCCCACCGTGCCGACCCTGCCGGCCGGTGCCAGCAGCGTCGCCGCGGCCTGGACCACGTCCACGGCCTTGTCCATGCCCAGGGCGGTGATCATCTGCCTGCCGCGCTCGGTGCCGGTGGCGTCGTATTCGAGCTGCGCGTCCTTCTCGACCAGGTCGAAGAACGCCGGCACCAGCACTTCATAGCCGGCAGCGGCGAAGTCATCGCCGACCTGGCGCATATGTTCGTTGACCCCGTAGATCTCCTGGATCACCACCAGGCCGCCGCGCGCCTGGCCGACGGGTTGCGCGTGCCAGGCGGCGACCTGGCCGTGGGGAGTGTCGAGCGTGGTCCAGTGGCCCATGCGGGTGTCCTCTGTGGAATAGGGGGGCCATTATGAAAGGCCCTCTGGCGGGGCGGGGTGATGGTATGTGGCGGCCCGCGCGGCCGGCATTCAGGGGGTGCCGGCGCGGCCGGCTATAATCGCGCCGCTCAGGCCCCAGGCCGTTCCTCCCCAGGCCCCCAGACTCTTACTCATGTCCCAGTCGAACCCCAAAGTCGGCTTCGTCAGCCTTGGCTGTCCGAAAGCCCTCGTCGATTCCGAACGCATCCTCACCCAGCTCCGGGTCGAGGGCTACGACATCGTCCCCAGCTACGACGCCGCCGATGTGGTGGTGGTCAACACCTGCGGCTTCATCGACTCGGCCGTGACCGAATCGCTGGACGCCATCGGCGAGGCGATGAACGAGAACGGCAAGGTCATCGTCACCGGTTGCCTGGGCAAGAAATCGGAGCTGATCCGCGAACACTATCCGGACGTGCTTTCGGTTTCCGGGCCGCAGGACTACACCACCGTGATGGAAGCGGTGCATGCAGCGTTGCCGCCGCGGCACAACCCGTTCGTGGATCTTGTTCCGCGCCGAAGCCTTGGCTTCGGCGAAAGCGAAGATATCGGCATCAAGCTGACGCCGCGGCACTACGCCTACCTGAAGATTTCCGAGGGCTGCAACCACCGTTGCAGCTTCTGCATCATTCCCTCGATGCGCGGTGACCTGGTGTCGCGCCCGGTGGACGAGGTGCTTCGCGAGGCCGAGCGCCTGGTGCGCGGCGGCGTCAAGGAATTGCTGGTGGTGTCGCAGGACACTTCGGCCTATGGCGTGGACCTGAAGTACGCCGAGAAGACCTGGCAGGGGCGCCAGTACCAGACCCGCATGAAAGCGTTGTGCGAAGGCCTGTCCGAGCTCGGTGTGTGGACGCGGTTGCACTACGTCTACCCGTATCCGCACGTCGACGATGTCGTGCCGCTGATGGCCGAGGGCAAGATCCTGCCGTACCTGGATATCCCGTTCCAGCATGCCAGTCCGCGCATCCTCAAGCTGATGAAGCGGCCGGGCGCGGTCGACAAGACTTTGGAGCGCGTGCTGCGCTGGCGCGAGATCTGCCCGGACATCACCTTGCGCTCGACTTTTATCGTGGGCTTCCCCGGCGAAACCGAGGCCGAGTTCGAGGCGTTGCTGGACTTCCTCGACCAGGCCCAGCTCGACCGCGTCGGCGCGTTCGCCTATTCGCCGGTGGAAGGCGCCAGCGCCAACGCGCTGCCCGACCCGGTCCCCGAGGCGGTCAAGCAGGAGCGCCTGGCGCGTTTCATGGAGCGGCAGGCGGCGATCTCGGCCGCGCGCCTCGAAGCGAAGGTCGGCACGGTGCAGGAATGCCTGGTGGACATGCTCGAAGACGGTATCGCGGTGGCGCGTTCGCGTGCCGACGCGCCTGAGATCGACGGCCTGGTGCATATCCAGAACGGCCTTGAAGCGGGGCTGCGTCCGGGCGACCTAGTGCAGGTGCAGATCACCGAAAGCGACGAGCACGACCTGTTTGGCGATGCGCTGGAGACCGCGCGCAAGCCGCTCGCGTTGGCGATGGTGTGAGGATCGGGCAGGTAGGCTCCGCTCGTCGGGCCATCAGCCCCGACCGCAGACCACCGGGCCGCAGCCCGGCTACTCGTACCCCACTTCCACGATCACGAACCGCGTCAGCCCGCCAGGCAGCATC
>DATCVI010000227.1:0-3374 GCA_036566925.1 Stenotrophomonas sp.
ATGGCGCCGATGACAGCGGCAGACCCACTGCTGGCATGGATCGTGTCGCACCTGCGAGCCCGCCGCTACAATCAACCCGTCAATCCCCTGCCGCCGGAGAACCCGTAGTGACCCGCAAACTCGTATTGCTGCGCCATGGCCAGAGCCAATGGAACCTGGACAACCGTTTCACCGGTTGGGTGGACGTGGACCTCACCGAACAGGGGCGCAGCGAGGCTGCCGCCGCCGGCAAGCTGATGAAGGACGAGGGGCTGCAGTTCGATGTCGCCCACACCTCGGTGCTCAAGCGCGCCATCCACACCTTGCAGGGCGCCTTGAAGGAGCTCGACCAGGACTGGCTGCCGGTCTACAAGAGCTGGCGCCTCAACGAGCGCCACTACGGCGGCCTGCAGGGCCTGGACAAGGCCGAGACCGCGGCCAAGCACGGCGAGGAGCAGGTCAAGATCTGGCGCCGCTCGTACGACATCCCGCCGCCGCCGATGGAGCTGGAAGACCCGGGCCACCCGGCGCACGACCGCCGCTACGCCGGGCTCGACCGCAATGCGTTGCCGGGCACCGAATCGCTGGCCACCACGCTGGTGCGGGTGTTGCCGTACTGGTTCGACGCCATCGCCCCGCAGCTCAAGGAAGGCAAGACGGTACTGGTGACCGCGCACGGCAACTCGCTGCGCGCGCTTTACAAGTACCTCAACGGCGTGTCGAACGAGGAGATCCTCGAACTCAACATCCCCACCGGCATCCCGCTGCTGTTCGAACTCGACGAACAACTCGCCGTGCAGACCTATCGTTACCTGGGCGACCCGGAAGCGGCCAAGCGCGCGGCGGAAGCGGTGGCCAACCAGGGCAAGGCGAAGTAGCAGGCGCAGGGGCGGATGTGCGGGTTTGGTGAATCCTGGAGGTCAGCCCCATGGTCTTGCGCTATCTGCTTTCCCACGGCCTGCCGATCCTGATGGGCGCGGCGGTGCTGGCGTTGGGCCTGGCGTGGCGTTTTCGCGGCCGCGCCGGGCGGCCGCCTGGCGACAGGCCGTGAGCGCGGCAACGCCGCCGCCGTCCTCACCGCCGGTCTGCGTGATCTGCGGCGGCAAGGGCGAAGTCGTCATCATCGACGAGCAGGTCGGCTGCCAGGTCACGATGCCCTGCGAACATTGCCAACCGTCGGCGAGCGCACCCCCGGCTGGCGCCGACCCGCGCCGCGCAGCAACGATTGATGAGGCCGTTTCATCACGGCATCCAGGCTGAGGGCCTCACTCTGCGCGAACCCTGCGGCTAGCATCCTCCTGTTCGAACCAGGAGGAACCCACCATGTTAGGAACCCTGTTGCACGGCCCGGGCGATGTGCGCTTCGAAGCGCGGCCGGAACCGGAAATCCTTGAGCCGACCGACGCGATCATCCGGCTGTCGGCCAGTTGTATCTGTGGCTCGGACCTGTGGCCGTATCGCGGCTTGAACGCAGTCGGCGAGCCGATGGCGATGGGGCACGAATACTGCGGCGTGGTGTTGGAAGTGGGCAGCGCAGTGAAAACGGTCAAGCCGGGCCAGTTCGTAGTCGGCTCGTTCTGCCTGTCCGACAACACCTGCCCGCATTGCCAGTACGGTTTCCAGTCCTCCTGCGAGCAGCGCGAATTCATGAGCGGCGCGCAAGCGCCGTTGGCGCGGGTGCCGCTGGCCGATGGCACCCTGGTCGCCACCGCCGAGATGCCGCCGGACGACTTGATCCCCAGCCTGCTGGCGACTTCCGACGTACTCGGTACCGGCTGGTACGCGGCCGACGCGGCACGCGTCAGGCCGGGCGCCACCGTGGTCGTCGTGGGCGACGGCGCGGTGGGTTTGATGGGCGTGCTGGCGGCCAAGCAGATGGGCGCCGAGCGCATCATCGCGATGAGCCGGCACAAGACCCGCCAGGCGCTCGCGCTCGAATACGGCGCCACCGACATCATCTCCGAGCGCGGCGAAGCCGGCGTGGCCAGGATCAAGGAACTGACGCGTGGCGTAGGCGCCGATTCGGTGCTCGAATGCGTGGGCACGGGCGAATCGATGCAACAGGCCATCAGCGCGACGCGTCCGGGCGGCATGATTGGCTACGTCGGCGTGCCGCACGGCGTGCAGTTGGAGGGCCAATCGCTGTTCTTCTCGCAGACCGGCATGCTCGGCGGCCCGGCGCCGGTGCGGCGCTTCCTGCCGCACCTGATGGACCTGGTCCTGCAGCGCAAGATCAACCCGGGCAAGGTGTTCGACCTCGAACTGCCGATGGCCGATGTCGCCGAGGGTTATCGCGCGATGGACGAGCGGCGGGCGATCAAGGTGTTGTTGCGGCCGTGAGTGGTGCGGGCCACTCAGGGTGCGCGCGCTGAAGTAGCATCGGCAGCTTCTCAGCAAGGGGCTGCCATGGCGATGAATCGCGCGCGCATTGCGATCGTACTGTTCGGCTTGGTACTGCCTTATCTGTCGCGCCTGCCGGGCGGGCGCGAGTGGTTGGGGCAGGTTACCTACGGGGGGTGGGGCGCCTTCTTGTTCATGGCCGGCTGTAGTGCGGTGGTTTGGGGCGGTTTGCTGTTGTGGAGCTTGGCGTATCGGCGTGCTGCTTCGCTGTGGGTGCCGGTGTTGGTCGGCTTCGGTTACTTGGCCTGGACGTACGGGAGTATCAACTTGCGCTCGGATGCGCAGGCGGGGCTGGGTTTGTTGATGATTCCGATCTATTCGCTGGTGCCTGTGGTGGGGGGTGGGTTGATTGGTTTGTTCTTGGATCGGCGTTTTCGCTAGGCCTGCTTGTTTTGTTGTTTTGTTTTTATCGGCGGTGGCCGGGGGCAGACCCTGTTCGGGACACGCCGTGAACCCATCCCTGGGGGCTAATTGGCGACATCCATGTCGCCAATTGTCCCGAACAGGGTCCGCCCCCGACCACCCGATAGATCAGCCTGGTTTTGGGGGAGAGAAAAAGCTCCCTCATCCGGCCCTGTCGGGCCACCTTCTCCCGCAACGGGAGAAGGACAGCAGCGGCTGTCGGCGATTAATTGCAGTCGCAAAACCGCATGCCGTCCTTCTCCCACTGGTGGGAGAAGGTGTCGCGACAGCGGCGGATGAGGGCGTGTCCCCACACAAACGCGACCTTCTATCGGGCGTTTGGGGTCGGGCCCTTGCCCCGGGGGCGTTGGGCGACAGGACGTCGCCCAAACGAGCCCCGCATGGATGCAGTTCTTGGCGTCCCCCGGGGCAAGGGCCCGACCCCAAACGCCGCACGGGAAAGTAAAGAGTCCGCTCCCCAGAGCAGTAGTTTTACTCAACCAAAAACCGGTAATTCATCCGTCGCGCCCGACCACCCGGGATGGTCTGCTCTACAGCGATCCGTGCACCCAAGTGCAACGCCTGGAGAAACC
>DATCVI010000228.1:0-10210 GCA_036566925.1 Stenotrophomonas sp.
CACGCCCAGCGGCGTCTGGCCATCGGCGGCGCGCGCATCGGGCGAGGCGCCCTGCATCACCAGCAACTTCAGCGAGGCCTCGCGACCCAGCGCGGTGGCCAGGTGCAAGGCGGTCATGCCGTGACTGTCGCGGGCTTCGCGGTCCACGCCGCGTTCGAGCAAGGCTTGCTGCAGGCGCAGCCACCCCAGGCGTACCGCCAACGACAACGGCGGATCGCCCGCGCCGGGATGGGCGAACGGATCGGCGCCGCGTTCGAGCAGTTCGAGTGCGAACTGCTCCTGCCCGCGCGAGCTGCTGTCGTGCTGGACGCAGGCGCTGAGGAAACGGGTCAGGCCGCCGGCACCGGCGGGCGACACGCCATGGCGCAGCAGGACGTGCAGGGTCGCCAGGGCATCGACGCCCCGCGACAACAACGCAAACAGCGGGACATCGCCGCAGGCGTCGCGCACTTCCGGGTCGGCGCCGTGGCGCAGCAACCAGTCGACCGCGTCCGGGTTCAAGGCCAGGTGCGGATCGTGCAACAACTCGCCGAGCTCGCGCGGCGCGCACAGCCGGGCCAAGGCGGCCAGGCCATCGGCGCGGCCGAATTGCAGGCCCTCGCGCAGCAGCACCAACGGCGGGCGGTCGAGCACCGGCGGCGGCGCGGAGGCGTCGGCCTCGTTGTCGGCGCGGGTGTCGGTGACGGCCGACGGCAGCGGGTAGTCCGGGTCCAGTAGCGCGACGATGCTCCAGCGGCCGGCTTCGGCGGCGATATCGACGGCGCGGCGTCCGGCATGGTCGGGCTGGTCCGGCGGCAGGCCGAGGTCGAGCAGGCGTTGCAGCAGCGCGGCCGAGGCATGGTCGGCGCCGGTGGCCAGCAGGACGGCGTTGCGGCCGTCACTGTCGACGGCAGTGAAGTCGGCCTTGCGCGCGAGCAGTTGTTCGAGGACACCGACGCGGGCGTAGCGCGCCGCCTCCAGGAACGGGGTGCGGCCGAGCAGGTCGCGCGCGTCCAGGTTGGCACCGGCGCCCAGCAGCACGTCGACGATCTCGGCGTGTCCGGCCTGGGCGGCTTCGTGCAGGGCGCTGCGGCGCTGGCGATCGCGCGCATCCACGCGCGCCTTGTGCTTGAGCAGCAGCTGCACGCCGGCGGTGTCGTCTTCTTCGGTGCCGGCTGCGGCCAACAACACCGGGCGGCCCTCGGCCGGCTCGGGCTTGGCGCCGCGCTCGAGCAGGAAGCGCGCCAGGCGCCAGTTGCCGGCCTGGCAGGCCATCGCCAGCGGCGACAGGCCATCGTTGTTCAGCGCATCGATCTCGGCGGCAGCATCGCGCAGCAGTGCGGCCACGCCAGGGTCGGAGCTGCGCACGGCGTGGTGCAAGGGCGTGTTGCCCTCGGCATCGGTCACGCGCGGATCGGCGCCGTTGGCCAGCAGCGTCATCACCGCATCTGGGCGGCCGTGCCAGCTGTCGCGGGTGGCGGCCAGCAGCGGGGTCATGCCGCGGAAGGACTGGTTGAGGTCGACCCGCCGCACGATCAACTCGCGCAGCAAGCGCAGGTCGGGCAGCACCGCGGCCAGGGCGGGCAAGGTGCGCTGGTCGCGCCAGGATTCATCCGGCAGCGCATGCGGGTCGGCACCGGCCTCAAGCAGTTGCAGGGCGCGGTCCACTCGGCCTCCGCGCGCCGCGTCATACAAGGCCGGCACCCACTCGTGGCGCGGCAGGGATTCCAGCGGCGCGGTTTCCAAGGTGGCGGCGAGCAGCTCGCTTGCCTGCGGCGCGACTTGCACCGCGCCTGCGCCTGGCATCCGCTGCAACAGCAGGTGCAACAGCGGCGCGGCCACTGCCGCCAGCGCCGCCCCCAGCCAATGCGCGCGTGCCGACAGCAACCCCGGCCAGGCCAGCACCAGGCCGAACGCGCAAACCAGCAACACGGTGCCAGCCACCGCCAGGCCCTGCCAGGCGTGCAACTCGCGGCCGCCCAGGTGCTGCCAGGCGCGGCGCAGGTCGCCACCTTCCTTTTCCAGCTCGTGCCACAACGGCCAGGTGCGCCACAACCCGAGCAGGCTGGCGGCGACGGCAATGCTGAGCGCCAGGGCCGCGGCCAGGCTGCCGCTGTCGCGCAGGGCGGTGAGCGGCCAGGCCACCAGCAAGGCGAGCAACGCACCACCGGCGGCCCACAAGCCGACCAAGGGCAAGGTGCCCTGGCCCGGTGCCCGCCAGTGGGCGGGGAGCGGGCGGGTGCTGCGAGCCCACGACACGCCCAGGGCGAACGCCGGTTGCGCCAGGCAGAGGGCCACGGCCGCCAGCACACCGCCGAAACCGCCCAGCAAGGTCAGCAGCACGCCGGCCGCAAGGGCCGCAGGCACCAGGCGCGCGCGTGGCAGTGCTTCAGCCACTGGCGCGCTCCGTCCCCGGCAGGCTCGGCGGCATCTGCAAATAGAAACCGCGCTCGGCCAGCGCCTGGCGCACCTGCGCCGCGTCGGCCAGCGCCAGCTTGCGCTCGGCGGTCAAGGCCACCTCGACCACAAAGGCCAACGGCGCCAGCTGCGCGAGGAGCGCAGGCGGCACGGCGTCGAACACATCGCGAGTGGCGAGATAAACGTAGGTGTCCTGTTTGCGTTGGCTCTTGTAGACGTAGGCTTGCATGCGTGCGGGCCACGCCCAGCGGAAAAAAATCCAACCGGAATTGTGTCGGAAATACGGCACTGGCGAAAGGTTCGCCAGCGTGCTGGGCAACTGAGGCCGTTCATTATCGGCTGAGCCCGGTGACGAGCGGGAAAGGAAAAGGCCCGCCGGACAACACCGCCGGAAGTTCCAGCGAGGTTGCGCGGCGGGCCCGTTCGGGGCACGCGCTCGGCTTATTTCAGCTTGGCGTAGGTGCCCTTCAGCGCCATGCCGGCCATGATCGCGCCGGCGTAGCACTCATAGTTGTCCGGGCTGCTGAATTCCTTGCCGTTGTAGAAGCTCACCACGTCGATGACGGCGTTGGCGCCCTTGACCTTGGCCCCGTCCTGCAACGCCTTGAGCACCGACAGCGTGACCCAGCGGCAAGCCTCGGCATCGCTCTTGTTGAAGGCGTTGGTCTTGCGGTTGGACGAGTCGCCGCCGAACGACTGCAGGACCGCCGGATGGCTCTGGCCAGCCAGGTAGAACTTGACGCTGCCGTCGATGCCGGCGTCCTTGGCTTCCTGTGAATTCACCAGCTCGGCCAGCGACTGCTCCACGCGGGTTTCGCGGGCGAAGGCTTGCGGGGCGGCGAACAGCAGGGTCAGGCAGGTGGCGGCGAGAATTCGTTTCATGGTTTTCCTCCTTGGGTGATGAACGACGGTCAATGCGGCCAGCGGCGGAAGATCAACGAGGTGTTGATGCCGCCGAAGGCGAAGTTGTTGCTGGCCACGTACTCGGTTTCCAACGCGCGGCCTTCGCCGGTGACGTAGTCCAGGGCAGCGCAACGCGGGTCGACCTGCTCCAGGTTCACGGTCGGCGCAAACCAGCCCTCGCGCATCATCTCGATGCTGAGCCAGGCTTCGAACGCGCCACAGGCGCCGAGCATGTGGCCGACATAGCTCTTCAGCGAGCTGATCGGCACGCCGCCGCCAAACACCTGCGCGGTGGCCTGCGATTCGGCGATATCGCCGTGGTCGGTGGCGGTGCCGTGGGCGTTGATGTAGCCGATCTGCGCGGCGTCCAGGCCGGCATCGGCCAGCGCCAGGCGCATCGCCTGGGCCATGGTGTCGGCGCTGGGCTGGGTGACGTGCTGGCCGTCGCTGTTGGTGCCGTAACCGACGATCTCGGCGAGGATGCTGGCCCCGCGCGCCTGCGCGTGTTCGAGCTCCTCCAGCACCAGGGTGCAGGCGCCCTCGCCCAGCACCAGGCCGTCACGCGCGGCGTCGAACGGCCGCGGCGTGGTCTCCGGCGCGTCGTTGCGCACGCTGGTGGCGAACAACGTGTCGAACACCGCCGCGGCGGTGGCGTCCAGCTGTTCGGCGCCGCCGCACAGCATCACCGTCTGCTTGCCGCTGGCGATCGCCTCGTAACCCGAGCCTACGCCCTGGCTGCCCGAGGTACAGGCGCTGGAAGTGGTGATGACGCGGCCGGTGAGCCCGAAGAACACGCCGATGTTCACCGGCGCGGTGTGGCTCATCATCTTCAGGTAGGTGGTGGCGCTGATGCCGGCGGTGGTGAATTCGTTGAGCATGCGGCCGAATTCGGCGGTAGCGTCGTGCGCGCCGGAGGACGAGCCGTACGACACCCCCGCCATGCCACTGCGCAGTACCGGGTGGCCGAGCAACCCGGCCTCCTGCAATGCCAGTTCGGTGGCGCGCACCGACATCACCGCCACCCTGCCCATGCTGCGGGTGGTCTTGCGGTTGTAGTGCGGCGGCAGCTCGAACGGCAGCGCCGGTGCCGCCAGGCGGGTGTTCAGGCCCTCATAGACATCCCACTCAGGCAGGTGGCGCACGGCGTTCTGGCACTCGCGCAGGCGCAGGTGGATGCTCGACCAATCGTGCCCGAGCGGGCTGATCGCCCCGGCGCCGGTGACGACGACGCGCTTGTGGTTGCTGCTCATCCCGCCAGTCCTCCGTTGACCGAGATCACTTGCCGGGTGATGTAGCCGGCGTCCTCCGAGAGCAGGAACACCACCGCCGCGGCGACTTCTTCCGGGCGCCCGAGCCGGCGCGCCGGCACCAGCGGCAGCGCATGCTCCACCACCTCGGCGTCCAGCATCTCGGTGTCGATCAAGCCCGGGGCGACGCAGTTGACGGTGATCGCGCGGCTGGCCAGTTCCAGCGCCAGCGCCTTGGTGGCACCGATGATCCCGGCCTTGGCCGCGCTGTAGTTGGTCTGCCCCCGGTTGCCGACCAGGCCGGACACCGAGGACAAAGTGACGATTCGGCCGGGCTTGCGCCGCCGCACCATCGGCATGATCAGTGGGTGCAGCACGTTGTAGAAGCTGTCCAGGTTGGTGTGGACCACCGCGTCCCAATCTTCGCCGCTCATCGCCGGGAAGGCGTTGTCGCGCGCGATGCCGGCGTTGCAGACCACGCCGTAGTAGGCGCCGTGCGCTTCCACGTCGGCGAGCAGTGCGGCGGCAGCGGCGGCGCGGTCGGCGACATCGAATTGCAGCACGCGCGCCTGGCGGCCGAGCGCGCGGATCTGCGCGGCGACTGCTTCGGCTTCGTCGATGCGGCTACGGCAATGCACCACTACGTCATACCCGGCCTCGGCCACGCGCAAGGCGATCGCCTTGCCGATGCCACGGCTGGCCCCGGTCACCAGGACCGTCGAATCCCCCTTCATTGCTCACTGCTCTCCAGATAAGCCGCCGCGTCGGGCGGCTCGAATACCGAAATATTGGCGGACGCCAGCACCCGCTCCTGCTGCAGGATGCGGCAGGCGAACATCCCCAGGCCATTGTCGCCCATCAATTCGCATCTTGCCTCTACCCGCAGCACGGCGCCGGCCGGGAAACGGTCGGTGTCTGCCTGGTAGCGGCGGGTACCGAGCAGGAAACCGATCGAGGGTTCGGCGCCGCGTCCGCGCGCACGGCAACCGGCCCAGGCGGCGACGGTCTGCGCCATGTACTCGACCCCGACCCAGGCCGGCACGCCGGCGGCGTCGCCGAAGACCGCATCGGCCGGCACGCGCAATTCGGTGACGACGCTGTCTTCGTCCCAGGCCAGCAGGCGATCGATCAGGCGCATCTGGCCGCGATGCGGGATGACTTGTTCGATGTCGTAGAGCAGGGTCATGTCATTGCGCCGAGAAGGCCAGCACGGCATTGCTGCCGCCGAAGGCGAACGAGTGGCTGAGCAAGTGCTGCGGCACGCGCGCGGCGCGCTGGCCGGGCGCGACCAGGGCCAGCGGCGGCAGTTCGAGGTCGGCCTCGCCGTCCCACCAGTGCGGCGGCAACAAGCCATCGGGATTGCGCGCCAGGGTCAGCCAGCACAGCGCCGCTTCGATCGCGCCGGCCGCGCCCAAGGTGTGGCCGGTAAGTGGCTTGGTCGCGCTGGCGGCGACCGGGCCGCCGAACACCGCCTGCATCGCGCGGCTCTCCATCGCATCGTTCTGGCGCGTGGCAGTGCCGTGCAGGTTGACGTAGTCGATGTCGCCCGGGCGCAGGCCGGCGCGCGCGATCGCCCGCGACATCGCCTCGATGGCGCCGGTGCCGGCCGGATCGGGTGCCGAGAGATGATGCGCGTCGGAGGTCTCGCCCCAGCCCGAAAGCCGCACCGGGCCGGGCGCCCGGCTCATCACGAACAGCGCGGCGCCTTCACCGATGTTGATGCCCTGGCGGTTGCGCGAAAACGGATTGCAGCGCTGCGCCGAGACCGACTCCAATGCGCTGAAGCCTTCGACGGTGAAGCGGCACAGCGAATCGGCGCCACCGGCGATCACGACATCGGCGATGCCCGCGCGCAACAGCCGCGCCGCCGACATCATCGCCTTGGCGCTGGAAGAACAGGCGGTGGACACGGTCCACGCCGGGCCGCGCGCGCCACTGAGCTCACGCACGAAGCGCGCCGGCGTGCCCATCTCCTGCTGCGCATAGTGGAAGTCTTGCGGCCACGGTTGGCCCAGGGCGCGTTGGCGCAGTGCATCCTCGGCCTCGCCGATGCCCGAGGTGCTGGTGCCCAGCACCACCGCCACGCGATCGGCGCCGTGGCGCTCGACCGCCGCGGCCACGGCAGGCGCAATCTGTGCGAACGCCTGGCGCAGCAAGGCGTTGTTGCGGCCGCGCAATGCCACCGGCAAGTCGTCCAGCGACGGCAACGGCGACAACACACGGCCGAGTACCAGCGCGCGGCCCGGTGTTACTGCGTCGGTAGCAGGGTTAGCCGGGGCGTGCAGGTCGAACAGGGCACGGGCGACGCTGTCGCTCTCGCCGCCCAACGCGCACACCACGCCCATTTCATTGAGGAAGACGTCTTTCACTGCGGGCTCTGGTCCAGCGATGCCGATTCGATATCCAGCGCGTAGCCTTCGGCCAGGTTGCGCAGGTTCTGGTGGGTGTCGTCATGCCGCTGCAGCACCAGCCAGGCACGGCCCTGGTGTTCGAGCCGGCGTTCGTCGCCTTGTTCGACCAGCGTCCAGTCCGCCGGCAACGCCGCGCGCACCGCGGCGGCCGGCCACAGCGCGAACTGCAAGTCGTCGAGCACGCGTTGGCCGCGCACCTGCGGCGGCAGCCAGGGCGCGCGCTGCTGTTCGAGGGTGTGCCCGTCCCAACGCAGGGTGACGCCGGTCTGCCCCAAGGCCTGCACGGCCAGGCGCACTTCGTTGGCATCGGCTTCGAGCAGCGCATCCATCGTGCTGCGATGCGTGCCGTAGCTGAAAACCAGGCGCTGCTGCAGGGCCAAGGTCTTGCCCAGCGAGGCCGGCGCCAGTTGCAGCGGCGGCAGCGCGATGGCCGGCGGGCGCACGCGCGCGCCGGCGCAGGCCGCCAGCAGTAGCACCGTTGCCAACGTCAGCACACGGGCGGCGAAGCGAAGACTCATGCGCCGCACAGCTCTTCCAGTACGCGCAGGCGGCGGCCGCTGGGATCGGCCACGTAGGCGTTGTTCTTGTCCCAGGCGTAGCCGGCGAGGATGGCGCACACCATGCGGCGGATCTCCGGTTGTTGCTGCGGATGGAAGATGATCTGCTGGAAGCCGCCGGCATACCAGGATTCGACGAAACGGCGGAAGGTCTTCACGCCGGCGCGCAGCGGTACGGCGAATTCATTTTCCCAGTCCACGGTGGCCCCCGCGTAGCGCCGCGCCAGGCATTCGGCGGCGAG
Organism: Stenotrophomonas sp.; assembly: GCA_036566925.1. Taxonomy (GTDB): domain Bacteria; phylum Pseudomonadota; class Gammaproteobacteria; order Xanthomonadales; family Xanthomonadaceae; genus Stenotrophomonas_A. The sequence goes on from DATCVI010000228.1 coordinate 7,758, forward strand.
CTGCGCCGACTTGAAGGCGATGGTGACGCCGGAGGAAAACACCGGATCGAGGAACTCGCCGGCATTGCCCAGCAGCGCATAACCCTCGCCCCAGAGCGAACTGACATTGGCCGAATAACCGGTGATGCGGCGCACCGGCAGTACGGCCCATTCGGCCTTGGCCAGCAGCCGGGTCAGGTTGGGGTCTTCGCCGACGATGGCCTGGAGCTTCTGCAACTCGTCCCCCGGATAGCGATCGAAGAACGCAGGTTCGGCCACCACGCCCAGCGAGCAGCAACCGTTGGAGAACGGGATCGTCCAGTACCACACGTCCACATGCTCGGGATGGGTGGTGATCAGGATCTTGTTACGGTCGAAGCCCGCTTCCGGCGCGATGTGGTCGCGCACATGGGTGAAGATCGCGCCGCGCACCGGGAAGTTGGAGGGCGATTCCAGCTTGAGCAAGCGCGGCAGCAGCCGGCCGAAGCCGCTGGCGTCGAGCACGAAGTCCGCCTCGAGGGTGTATTGGCGGCCGTCCGGGTCGCGCACATCCACGCTGGGCTGGGTGCCGGGGCGCATCGCCAGCACTTCATGGCCGAACCGCACGTCGGTGCCCATGCGCTGCGCGCCCTTGGCCAGCACCTGGTCGAAATCGGCGCGCTGCACCTGGTAGGTGGTGCCCCAGCCCGGCGAGAACTTGTCGCGGAAGTCGAACTGGGTCGTGCGCTCGCCACGCACGAACGCCGCGCCATTCTTGTATTGGAAGCCGGCCTCGACCACGTCCTGCAACAGGCCGGCCTGCTCGATGTATTCCATGCTCTGCGGCAGCAGGCTCTCGCCGATGGAAAAGCGCGGGAACTGCTCGCGTTCGATCATCACCACCTGCCGCCCTTGCTGGCGCAGCAGCGCGGCAGCAACGGAGCCGGCCGGGCCGGCGCCGATGATGAGGATGTCGGTTCTTTCCGTAGAACGGGTCATGCGGGAGCCTCAGTGGGGATGGGCGAGCAGTTCGGGGTTCGGCGCGGGGCGGAATAGCGGAGTGATCAGCCAGACCAGGCCGATGCCGAGCAGCAAGGTCAGGCCGAACGCGCGCAACGCCGGCGTCGCGGACAGGGCCAGCAGGCCGAACGACAACCAGGTACTGGCCGCGCCGACGCATACCGACAGCCACGCGCTGCGGTCGCCGCGGTGTTCGAGCAGGAAGATGCCGTAGTCGATGCCCATGCCCAGCAACAGCAGCAACGCCAGCACGTTGAACAGCTGCAGCGGTTGGTTGAGCCAACCGAGCAAGGCGAGGGTGAGCAGGCCGGCCAGCAGCGTCGGCGCAATCACCCGCCAGGACTGGCCGCGATAGCGCCAGGCCAACACGCCGAACACCAGCACGACACCGGCCAGCAGCAGCGCGCCCATCATCCGGCGGTAGTGGCCGAGGAGTTCGGAGAAGTCGGCGGTGCGGTCGACCCAGCGCACGCCGTCGAGGCCGTCGGCTTGGGCGCGCAAGGTGGACAGGCCGTCGGCACGCGAGAGGTCGTCGACCATCACCACCGAGGCCTGGCCATTGCCGAGCTTGCCCAGCCAGAGGTGGCGGAACGGCAGCGAGACCGGATCGCGCAGGAACGCGTCGATCCCCACCGTCGGGCCATAGGCGGGCCGTGACAGGGTTTCCCCAGTGGCTTGGCCCACTTGCGCCAGCACCGCGCTTTCGACGCGCGCGGTAAGCGCCGCGTCGGCGTCCTGGCGCGCGCGCGAAGGCCACCAGTCGCTGATTGCCTGGTGGCCGCCGACGCGGCCCTGCGCTTCGAGCGCATCCAGGCGCGTGACCAGCGCCTGCTCGCGCTGCAATACCTGTTCGGCGTCGGCGCCCTGCACCAGGAAGAACTGCGCCGGGCTCGGCATGCCGAGCAGGCGGCCGACTTCGATCTGCTGCGCCATCAACGCCGGCGGCGAAGATTGCAGGCTGCGCAGATCGTCGTCGGCACGCAGCTGCCACAGGCCGGTGCCGATCAGCACCAGCGCGGCAACGCCGAGCACGGACCACACGCCGCGCCGCGTCTGGCCGAGGCGTGGCCAACGATCGAGCGTGCCGCCGAGCCAGTCGGAAAAGCGCGTCGGCCGCACTGCACCTTTGTCGAGGAACGGGAACCAGGCGATCACGGTGAGGAACGCGGCGGCCAGCCCGACCACCGAGAACAACGCCATCTGCCGCAACCCGGGGAACGGCGCCAGGCCCAAGGCCAGATACGCCAATGCGCTGGTGAGCAGCGCCAGCCACAGGCCGGGTAGGAGGTGGCGCAACAGCTGCCAGCGACTGCCCTCGGGTTCGGCCTGGCGCGAGCCGAACCAGTGGATGCCGTAGTCCTCGGCCACGCCCACCAGGCTGGCGCCAAACACCAGGGTGAGCAGATGCACCTTGCCGAACACCAGCGCGGTCACCGACAGCGCCGTGGCGCAGCCGATCAGCAGCGACATCGCCA
>DATCVI010000229.1:0-8676 GCA_036566925.1 Stenotrophomonas sp.
GGGCCCGGGCAGGGCCGTGGCCAGGACTTCGCCGAGCGGCGCATGGGTGTAGCGGGCCAGCCACTGCAGTGACTGCGCCAGCTCGCCGTGCAGCAGCGGCATCTCGTCCAGCCACTCGTGGATCTCCCGCAGCGGTGCCGCCTCGGGTTCGGTTTCGCCCAGCCCGACCACCACGCCCACCAATTCTCGGGTTCCAAACGGAACCCGGACCCGGCGGCCGAGATCGGCCGGCACCGGCACGCTGGCCCCGGGCGCCAGGTAGTCGAACAGCTGCGGCAATGGCACGGGCAGCGCGACACGCAGAGTGGCGGGGCGCGAGGTGGGGGAGAGCGCGGACATGTCCATTCAGTCTATCTCGCGTGCCGCGCCGCCGGTGTCGGGACTTGCCCCGTATAGCTGTGGTCAGCCGAGATAAACAACACGTAAACCAGCGCCGCAATTGGAGATTCGGCCTTATCCACATCGCCTGTGGATAAACCTGTGAGTTTCCCCCTTGCTCCACGCCGTGAAGGCGGATTCACAGGGTGCTCGGGCACCTTGGACAAAAAATCGCCACATGCAAAATATCGTTTCTAATCATGTACTTGATCGTGAAACACGCCTGAAATATGCCAATTGCAAGACGAGGTGGCCGACGGCGGCGTTGGTTTCTAGTGCTGTGCACAACCGATTTCCGAAGCCGCCTCGGCGGAACGCAAGCCACGCTGCCTGTCAAGCGCGCCTAAGCGATGGTCGCTCGCTATCATGCCGCGATGACGCTTTCCGCAAGACTGCCAAGGCTGTGACCGAGTTCACGGCTTCCGCCCCCGCACTGACCGCCTTCCTGAAGGGCGTCGAGCGCCGCGCCGACGTACTGGCCAGACTGCAGTGCGGCGACCCGGACCTGGCGAGCCGAGCGCTCGCGGCGACCTTCCGGGCCTTCCAGACCCGCGCCGGGGAATGGCCGATGGCGGTGTGGCCGACCCGCTTCTGGGCATTGCTCGCCGCCACGCCCGCCCTGCGTGAGCCGGGCCGGGCGCCACACTGGCCGGACGGCCTGGGCGCGCTGGCGCCGTTGGCAGCCGAAGACCGCCTGGCCTTGCTGTTGCGGATCGTGGTCGGCCTGGACGAGAGCGTCGCTGCCGAGGCGCTGGGCGTGGACGAGGCCGCCTATCGCCAGGCTTTGGCGCGCGCCTGCCCGCGCGACGCCGCCGGCCACCCGGATGCACACGCGTGGCGAGCCCTGGCCGAAGCCGCCCAGCGCGAGTTGCGCGAGCTGGCGCCGGATCGAATGGCGCGCCTGGCCGAACTGCGCGAGCTGGCCGTCCGCACCGCAGCGGTGACTGCCGCACCGGCGCCCGCGGTTAGCGACGGCATCCCACTGCGCGACCGCCGGGTCCGGTCGAAGCGCGTGCTGCCGCGTTGGGCAGTGCCGGCGGTCATCCTGCTGGTGCTTGCCGCGGCCGTTGCCTGGTGGGCCACGCAGCGTCACGCCACGCGACTGCCGCCCGAGCCGGTGAGCCAGGCCCCGGAAGGCGTGTTGCACGTGACCGACGCCGCCCCGGTCGTGGTGGAAGACCTGCCCGCCGATGATCTGGAAACCCCGGCGCCGATCGCCACCGCCGACCCGGCCGATGCGGCGATGTTGGCCGACCCGGATCTGCCGTTGGCGCGGCAAGCCGACTTCTACGCCTGGTTCGCCGCCGGCGGCCCGATACCGCCGGACGAATCGGCGCCGCAGCCAACGGCGCCGGACCTGGCCGCCGCCGGCCTGGAGACCGCCACCGATGACGAATGACGCCCGCCGGCGCCGCGCGGCGGCGGCCGTGCTGTTCTTCCTTTATGGGGCGGCGGCCACCGCGCAGCCATTGCCGACGCCGTTGGACGAGACCACCGGCGCGTTGCCGGCCGCCCTGCCTACCCCGGGCCCGGACCTGCCGCGGCCGTGGAGCGAACTCGATGCCGCCGGCCGCGAAGACGTCCGCGCCCGCTATGCCGCCTGGCAAGCGCTGGACCCGGCGACGCGCGAGCGCATCCGCCAATCTCGTACCCGGCTGGCCACCTTGCCGCTGGACCAGCAGCGCGCGCTGCGAACCCGCTTCGATGCCATGGACCGCCTGCACCGCGACGGCTGGCGGCTGGGCCCGCGGTTGGGCCGGCAATACCCGGCACTGCAGCCGCTGTTCGGCTACGTCCCGGCCGAGCAGCGCGCCCGCGCCTTGGCGCTGCTGCAAGCGCTCGACGAGGAACAGCTTTCGCAGCTGGCAGTGATTTCCCAGCGCAGCGCGCCGCAGGATCGCCCCGCCTTGCGGGATGAACTGCTGGGATTGGCGCCGTCGGCTCGCGCGGCGTGGCTGCGCGCGCACGTGGGGCGTTGAGAAGGCTTCAGATCCGCGCGACGCTGGCGATCGCCAGCACTGCCGCCGCCGCGATCACCACGGTGAAGTAGATCCCGCCGACGACGCTGTACTTGATCACCGTCACCAGCCAGAACTGTCGGTACACGCGCTGCTGCATCAGCAGCAGGTAGATCGGCATCCACAGCACCAGGCCGAACTGCAGCAGGCCGATGAGCACCGCCGGCCATGCGCCCCACGACGCCAGCGCGCCGCCGAGCAGGCTCAGCAGCAGCACCACCAGCAGGTCCAGCAACAGAAAGGCGTGGCTGTACAAGGCCACCACCAGGTGTTCGAGATAACCGCGGCCGCTGAGCAGGTAGAACACCCGCAGCATCAGCGCGAACAACGGCACCAGCACGAACAGGGTCGAAGGCACCGCGGCGAAGAACGCGTTGACCGCGCGCTGCGGGTCTTCCTGCAGGCGCGGCACGTTGTCGTTGATGCGCTTGACCTGCTTGTCGACCCAGCGGTTGGCGAAACCCGGCATCGGGCTTTCGAACGGCGTGGACGGCTCGGTGTCCGATTCGTCGGCCGCAAACGCCGCCTCCGGCGCCACCGTGACCGGCGCGTTGAGTTCCTTGAGCCGCCGCTGCGCCTGCTTGTCGATGTTGGCGATGCCGGCATCGAAGCCGGCGCGCGCACCGGGGATATGCTCGGGCATCTGCGCACGCCCTTGTTTCATCGCCTCGATCAGGCGCGTGCGCAGCGCTTCCACTTCGGCCGGCGTGCGCGTCTGCTGGAAGTTGTTGCGCACCTGTGCGCTGGCCTGTTGCCGCGGCCCGTCGTCGTCTTTGTCGCCGGCGTCGATGTGCACGGCCAGCTTGGCGACGAAGAAGGTAATCAGGCTCAGCACCACGAACAGGCGCAGTGGCGGGATGTAGCGCACGCGCTTGCCTTGCAGGTAGGCGTTGGCCAGGCGCCCCGGCACCAGCAGGTCGCGCAAGGTGCGGAAGATGCGCCCGTCGAGGTGCCAGAACGATTCGAAGACTTCCTCCACCGCGTGGGCGAAGCTGCGCACCGGGTTGTGCGCGCTTTGCCCGCAGAGGTGGCAGTAATGGCCCTGCAAGGGGGTCTCGCAGTTCTCGCAAGCGCTGGGGACTGCGGAGGGTGCACTCATCGTCATGGGCGGTCAGGGAAGGCGCGGGTAAGATACCGGTCCTGCACTGCCCGGTACCAGACGCCCCTCCTTGGCGCGGCCGTAGTAGGTGCCTGCCGCAACCCCATGTCCGTCTCCCCCACGCCGCCGCGCTTCGGCGCCGAAGTGCGCGCCACCTTCCTGCTCGCCCTGCCGCTGGTGCTGGGCCACGTCTCGACCGGCCTCATTGGCTTTGTCGACAACGTCATCGCCGGCCACCACCACACCGACACCCTGGCCGCGGTCACGATCGGTACTGCGCTGCTGTGGCTGCCGATGCTGATCCCGATCGGCACGCTGATCTCGCTGACCGCCTCGGTTTCGCAGCTGCATGGCGCCGGCCGCGACGACGAGATCGGCCCGCTGTTCCGGCAGGCGCTGTGGTTGGCGCTGGGGCTGGGCCTGGTGATGTTCGGTTTCCTGAGCGTGGTGCCGCCGCTGTTGCCGGCCTTCGGCATCGCTCCGGACATCGTGCCCGGCGCCACCGCCTTCCTGCACGCGGTGCGCTGGGGCGGGCCGGCGCTGACCCTGTTCTTCTGCATGCGCTACCTCAGCGAGGGCATGCACTGGACCCTGCCGACCATGCTGCTCGGCTTCGGTGGCCTGCTGGTGCTGGCGCCGCTGGGCTATGTGCTGACCTACGGGCGGCTGGGCTTCGCCGAGCATGGCGCGCAAGGGCTGGGGATCGCCTCGGCGATCATGATGTGGCTGCAGGCCAGCGCCTTCGCGCTGTACCTGTGGCGTTCCAGGCGCTTCGAACGGCTGCAGCTGTTCGCGCACCTGGAAGGGCCACGCTGGCGCGCCATCGCCGACCTGTTGCGCACCGGCCTGCCGATCGGCATCACCGTGCTGATGGAGGGCGGGCTGTTCATCGTCACCGCTTTGCTGATCGGCCGGCTCGGCGCCACCGAAGCGGCTGCGCACCAGATCGCCATCAACGTCTCGCAACTGTGCTTCATGATCCCGATGGGCGTGGCCGAGGCCACCACGGTGCGGGTCGGCCATGCCGTGGGTCGTGGCGACGCGCAGGCCGTGCGCCGTGCCGCCTGGGCCGGCTACGCCATCGTGCTGGGCACGCAGACGCTGTCGGCCAGCACGCTGCTGTTGGGCCACGATGCCATCGTCGGGGTCTATACCGATGACCTGGCGGTGGCGGCGCTGGCTTCCACATTGCTGCTGTTCGCGGCGACCTTCCAGTTCCCGGACGGCATCCAGGTGCTGTCGGCCGGTGCGCTGCGCGGCTTGAAGGACACCCGCGTGCCGATGTTCCTGGCGATGTTCTCGTACTGGGGCCTGGGCATGCCGCTCGGGGCCGGGCTTGGCCTGGGTCTGGGCTGGGGACCGCAGGGAATGTGGATCGGGTTGATCGTGGGGCTGACGGCGGCTGCGGTGCTGATGGGGTTGCGCTTTCGGGCCAGTAGTCGGCGGGCGCTGGGCTAGTCGTGCGAAGAGCTGAAAGCAGACCCTTTCTTCTTCCGTGCGGCGTCCGGGGCCGTGCCCTTGCCCGGGGGACGCCAACTACTGCATCCATGCGGGGCTCGTTTGGGCGACGTCCTGTCGCCCAACGCCCCCGGGGCAAGGGCACGGCCCCGAACGCCCGATAGAGGGTCGCGTGGGGTGGGGGGAGAAGACGAAGCGGTTGCGTTAGTCACCCTGACTTTCTGCGCATGCCGTGCCGCGGGGCTGCGGTTATGCTGGTAACCGTGGCAAAAGGCGTTTGCCCTTTCTGGAGCTTTCCATGAACCAACCTGTGCGTCGCGGTCCGGTAACCCAGTTCTTCGTGGGGTTGTGGGACGTGATGAATTTCACCCGCCGGCTGATCCTCAACCTGGTGTTCTTCGGGTTGCTGCTGCTGTTCGTGATGATCTTCGTGGCGGTGATGGCGCGCGGCAACGGCGTCAAGCCGCTGCTGGACCGCACCACGCTGGTGATCGCCCCGGAAGGCAAGGTGGTGGAGCAGTTCAGCGCCGATCCGGTGAGCCGCGCGCTGGCCCGCGCTGTCGGCGACAAGGGCGCGGAGGAATACCAGCTGCGCGACCTGGTGCGCGCGATTGACGCCGCGCGCGAGGACAAGCACATCGAGCGCGTGCTGCTCGACCTGGACAAGCTGCAGCCGGGCGGTTTCGCTTCGACCCGCGAAATTGCCGCCGCGCTGCAGGAGCTGCGCGCTTCCGGCAAGCAGGTGGTGGCTTTCGGCGAGAACTTGAGCCAGTGGCAGTACCTGCTCGCGGCGCAAGCCAATGAGGTCTATCTCGACCCGATGGGGAGCCTCGTGCTCGAGGGCCTCGGCCGCTACCGCCAGTACTTCCGCACCGGCCTGCAGGACAAACTCGGCGTGGACGTGCACCTGTTCCGCGTCGGCGAATTCAAGTCCGCCGCCGAGCCTTACATCCTCGATGCGGCTTCGCCCGAATCCAAGGAAGCGGACCTGTTCTGGATGAACGACGTGTGGCAGCGCTACCTCAGCGACATTGCGGTTGCGCGCAAGCTCACGCCGCAGCAGTTGGCCGCCGGTATCGACACCTTGCCGGAAGGCGTGGCCGCGGCCGGTGGCGACCTGGCCAAGTTCGCGCTGCAGCAGAAGCTGGTGGACGCCCTGAAGACGCGCGAGGAAGTCGACCGCCTGCTCACCGAGCGTGGCATGGCCGATGACGACAGCAATGAGGGCTTCCGCAACGTCGACCTCGATACCTACCTGGCCCAGCTCGATGCGCGTCGTTCGCCGCTGGATAGCCGCGCGCAGGTAGCCGTGGTGGTGGCCGCCGGCGAGATCAGCGGTGGCGACCAGCCGGCCGGCCGCGTCGGCGGCGAATCGACCGCCGCGCTGCTGCGTGCCGCGCGCGAGGACAAGGACGTCAAGGCCGTGGTGCTGCGTGTGGATTCACCGGGCGGCGAAGTGTTCGCTTCCGAGCAGATCCGCCGCGAAGTGGTCGGCCTGCAGGCCGCCGGCAAGCCGGTGGTGGTGTCGATGGGCGACCTGGCCGCCTCCGGTGGTTACTGGATCAGCATGAACGCCGACCGGATCTATGCCGATCCGTCGACGATCAGTGGCTCGATCGGCATCTTCGGCATGATCCCGAACCTCACCCGCACCCTGGACAAGATCGGCGTGCATACCGATGGCGTCGGCACCACGCGCTTTGCCGGTGCCTTCGATATCTCCAAGCCGATGGACCCGGCGGTGGGCAACTTGATCCAGTCGGTCATCAACAAGGGCTATGCCGATTTCACCGGCAAGGTCGCGCAGGCGCGCAAGCAGCCGGTGGAGGCGATCGACAAGGTCGCCCGTGGCCGGGTGTGGAGCGGCGCGCAGGCCAAGGAGCGCGGGCTGGTCGATGAACTCGGCGGGATGAAGGCAGCGGTCGCAGATGCGGCCACGCGCGCCAAGCTGGGCAAGGGCAAGTACCGCGTGCGCTATATCGAGAAGCAGGCAACGCCGTTCGCGCAGTTCATGAGCGGGTTCGCCGCCAGCCGCGCCGGCGCGTGGGCGCTGGGCGAGTCCGGGCTGGGCCGTGCGCTGCTGGCGCGGACGCTGCCGGAGGTCGATACCCAGCTGCGTTTCGTCGAAGAGGCGGTGCAGCAGGGCCAGGCCGGCGGCACGCCGGTCAAGACCCTGGCGTATTGCTTCTGCGGTCTGTGAGTTGCCGTGATTGATGAAACGCCGGCCTTCGGGCCGGCGTTTCTATTTGCACCTACTGGGTTGCCGCATCGATTTCCGCGCGCTGCTTTTCAGCCGCGTCGTCCACCGTCGCCTGCACCTCGTGCGCTTTTGCCAACGGCGCTTGTACTGCGTCGCGCAAGGCGGTGGCCTGCGGTTCGGGGCGCTGCTCGGTGGGCGCCGGTGGTGGTCGCTGGCAGGCTGCCAGGGCGAGGAGGGCCAGGCAAGGCAGGAGCAGGGTGCGTGGCTTCATGGTCGTGGCCTCCCGGGTGGGTGCGGGTATCCTAACCCCGTGGACGGGGCGCATCCGCGCGCCGCATCGCAAAGGGAGAAAAGCGTGACCCAGCAACGTTGGCGGCTCGACGGGCAAAGTGCGCTGGTCACCGGTGCCAGTGCCGGCATTGGCCTGGCCATCACCCGCGAGCTGCTCATGTTGGGCGCCGACGTGCTGATGGTGGCGCGTGACGCCGACGCCCTGGAAGCGGTGCGCGACGAACTCCAGGACGAGTATCCGGAGCGGGTCCTGCACGGCCTGTCGGCCGATGTCAGCGACGAGGAAGACCGTCGCGCGGTACTGGACTGGGTCGAGGACCATGTCGATGGCCTCAACGTGCTGGTCAACAATGCGGGTGGCAACGTCAGCCGCGCCGCGATCGACTACACCGAAGACGAGTGGCGCGGCATCTTCGAAACCAACCTGTATTCCGCGTTCGAGCTGTCGCGCTACGCGCATCCGCTGCTCACCCGGCACGCGACCTCCTCGATCGTCAATGTCGGCAGCGTCTCCGGCCTGATCCACGTGCGCAGCGGCGCGCCCTACGGCATGAGCAAGGCGGCCATGCACCAGATGACCCGCAACCTGGCCGCCGAGTGGGCCGAAGACGGAATACGGGTGAACTCGGTGGCGCCGTGGTACATCCGCACGCGCCGCACGTCCGGGCCGTTGTCGGACCCGGACTACTACGACCAGGTGATCGAGCGCACGCCTATGGGGCGCATCGGCGAGCCGGAAGAAGTGGCCGCGGCGGTAGCCTTCCTGTGCCTGCCGGCGGCCAGCTACATCACCGGCGAATGCATCGCGGTCGACGGCGGATTCCTGCGCTACGGCTTCTGATCGGTTTCCGGCGTGGCGCCATCGCCGCAGCGGCTGGCGGCGACTCGCTCGCGCACCCGCGCATAGGCCTGTTGACGTTCGGCAGCGTGCTCCGGGGTGGCGAAGCGCCAATGGTTCTCCGCTTCCTGCACCTGCTGCCGCCAGGCGGCGCAGAGCTGGTCGTCGGCCACCGGCGTACAGGTGTCGTTGATGACTTCACACGCTTCGCCAGCGCCGGTGCGCGGGTTGCCGTCCAGCCCGGTCACCTCCAACGGTACGCAGTAGCGCGCCGTCTCCAGGTCTTCAGTGAGGTAACGCGTCTGATCGCGGCGCTTGCAGTCGTAGAGCGGCGGTGGGGCGGGCTTGTCTTCGAGCGGCGGGGCGGGCGCGGGCGGCGGCTGTTCCGCAGGCG
>DATCVI010000230.1:0-52130 GCA_036566925.1 Stenotrophomonas sp.
AGCTCTGGCGCCACGGTAGCGACGAGATGATCATCGTCGCCCCGCGCCAGGAAGGCACACCGCTGCCGGAAGACTTCGCCGAGGAGATCCGCCAGCAGATCGAACTGCCGCTGTCGGTTCTGCCCTATACCTTGTTCATGACCGGCACCCTGGGCATCAGCCTGTGCCCCGAGCACGGCACCCAGCTCTCGGCGCTGCTGGACCAGGCCGAGGAAGCCAACTACCAGGCCGGCCGCGAAGGCGGCAACACTGTGCGCATGTACGCGCGTAATTCGCCGGCCAGCGCGCATAGCGAAAGCATCATCGCCCGCCAGATCGTCGATGCGATCCCGCACGGCGAATTGCGCCTGCGCTACCAGCCGCTGGTCAGCGCCCGCGATGGCCGCATCGTCGGCATGGAGGCGTTGCTGCGCTGGCAGTCGCCCACCCTGGGCATGCTGGTGCCCGAGCGTTTCATGCGTACCGCCGAGCGCCTGGGCGTGATCGTGCAACTGGGCGAGTGGGTGCTGCAAAACGCGATCAAGCAGGCGCGGCAATGGCGCGACCAGGGTTTCGACGACTTCAGCATCGCGGTCAACGTCTCCACCCTGCAGCTGCTGCGGCCCTCGTTCTTCAACGAAGTGATGTCGATGCTGCAATCGGCCGGCGTACCGGCCAGTGCCGTCACCCTGGAGATCAACGAAAGCGCGTTGACCAACAACGTCAACTTCGTCCACGAGTCGATGGCCAACCTGCGCAACGAAGGCATCAGCCTGAGCCTGGACAACTTCGGCACCGGCGACTCCAGCCTCAGCGCCCTGGTCCGCTATCCGGTGGACCGGCTCAAGATCGACCGCAGCTTCATCAAGAGTGCACCGGCCGGCAGCCGCGAGGCGGCGATCGCGCGCGCGATCATCGCCATGGGCCACCAGCTCGGCATGACGGTCATCGCCAATGGGGTCGAGTCGCAGGCCCAGCTCGGCTTCCTGCGCCGCAACGACTGCGACATCTTCCAGGGCTACATGTTCGGCGAGCCGATGTCGGCCGAATCGGCCGGCATGGCACTGCGGCGCCGCTACCTGCGCCCGGAATCGTTCGCCGAGACCCGCCCCGATCGCACCCTGCTATTGCTCGACGACGAAGAGAACGTGTTGCGCTCGCTGGTGCGCCTGTTCCGCCGCGACGGCTACCGCATCCTCGCCGCCGGCAACGTGCGCGACGCCTTCGACCTGCTCGCCACCAACGACGTGCAGGTGATTCTTTCGGACCAGCGCATGTCGGACATGAGCGGTACCGAATTTCTGGGCCGGGTGAAGATGCTCTACCCCGACACCGTACGCCTGGTGTTGTCCGGCTATACCGACCTGGCTACGGTGACCGAAGCGATCAACCGCGGCGCGATCTACCGCTTCCTGACCAAGCCCTGGAACGACGACGAACTGCGCGAGCACATCCGCCAGGCGTTCCGCACGCATGATGAGTTGCGCAAGGGGCGCGATGGGGCCGGGGCGATCGCGCGCGATGGGATGCTGAGCGACGAGGGGTAGCCGGCTCAGCCCTTGCGAGCACGCGCGAAAGCATCGGCCAAGGCGCTGTTCGCCGGTGGCGCACTACTCGCCTGCGTCCGTGGCTTGCCACCGCCACCCGGCCCACGTCCCCCTGGGCCACGCCCACCCTCTCGCGGACTGCCCTGCGGCGCCCGCGCATCGCGCGCGGCCGGCGCCGGCACTTCTTCCAGGCGCCGGGTCAGGGCGATGCGCTTGCGCGCCACATCCACCTCCAGCACCTTGACCTTGACGATGTCGCCGGCCTTGACCACGTCGCGGGGATCCTTGACGTAGGTATCGGAGAGCGCGGAGATGTGGATCAGGCCGTCCTGGTGCACGCCGATATCGACGAACGCACCGAACGCGGCAACGTTACTCACCACGCCTTCGAGCACCATGCCCGGGCGCAAATCCTTGAGTTCTTCCACGCCTTCGGCGAAGCGCGCGGCCTTGAATTCCGGGCGCGGGTCGCGGCCGGGCTTTTCCAGCTCCTTGAGGATGTCGCGCACCGTCGGCACGCCGAATTTCTCATCGGTGTACTGCTCGGCGCGCAAGCCGCGCAGGAACGCGCCCTCGCCCAGCAGCGCCTTGATCGGCTTGCCGGTGCCCTGAACGATGCGTTCGACCACCGGGTAAGCCTCCGGGTGCACCGCCGAGGCATCCAGCGGCTCGTCGCCGTCGGCAATGCGCAGGAAGCCGGCGCATTGCTCGAAGGTCTTGTCGCCCAGGCGCGGCACTTTCAGCAGGTCCTTGCGGCGCTTGAACGGGCCGTTGTCGTCGCGATGGCGCACGATGTTCTCGGCCACCGTCGAAGACAGGCCGGACACGCGCGACAGCAGCGCCGCCGAGGCGGTATTGACGTACACGCCGACCGCGTTAACGCAGTCCTCGACCTTCGCATCCAGCGCGCGCGCCAGGCGGAACTGGTCGACGTCGTGCTGGTACTGGCCCACGCCAATGGCCTTGGGTTCGATCTTCACCAACTCGGCCAGCGGGTCCTGCAGGCGCCGCGCGATAGACACCGCGCCGCGCAACGACACGTCCAGGCCGGGGAATTCCTTGGCGGCGAATTCAGAGGCCGAATACACCGAGGCGCCGGCCTCGCTGACCACCACCTTCTGCAGCTTGGTGTCGGCCATCGCCTTGATGACTTCGCCGGCCAGCTTGTCGGTCTCGCGGCTGGCGGTGCCGTTGCCAATGGCGATCAGCTCGACGTTGTGCTGCATGCATAGCTTGCGCAGCACTGCCAGCGACTGGTCCCACTGCCGCTTGGGCTCGTGCGGGTAGATGGTCTCGGTGGCCACCAGCTTGCCGGTGGCATCGACCACGGCGATCTTGCAGCCGGTGCGGATACCCGGGTCCAGGCCCAGCACCGTGCGCTGGCCCGCCGGCGCCGCCAGCAACAGGTCCTTGAGGTTGTCGCCGAACACCGCGATCGCTTCGGCCTCGGCCTTTTCGCGCGCCTGGTTGAACAGGTCCAGCAACAGGTGCATGTGCAGCTTGGCGCGCCAAGTCAGGCGGCAGGCGGCCAGCAGCCAGGCGTCGGCGGCGCGGTTCTGGTTGGCCACGCCGGCGGCCAGCGCGACACGGCCTTCGCAATACTGGTGGCCGGCCTCGGCATCACTGCCCGGATCGAGATCCAGGAACAGGAATTCCTCGCGGCGGGCGCGGAACAGGGCCAGCAGGCGATGCGAGGGAATCCGCGCCAGGGATTCGGCGTGCTCGAAATAGTCGCGGTATTTGGCGCCCGCCTCTTCCTTGCCCTCGGCCACGCGCGCTCGGATCACTCCGTGTTCGCCCAGCCACTGGCGCAACTCACCGACCAGCGCTGCATCTTCGCCCCAGCGCTCCATCAGGATCGCGCGCGCGCCTTCGAGTGCGGCCTTGACGTCGGCCACGCCCTTGTCGGCGTCGACGAAGCCCGCGGCAAGCGTCTCCGGCACCTGGGTCGGATCGGCCAGCAGGTCGTCGGCCAACGGCTCCAGGCCGGCCTCGCGGGCGATCTGCGCGCGGGTGCGGCGCTTGGGCTTGTAGGGCAGATAGAGATCTTCCAGCCGCGACTTGGTGTCGGCGGCGACGATCTCGGCACGCAATTCGTCGCTGAGCTTGCCCTGCTCGTCAATGCTGACCAGGACCGCGGCGCGGCGCTCCTCGAGTTCGCGCAGGTAGGTCAGGCGTACTTCCAGGTTACGCAGCTGGGTGTCGTCCAGTCCGCCGGTCACTTCCTTGCGGTAGCGCGCGATGAACGGAACGCTGGCGCCTTCATCGAGCAGTGCGATGGCCGCGCGGGCCTGGCTGGCCTGGGCGCCGATCTCTTCGGCAATCGTCTGGGCGATCTGCTGGGCGAGCTTGGAATCAATCTTGACGTCGGGCATGCGATCAACGGTACTGCGGCAACGGGAACCTGCATTCTGGCAGCGCCCGTCCAGCGCGGAAACCCGTTGACAGCATCGCCCTAAAACCGTTCCGGGCTACGCTCCCGCTCAGCTGTGCGCGTAATGGCTGGCCAGGCGCTCGGCGACCCACGTGTCCTGCAGCGATTCCAGCGCCATCACCCGTACCTTTCCGACCCGCTCCAGCGACATCACACGCTCGGCATAGAATTCCGGGCCCTCCTCGGTCATCGCCATCGAGCGGCTGAACCCATAGGGCACCAGGCCCTTTTCGCCATCTTTGCTGCCACCGACATAGAGGAGGATCGACATGTTTCACCTTCGTGCTTCTGTGCGTGTTGCGGGTTGTGCTTCATCAGCCGCCGCAGCTTACGCAGGTGCGTGTTAGGACCTTCTCCACGCAAGTTAACCGCAGCTGTTTGCGGTTCGATGACGACGCCGATGCCCGTTGCAATCACCAGCGCTTCACTGTCCGCACGCTAGACGACCTGTTCATCTGAATGCGCAGCGGGCAATGGATCTCAAGAGCGGCTATCCCTTCTGGTCAATTCGTAACGGGCTGATGCGGGCCTTCCCGCGCCTTGAAACCGACCTGCGCTGCGATGTCGCGGTGATTGGCGGCGGTATCACCGGCGCGCTCATCGCCGACGAGCTGGTGCGGCATGGCCATGACGTGGCGGTGTTGGAACAGCGCGAGATCGGCTGGGGCAGCACCTCGGCCAGTACCGCATTGCTGCAGTACGAGATCGACACTGCGCTGGTGGACCTGGCGCAGCGCTATGGCATGGCGCAGGCGGGGCTGGCGTACCTGGCCTGCGCCGAAGCGATCGACATGCTGCACGACCTGGCCAAGGCAGTGGGCCAGGTCGACTTCCGCCACAACGACAGCCTGTACTACGCCAGCCGTCGCCGCGACCTGGCCTTGCTGCGCGAAGAATTGCAGGCGCGCCGCGCCTTGGGCCTGGACCTGGAATGGATCGATGCGGCGCCGCTGTGGCGCGACTACGGCGTCAGGGCACCCGGCGCACTGCTCAGCCGCCAGGCAGCGCGCATGGATCCCTACCGCATGACCTATCGCCTGCTGGCCCGCTGCGAGCGCGCCGGGGCGGCGGTCCACGATCGTACGCAAGTGGCGGCGGTGGAAACGAGCACGCGCGGCGCAGTCCTGCGCACTGCCGATGGCGCCACCGTGCGCGCCGGCCATGTGATCGTCGCCGCTGGTTACGCCGGGCAACAATGGCTGCGCCAGCGCGTGGCGCGCAACCGCAGCAGCTATGCCTTCGTTACCGACCCCCTGCACGACGAACAAGCTGGCGCGCTGCGGCACACGATGATCTGGGAATCGGCACGCCCCTATCTATACCTGCGCGGTACCGCCGACGGGCGCGTCATCGCCGGCGGTGAGGATGACAGCATCGACCTCCCGGCACGGCGCGATGCGCGCGTGCTGGGCAAGTCCGTGCGCTTGCGCAAGAAGATCGCCAAGGCCCTGCCGGACCTGCAATTGGAACCCGTATTCGCATGGGGCGGGACCTTCGCCGAAACCGCCGATGGGCTGCCGTTCTTCGGCGCGCATCGCGAGCATGGCCCCAGGGTGCTGTTCGCCATGGCCTACGGCGGCAATGGCATCACCTACAGCGCGCTCGGGGCCGGCCTGCTACGCGCGCTGATCGAGCGCCGGCCTCATCGGCTAGCCGGCTTGTTCGGCTTCGCCCGCCTGGACTGACGCGGCCACCAGCCGCTGCCATGCAGGGCGTAGTCGTCGGCCGCGCGCTCGAACGGATTGCGCACGCTGATGCCACCACAAATGAAATAGAGCGGCAAGAACAACGGGCCGAGCAACAGGTACTGGAAAACGTGCGCGCGCTCGTGGTCGCCAAGCCGCACCGCCGGGTGCACGCAATGGCCGGCGCGGTGGGCGTAGGTGGCGCAGCCGATATCCAGGGAGGTGCCGTTGAGCAGGATCACATTGCCCAGCGTCATCGCCCCACCCGGCCCCCACGGCCAGCGCTCGAACACCAGCGCCAGTTCGCGCCGATGCCAGCGGGGTCGCGCACCGGCGATGCAGCCGGCCAGGCCTGCGAGCAGGCCCAGCAAAGTATTGGGCAGCGTCCAGATCGCGCCGAGCAGTTGCAGCGCGGTCAACGCCGGCCGGCTCAATCGGCCTCGTTGGGGATCAGCAGCCACAGCAGCAGGTACACGATCAGCCCCGGGAACGCGGCCGAGGCGATCGAGACGATGACGTAGATCGCCCGCAACAGGGTCGAACTCCAGCCGAAGCGATGCGCGATGCCACCGATCACGCCGGCGATCATGCGGTCGTTGAGCGAACGCGACAGGGTACGTGGCGTGGTGCTCATGCAGCGGCTCCAAGGTTCGGCGTTGCGCTCAATATAGCCGCCTTCAAGGTGTGGCGCGCTGGGCCCGCAGGCGTGCGCTGAACCAGGATTGGGCATCGGCCTGCGGCTGCCCCGGGCAGGCAACGCGGTAGGCCTGGCCAGTGACGCTGCTGCGGCTGGCAGCGTTGGCGATGAAGCTTTCCGGCGTAGTCGCCGGGTCGCGCTTGCGCAGGTAGTCGTACTTGCGCTGCAGGTGGGCGGCGGCGCGCTTGCCGTCGTACCAGCTGCCGTTGCGCTCGAAGCGGCAAGGCGAATCGGCCAGGGTGGCGATCAGCGCCTGGATTTCGCGCTCAGCTTGCGGCGAGACCGCGTCCGCCGATCCCGACATGCCGAGGCACAAGGCCAACAGGCATGCCCGAACCGCGCCAGCGGCGACTTTAGCGTGCATCCCCATCGCGCTCGGCGAGCCAGCGGTGGATCGCCGCCGGCACTTCGCGCTGGGCGCGGCCGGAGACGTAGATACCGATATGCCCGCCACGGAAGCCGAGCTCGCTGTAGTCACTGCTGCCGGTGCGGCCGGCCAGCGCGCGCGAGGCCGCCGGCGGAACCAGGTGGTCCTGCTCGGCGTAGATGTTCAGCACCGGCATGTCGACCGCGGCCAGGTCCACCGCTTCGCCACCGATCTCGATACCGCCTTCGATCAGCCCGTTGCGTTGGTAGAACTGGGTGACGAATTCCCGGAACGCCTCGCCTGCCAGGTCGGGCGAATCGAAGATCCACTTCTCCATTCGCAGGAAATCTTCCAGCGCCTGCTTGTCGTCGAGGATGTCGAGCAGGCCCACGTACTTCTGCAGGTTGAGCCGGAACGGCTTGAGCATGAGGTAGCTGGCGTTCATCAGGTCGGCCGGGATGTTGCCGACTGTGTCCACCAGCAGGTCTACGTCCAGGGTCCGGGTCCAGCGCGACAACATGTTGTCTGGCGTATGGAAATCCACCGGCGTCACCATCGTGACCAGGTTGCGCACTTTCTCCGGTCGCAACGCCGCATAGCACAGCGAGAAGGTGCCGCCCTGGCACACACCGAGCAGGTCGATGGCCGCGACCTCGGCTTGTTCGCGCAGGGCATCGACCGCGCCATCGATGAAGCGCAGCAGGTAGTCCTCCAGGGTGAGATAGCGCTCGGAGCGGTCCGGGTAGCCCCAGTCCAGCACGTAGACGTCCTCGCCCTGCGCCAATAGCCCGCGCACCAGCGAGCGGTCGGCCTGCAGGTCCACCATGTAGGGGCGGTTCACCAGCGCGTAGACGATCAGCAGCGGTACGCGCTTGCTCGGCGGCTTGTCGCCGATGAAGCGATAGAGCACCACGCGGCCGTCGCGCCACACTTCCTGGCGCGCGGTGGCGCCGTAATCGACGTCCTCCACGCCCGGGAGGATCTTCAGGCCTTCGGCGAGCTTGCGCTGCAGGGCCAACGTTTCCTGCAGCAGGTCGTCGGCGCTGAAGCCCAACGGACCTTTCATTTCGGCTTCCTCGCCGGGCGCGCACTGGCGGCCTTTTTCTTCGCCGCAGTGCTGGCGGCCTGCTTCGGCGCCGGGGCCGGACGGCGCGGCGTTGCGCCTGCGGGGACGCCTGCGGCGGTCTGCAGGCGCCGCACCGCCCGTTCGAGTTCGGCGATGCGCTTGTGCGCCGCATCCATCTCCGAACGGGTCGGCATGCCGTATTGGCCGGCAATCTGCTCGACCTCGCCCTGCAAGGCGGCGCGCAGGCGCATGTGTGCGTTGGCGAAGGCGCCGTAGATTTCGCCGAACTCGTCGGACAGGGCCGCCGCCGCGTACGCCTCCTCGGCGGCCTCGACCCACAGGTCGAACATCGCCCGTGCACTGGTCAACTGGCTGCCCAGCGCTTCGTGTTCGGACAACTTCGCCTCGAAGCGGCTGAAAGCCTGTTCCAGGGCCGCTCGCAATTGCTCCAGGTAGGCTTGCGAACGTGCCTGGTAATCCTGCTGCAAGCGAGTCAGCGCCTGCCAGCGCGACTGGTGGTTGCGGGTCACGCCGAAGGCTGGCATTTCCAGCCACGGCGCGCTGTCGCGCTGCCACTGTTGCAGCCATTGCGCCGATTGCTGCAGCCACGGGTCAAAGCCGCCGGCCGAGCCGCCGCGCAAGCTCCCCAGGACCCATTGCAGGATGCCGTCGCCCTGCCCCTTCACCGCCTCGCGCCAGGCGCCGGCCACGTCGGCACTGTGGCTGTCGCGGCCGGCAAAGCGGCCGGCCACTTCCTGCATCAGGCTCAGCCAATCGGCCGCCGGGCCACTGGCCCGGGCGACCGGCCCTTGCGCATCGGCCGGCATCGCATTGCCGAGCACATCGCGCCACCAGCCCAACGCCTGCGACCAGTCGGGCGATGCCGCCGCGCTGGCAGCAGGCGGTGGGGCGCCGGCCGCGCCATGCTGCAACGCCTGGCTCCAGGCATCCCAGTAACTGCGTGCCTGCGCCTGCATGGCCTCGGTCGGGTCGTCGTGCTTGGCGCTCATTTCGGCGTCCTCGTCCAATCGCGCTTCAAGGCTTGGGAATCCGCAAGGTCTTGCTGATCATCAGCGAGCCGGACAGTGCGTACAGCAGCACCAGCGGGTGCAGCAGCCATGGGCCAATCCGCCACTCGCCCCACCACAATGCCTCGCCAATGCTGCCGCTGGCCGCGGCCACCGCCATCAGGATCACCAGCACCAGGCTGGTCGGAATCGGCGTGCCCTCGAAGTACGGGACCTTGTCGTCGTCGCCCGCGATCTGCTCGGCAGTGACGTTGTAGCGCGCCAGGCGGCTGACCCCGCAGCAGACGAAGTAGCTCAGCACCAGCCAGTCCCAGCCGCCCTGCAGGCCGCAGGCATAGCCGAGCGCGGCCGGCGCCACGCCGAAGGAAATCACGTCGGCCAGCGAGTCGAGTTCGCGCCCCAGCGTCGAGGACGACTTGCGCCAGCGCGCGACGCGGCCGTCTAGTGCATCGAAGATGAAAGCCAGCGGGATCAAGGCCATGCCGAATAGCAGGTCGCCGCGGTGGCCGTCCTGCAGGAAGCGCATCGCGGCGAAGATCGCGCCGGTGCCGCAGAAGGCGTTGGCCAGGGTGAACCAGTCGGCCAATTGGAAGTCGCGCAACATGGAGAAGTGGCGTTTCATGCAAACTCAAGGCTCGGGCCGAGCGCACAGGTTAACGCGAGCGGCGCGGCGCGGCGACCGCCCCGGCCTGCGCCAACCCTACCCTCTTCAGGAGATCGCGCATGCATCACATCCTGATCACCGGCGCCGGCAGCGGCATCGGCGCAGGCATCGCCACCGAGTTGGCGCAGGCCGGCCGCCACATCATCGCCAGCGATATCGACCTGGGCGCCGCCGAGGCAGTGGCCACCCGGCTGCGCGCCGAAGGCGGTTCGGCCCAGGCGCTGGCGCTGGACGTGACCTCCGAGGCCAGCGTGGCGCAGGCCCTGGCGCAGCTGGAGCGCGGACCCGACGTACTGGTCAACAACGCCGGCCTGCAGCACGTGGCGCCGCTGGAGGAATTCCCGATGGAACGCTGGGACCTGCTGGTGCAGGTCATGCTCACCGGCGTCGCCCGGCTGACCCGGGCGGTGCTGCCGGGCATGCGCGAGCGCGGCTTTGGCCGGGTAGTGAACATCGGCAGCATCCACTCGCTGGTGGCCAGCCCCTACAAGAGTGCGTACGTGGCGGCCAAGCACGGGCTGGTGGGCTTCTCCAAGGTGCTGGCGCTGGAGACGGCGGGCGACGACATCACCATCAACACGCTGTGCCCCAGCTACGTCAAGACGCCGCTGGTGGACCGGCAGATCGCCGACCAGGCACGCACCCGCGGCATGGCCGAGAGCGAGGTCATCGCCAAGGTGATGCTGGCGCCGATGCCCAAGGGCCGCTTCATCGAATACGACGAACTGGCCGGGGCGATCGCCTTCCTGGCCTCGCCCGCGGCGCGCAACATCACCGGCCAGACCCTGGCCATCGATGGCGGCTGGACGGTGCAGTGAGGTGAAGAAAGTGTGGTCAATTATTGGCCAGCCCACTTGACAGCCAGGCGCGGCGCGGGCTGCCGGCGTTTATCCAACACCTTGTCCACATGGGGTGTGGATTAATCGCAGTGGCTGGCCGCTGCCCCTAGCGCGAGAAGTTCCACGACTGCATGCGCCCGTCCCGGTAGGGCATGACGCCGTGGAACGGACGCGGATCCTGGTCGAATACCAAGGGCAGGAAATGCCGGTCGCCCTCCCACATCGGCAACGCCGACAGGCGCTCCAGCGGCACCCATTCCAGGGTGCCCTCCGGGTTCGAGGCCAGCGTCTGGCCGCTGTAGCGGTCGATGACGAACACGAAGCCCAGCCAGTCCTCGCCGTGCTTGCCGAAGCCCGGCCAGCTCACGGTGCCGCGCAGGCGCATCGCTTCGCATTCGATGCCCGCCTCTTCGCGCAGCTCGCGGCGCATGCAGGCCATGATGTCTTCTTCCGGTTCCACCTTGCCGCCAAGGCCGTTGTACTTGCCCAGGTGGTGGTCGCCGGGGCGGGCGTTGCGATGGACCATCAGCACCTGGGTGCGGTCTTCGGAAAGCACGTAGCCCAGGGTGGCCACGATCGGGGTGTAAGGCATGGCGGACGGCGCGAAGCGAAGCGGCGGGAGGGCCGGCAGTATGACCGATCACCGCGGCCACAGGCCGCGCGTATGGCGCCTAGTCCGCGGGCAATGCCGCCAGGTCGGCCGCCACCGGCCGCAGCCGGGCCACGCCGTGGCCGCGCTCGGCCAGGTATTCCAGCCATTTGCCGAGGAAGGTGTTCATGCGCATGCGGTGGCTGATGAGCTCGGCCGGCGGCGGGTACAGGCCCATCACGTCCTGCCAGCGGCGACCGACGTAGCAATGGGTCGTCTCGGCCTGGCGGGCGTCGCGGTAGACGCGGATATAGGCCGAGGGGTCGGGCTCACCGGTGACCGGATCGCAGAGGTCGTAGGTCAGGCGCATTTCCACGGTGTAGGGGTGGCGCTCGAGCACTTCCAGGCGCAGGTCCAGGCCGTCGCCGACACTGGACAGGTAGCTACCGGTGGCCAGGTCGGCCGGGGCAAACAGGCGGTTGAGGTGGACGTAGTTCTCCGCGTACAACCCCATCAGCCAACCGAAGCGGCTGAGGCGCGGGATGCGTTCGTGGCGGGCCGAGGCGTACTGCATGAGGGCGATCCTACACGCTGCGCCGGACGATGGGCAGAATTGAAAAACATCGCCATCGCCCCCAATCTAGGGGGCGCCGCAGCGCTGTCGCGCGCTCCTCAGAACATCTCCCGCTGCAGGCCAAAGGTCGTCAGGACCTTGCTGGAAATCTCCTCGATCGAGGTGTGCGTGGTGCTCAGGGTGGGAATGCGTTCGAGCTGGAACATGCGCTCGGCCGCGGCCACTTCGCGGCGGCAGGTCTCCAGCGCCGAATAGCGCGAATTCGGACGCCGCTCCTGGCGAATCTGCTGCAGGCGGTCCGGGTCGATGGTGAGGCCGAACAATTTGCGCCGGTAGGCGCGCAGCCGCGGCGGTAGATGTTCGGATTCCAGGTCTTCGTCGGTGAGCGGATAGTTCGCCGCCTTCACCCCATAGTGCAGCGCCAGGTAGATGCAGGTCGGCGTCTTGCCGGCACGCGACACTGCCACCAGGATCACATCGGCCTCGTCGTAGTCCAGGGCGACGCCATCGTCGTGGCTGAGGGCGAAGTTCATCGCATTGATGCGGCGGTGATAGGTCTCGAAGTCGACCATGCCGTGCGCCTGGCCCACGCGCGAGTGACGCGGGCTGTTGAGCTCGCGCTCCAGCGGCTCGATGAAGGGCGCGAATACATCCAGCATCAGCCCCCCGCTCTCGGCCAGGATCAGGCTCAACTGCGGGTCCACGCAGGAATTGACCACGATCGGACGCGCCTGGTAGCGCTCACCGGTCGCTACGATCCGCTGGCACGCCTCGCGCGCCTTGTCTGGATCGTCGATGAACGAAAGCCGATCGGTGACGAAGCTGAAACCGGTGAACTGGGTCAGCAGGCTATGACCAATGGTTTCAGCGGTGATACCGGTTCCATCGGACACGTAGAACACCGGTCGGATCGTCGACATCGGCTTCACTCCCTCTGTGATTCTGGCCTTGTTCGGAAATGCAATCTTGTGCCGGATTGCTGGCGCACTGCATCATAGTGGCTTCTTCCTACGGACGCGGCCATGCAGCCCGCTCGGGCGATGGCCATACGGAGCATCGCGCTTGAACGAGAATATCCTGTGGTTGCATGAGCTGCGCCTGGCCGATCTGGCCCGCGTGGGTGGCAAGAACTCTTCGCTGGGCGAAATGATCGGCAATCTCGCCGGTCTTGGCGTCTCGGTCCCCGGCGGCTATGCCACCACCTCCGACGCCTTCAAGGCGTTCATCGCCCACAACGATCTTTCCAAGCGCATCTTCGACAAGCTCGCCACGCTGGACGTGGAAGACGTCAACGCCTTGACCTTGGCCGGCAAGGAAATTCGCGGCTGGGTGATCGACGCCCCGCTGCAGCCGGACCTCGACCAGGAGATCCGCAGTGCCTACGCGCGCTTGTGCAGCGAGAACGGCGGCGGCGATGTCGCGGTCGCAGTGCGCTCGTCGGCCACCGCCGAGGATCTGCCGGATGCCTCCTTCGCCGGCCAGCAGGAAACCTTCCTCAATGTCACCGGTGCCGACGATGTCGTGCACAAGGTCAAGGAAGTTTTCGCCAGCCTGTACAACGATCGCGCCATCGCCTATCGCGTGCATCATGGCTTCAAGCACGAGGACGTGTTCCTGTCGGCCGGCGTGCAGTTGATGGTGCGCTCGGACGTCGGCGCTTCGGGCGTGTTGTTCACGCTCGACACCGAGTCGGGATTTCGCGAAGTAGTGTTCGTCACTGCCAGCGTCGGCCTGGGCGAGATGGTCGTGCAAGGCGCGGTGAATCCGGACGAGTTCTACGTCTACAAGCCCAGCCTGCGCGCCGGCAAGCCGGCGATCCTGCGCCGCACGCTCGGCAGCAAGGCGATCCGCATGGTGTATTCGGACACGCCCGGCGAGCGCGTGCGCACCGAGGACACGCCGCCGGCACTGCGCAACAAATTCTCCATCAGCGATGCCGATGTCGAAGAGCTGTCCAAGCAGGCACTGGTGATCGAAAAGCACTACGGCCGGCCGATGGACATCGAATGGGCCAAGGACGGCGTCAGCGGCAAGTTGTTCGTGGTGCAGGCGCGACCGGAAACGGTCAAATCTCGCAGCCATGCCACCCAGATCGAGCGCTACGCGCTCTCCCAGCGCGGCGAGGTGCTTACCGAAGGCCGCGCCATCGGCCAGAAGATCGGCGCCGGCGTGGCCCGCGTGGTGCGCTCGCTCGATGACATGAGCAAGGTCCAGCCGGGCGATGTACTGGTCGCCGACATGACCGACCCGGATTGGGAGCCGGTGATGAAGCGCGCCAGCGCCATCGTCACCAATCGTGGCGGCCGCACCTGCCATGCCGCGATCATCGCCCGCGAGCTCGGCGTGCCGGCGGTGGTCGGCACCGGCAACGGGCTGGACATGATCAAGGACGGCGTCGAGGTCACGGTGAGCTGCGCCGAAGGCGATACCGGCTACATCTACGCCGGCAAGCTCGACTTCGAACGCACTACCACCGACCTCGGCAACATGCCGCCGGCGCCGCTGAAGATCATGATGAACGTCGCCAACCCCGAGCGCGCGTTCGACTTCGGCCAGCTGCCCAATGCCGGTATCGGCCTGGCGCGCTTGGAAATGATCATCGCCAGCCACATCGGCATCCATCCCAATGCCCTGCTCGAATACGACAAGCAGGACGCCGAGACCAAGAAGAAGATCGACGCCAAGATCGCCGGCTATTCGGACCCGGTCGGTTTCTACGTCGACCGCCTCGCCGAAGGCATCGCCACCCTCACCGCTTCGGTGGCGCCGAACACGGTGATCGTGCGGCTGTCTGACTTCAAGTCCAACGAATACGCCAACCTCATCGGCGGCAGCCGCTACGAGCCGCACGAAGAGAACCCGATGATCGGCTTCCGCGGCGCCAGCCGCTATGTCGACGCCTCCTTCTCGGCCGCCTTCGCGCTGGAATGCCGCGCGGTGCTGAAGGTGCGCAACGAGATGGGCCTGGACAACCTGTGGGTGATGATCCCGTTCGTGCGCACGTTGGAGGAAGGCCAGAAGGTGCTGGACGTGCTGGCCGCCAACGGCCTGCGCCAGGGCGAGGCCGGGCTGAAGATCATCATGATGTGCGAAGTGCCGTCCAATGCCTTGCTGGCCGACGAATTCCTGGAACTGTTCGATGGCTTCTCGATCGGCTCCAATGACCTGACCCAGCTCGCGCTCGGCCTGGACCGCGATTCTTCGATCGTCGCCCACCTGTTCGACGAACGGAACCCGGCGGTGAAGAAACTGCTGTCGATGGCGATCAAGGCCGCTCGTGCCAAGGGCAAGTACGTCGGCATCTGCGGCCAGGGCCCGTCGGATCATCCGGACCTGGCCGAATGGCTGATGCAGGAAGGCATCGAGTCGGTGTCGCTGAACCCGGACACGGTGGTCGATACCTGGTTGCGCCTTGCCAAGCTGAAAGCTGCCAGCGCATGACATCGCGTTGATCGAACCGCCGTTATAGTGTTGACACGCAAGCCCCGCTCAACGGGGCTTCGTGTTTTCCGCAACCGGAGATTCCACGATGGCCGCAGCTGCACCCGCCACACCGCAGATCGACCCCCTCGCGCCAGTGTCCTGGATCCACCAGGTCGACTGGCAGCAAGTGATCGCCAGGTACGGCGTGCCGGCGTTGGCGGCCCTGGTGGTGCTGCTGGTGGGATTGTGGCTGGCGCGGCGCATCTCCAATCTCGTGCCGCTCGCAACGCATCGCGTCGGCGCCGATCCGATGCTCGGCAGTTTCCTGCGCAACGTCGCCTATGTGACTTCGCTGGTCATCGTCGTGGTGCTGGCCATTGGAACGCTCGGGGTACCGATCTCGCCCTTGCTCGCGGTGCTTGGCACCGCCGGCCTGGCCATTGGCCTGGCGCTGAAGGATTCCCTGTCCAACATCGCTTCAGGCGTGATGCTGGTGACGCTGCGGCCCTTCCATGTGGGTGACGTAGTGACGATTGCGGGCCAGACCGGCACGGTGGAATCGGTGCGGATCTTCCAGACCGTGCTCAACGGCGCCGACCTGCAGCGCCTGACCATTCCCAACAACCTGATTACCGCCTCGCCCATCATCAACCTCACCGCGCAGCCCAATCGCCGGGTCGAGCTGGTGATCGGCATCGGCTATGAAGACGACATCGGCAAGGCGCGCGAGATCGTGATGGGCTTGATGCAGGCCGAACCGCGCGTGCTGGCCGAGCCGGCCGCCGACGTGGTGGTGTACGAGCTGGCGACGCACTCGGTCAACCTGGGCATCCGCTGCTTCGTGCGGGCGCCGGACTGGTTCGGGGTCAAGGTGACGCTGCTGGAGCAGATCAAGCTGGCGTTCGACAAGGGCGGCATCAACATCCCCTACCCGCAGCAGGACATGCATCTGTATGTGCACGGCGAGCACGGCCAGGTCTTGCCGCTGAAAGCACTGCTGCGCGATAGCACCGATTCGCCGCCGCGCTGAGCGGCGCGGGCTCAGGGCGTGCCTGGCAGCCCGGCCAGCGCGCCCATGTACTGGCGGTAGTGGCGCAGCTCGTCGATCGAATCGCGCACATCGCTCAGCGCGGTGTGGTTGGAGGTCTTGGCTACGCCGGCCAACACCGTCGGCGCCCAGCGCCGCGCCAGCTCCTTGATCGTGGACACGTCGAGGTTGCGGTAATGGAAGTAACGCTCCAGCCGCGGCATCTGCCGGTGCAGGAAGCGCCGGTCCTGGCAGATCGAGTTGCCGCACATCGGCGAGGCGCCGGCGCCAATCCACTGCTGCAGGAAGGCCAGCGTCTGCGCCTCGGCCTGGGCGTGCGTGGCCTGGCTCTCCACCACCCGCTGCCACAAGCCGGAACGGCGGTGCTGGTTGCGGTTCCATTCGTCCATCGCCTCGAGCGTTGCCAGCGGATGGGCAATCGCGAACTCGGGGCCTTCGGCAAGAATGTTGAGCTGGGCGTCGGTGACGACGGTGGCGATCTCGATGATGGAGTCGCGATCGGTATCCAGGCCGGTCATTTCCAGATCGATCCAGATCAACCGGTCGTTGCCTGCCGTCATTGCCGCCATGTGTCCGCCATGCATCCAGGAATCCAGGCGCAGATCATACCTTGCGCTGTCGCCGCGCGGATCAGAGCGGCGGCCGGCCGCGCTTTGCGCGGAAGTAATTGGTCAGACGCCGCCCCGCCTCGTCGGCCAGCACGCCGGCGACGACTTCGACACGATGGTTGTGGCGCGGGTCGGCCAACAGGTCGAACACGCTGCCCGCCGCACCGGTCTTTGGATCGCGTGCGGCGTAGACCACGCGCGCGATGCGGGCATGCACCATCGCCATCGCGCACATCGCACAGGGCTCCAGGGTGACGTACAAGGTGCAACCGACCAGGCGATGATTGCGCAGGCGCTGGCCGGCCTCGCGCATTGCCACGATTTCCGCGTGCGCGCTCGGATCGTGGCTGGCGATGTTGTAGTTCCAGCCTTCGCCCAGGCGCTCGCCGTCGGCACCGACCAGGAGCGCGCCCACCGGGATTTCGTCGAATTCGCGCTCGGCGCGCTCTGCCAGCACCAGGGCCTCGCGCATCCAGTAGGCGTCGGCGTCGGCCTCGGCAGCGGCGGGCGGCGGCGCGGGCTCGGCGTTCACGGCTGTTCCTGGCGTCGTACGAACTCGGCGAAGGCCGCCAGCGTCGCTTCGCTGACGTGATGCTCGATGCCTTCGGCGTCGCGGCGCGCGGTGTCGGCGTCGATCCCCAGCGCAAGCAGGAACCGCTCGACGGTCTGGTGGCGCTCTCGGCTTTCCGCGGCCAGCGCTTCGCCCGCCGGCGTCAGGAACACGCCGCGGTAGGGTCGCTGGATCGCCCAGCCATCGCGCACCAGTCGCTTGAGCATCTTGGCCACGGTCGGCTGCGCCACACCCATGCGCGCGGCGATATCGACCTGCCTGGCTTCGCCACCATCGGCGAGCAAGTCCGAAATCAACTCGACGTAGTCCTCCACCAATTCGGTGCGATGCGCCTCGCGCACATGGCGGAAGCTCTCCATGTGCACGTGCACGTCGACCAAGGCGGGCGCGCCTTCCACCGGTTTATCAGTCTTACTCATTCATCCGTCCTGCCGGCGGGTTGCCGCCCGTCACGCCATTTTGAAGCACGCTGCTTAGAATTACGATTGTGTGCCAATGCTCAATCATATAGCTTGTGCTATATGATGCCTCATCGCCCCGGACCGTAGCCGATGTCCCAGGAAGCCGCCCCGCTCAAGCAGTCCGCGAACTGGCCCCTCGCCCCGAGCCTGGGCGAGATGCACCGCAGCGTGCCGGTGCCGCGCGGCGGGCCCTGGTGGATGCGGCTTTTCGCCTTCCTCGGCCCGGGCTACATGGTCTCGGTCGGCTACATGGACCCGGGCAACTGGGCCACCGACATCGCCGGTGGTGCGCAATTCGGCTACCTGCTGCTGTCGGTCATCCTGCTCTCCAACCTGATGGCAATCCTGCTGCAGGCCTTGTCGGCACGCCTGGGCATCGGTAGCGGGCGCGACCTGGCGCAAGCCTGCCGGGCGCACTATTCGCGCCCGGTCAACCTGGGGCTGTGGGGCATCTGCGAAGCGGCGATCATCGCCTGCGACCTGGCCGAGGTCATCGGCACCGCGATCGCGCTCAAATTGCTGTTCGGCATTCCGTTGCTGGTCGGCGCGATCATCACCGCGATCGACGTGGTCCTGGTGCTGTGGCTGATGAACCGCGGCTTCCGTGCGTTGGAAGCGTTCGTCGTCGCCCTGCTGGCGATCATCTTCGCCTGCTTCGCAATCCAGATCGTGCTGGCGGCGCCGCCGATCGCCGAGGTTCTCGGCGGCTTCGTGCCGCGCGCGCAAGTGGTCACCGACCCGAAGGCGCTGTACCTGGCCATCGGCATCCTCGGCGCCACGGTCATGCCGCACAACCTCTACCTGCACTCGTCCATCGTGCAGACCCGCGCTTTCCCGCGGACCGACCAGGGCAAGCGTTCAGCGCTGCGCTGGGCGGTCACCGACAGCACGCTGGCGCTGATGCTGGCGTTGTTCATCAACGCGGCGATCCTGATCCTCGCCGCGACGGTGTTTCATGCCCAGGGCCGTACCGACGTGCAGGAAATCGAGCAGGCCTACGAGCTGCTGGCGCCGATGCTCGGCGTCGGCCTGGCCTCTACCCTGTTCGCAGTCGCGTTGCTGGCTTCCGGCGTCAACTCAACGGTGACCGCGACCCTGGCCGGGCAGATCGTCATGGAGGGCTTCCTGCATCTGCGGCTGAAGCCGTGGGTACGCCGCCTGGTGACCCGCGGCATCGCGATCGTACCGGTGATCGTGGTCACCGCGTTGTACGGCGAACAAGGCACCGCGCACCTGTTGGTGCTGAGCCAGGTGGTGCTGTCTATGCAGTTGCCGTTCGCGGTAGTGCCGCTGGTGCGCTTCGTGTCCGACCGCAAACTGATGGGCGACCTGGTGGCGCCACGCTGGATGGTGCGCCTGGCCTGGGTGATCGCCGCGCTGATCATCGTGCTCAACGCCAAGTTGCTGCTGGGCCTGTTCCTGCACTGAGGTCGCCGCAGTTACAGTGTGCCGGCCCTCCCCCAGGCCGGATACCCGCAATGCCCGTTTCCCTGCACGCCGATGCCCTGCTCCGCCGCCGCGATGGCCACCACGCCCGCGTGACGTTCGTCGAGCTGTTCTTCGACCTGGTCTATGTATTCGCCGTCACCCAGGTCAGTCACCTGCTGCTGCACCACCTTGACCCACTCGGGGCATTGCAGACGCTGATCGTCTGGTTCGCGGTGTGGCTGGGGTGGCAGTACACCTGCTGGGCGAGCAACTGGTTCGACCCGGACAAGCCGGCCATCCGCAACTTGATGTTCACGCTGATGCTGCTGGCGATGCTGCTGTCGGCCGCAATCCCGCAGGCCTTCGGCGAACGCGCCTGGCTATTCGCCGGCAGCTATGTCGCGATCCAGTTGGGGCGTACGTTGTATATCCGCTGGCTGTTGCGCGGCGGCCACCCATTGGCGCCCAACTACAGCCGCATGTGCGTGTGGCTGTCGATCTCGGCGCTGTTCTGGATCGGCGGCGCGTTGGCCCCTTCCCTGCCCCTGCGCATGGCGCTGTGGGCCATTGCCGTCGCCTGCGAGTACCTGTCGCCGATGTTCGGCTTCGCCTTGCCGGTGCTCGGACGCTCGCGTACCTCGGAGTGGACCATCGAGGGCGGGCATCTGGCAGAGCGATGCCAGCTGTTCGTGATCGTCGCGCTCGGCGAAACCCTGCTCGCCAGCGGCGCCAGCCTGGCCGACGCCGAACAGTGGAATGGCGCGCTGGTATCGGCGTTGCTGGCGACCTTCCTCGGCACGCTTGGCATGTGGTGGCTGTACTTCGCCACCTCCTGCGAGGACGCGACCCGCCGCATCACCCACAGCCCCGATCCCGGCCGGATCGGCGCCGCCTACCATTACCTGCACGCCATCTTGGTGGGCGGGATCATCGTCACCGCGGTCGGCAACGACCTGGTGCTGGCGCATCCGCACGCGCACCCGCTGGCGGCGCAAACCGCGGTGCTATTGGCGGGACCGGCGATCTACCTGCTGGGGAGCGCGATCTACAAGCGCGTTGTTTATGGCCGCGCCCCCAGGTCGCATGTTGCCGGGGTGGTGGCGCTGGCCTTGCTCGGCGCAGTGGCACCGCGATTGGACCTGCTGATGCTGGGCTGGGCGACGACCGCCGTGGTGGTGGCGATCGGGTGGGTGGAGATGCGGGGGCTGGGGCGGCGGAGTCAATCGGAGGCCCTGTAGCCTCATTTCCGCGCGCAACTCCGACGACCATTGACGCGCTGCCATTGCCTGACTAAAGTCAGGCAATGGACGAAGCCCAGATCTCGCAGGTCCGCAGGTTCAACCGCGCGGTGACACAGCGGATAGGCGCGCTCAGTGATGACTATCTCGCCAGCGGTCGCCCCCTAGGCGAGGCGCGCCTGCTGTTCGAGATCGGCCTGGCCGGCGCCACCGTGCGCGAATTGCGTGCCCGGCTAGCCCTGGACTCGGGCTACCTCAGCCGCATGTTGCGAGCGCTGGAGCAGCAGATCTTGGTCACCTCGCAACCGGACGCTTCGGATGCGCGCGTACGGCGGGTGCAATTGACCGCGAAGGGCAGGAAGACCTGGGCAGCGCTGGATAAGCGCTCTGGTGACTTGGCCGCCTCGGTGCTGGCACCGCTCGGCGACTCGCAACGCATACGGCTGCTGGCCGCAATGGCAGAAGTGGAGCGTCTGCTGCGCGCCTCGGCGGTAGAAATCGCGGTGGCAGACCCCGCGGGCCGTGAAGCGCAATGTTGCCTTCACGCCTATTTCGACGAGTTGCGCAAGCGCTTCGACGAAGGCTTCGACCCCTCGCTCACCGTGTCAGCCGATCCCGATGAGTTGGTGCCGCCGCTGGGGTGGTTCCTGTTGGCGCATCTGGACGGCGCGCCGGTGGGTTGCGGCGCGCTCAAGATCAAGGATGGTATCGGCGAGATAAAGCGCATGTGGGTGTCGCCCGACACGCGCGGGCTTGGCATCGCCCAACGCCTGCTGCAATCGCTGGAGGCCCAAGCCAGGGCGGCAGGCGTGGATACCCTGCGCCTGGATACCCACCGCAGTCTCAGCGAAGCCCGCGCGCTTTACCTGCGAAACGGCTACGTGGAGATTGCTGCGTACAACAACAATCCGTATGCGGGCTATTGGTTTGAGAAGCGGGACTTGCAGGGGCGAGGCTGATCATCCCTGCCCGGTTGGGGCGGCGAGATAGCCGACCTCACTCCCACTCAATCATCCGCAGGTCGTTCAAACCCGCGTGGCTAAAGGACTTGGCTGTGATGGACATGGGTCTTTACCGTCGCTTTTACCGTCATGACCACAGATCTTTTGCTGATGCCGGAGATGGAGCGATCCGTTAGAAGGAGTCCGCTTGCTCTATTGGCTCTTGGAGCGGGATCGCGGTGATGACCTCAACGTCTTTAACACCCCATATCCGCTGGGCATCGGTGCGCTCGATGTGAAGCGAACAAGCCCAGTTTGCTCAAACACAGCCGACCCAGTGGCTTACATATAGATGAGCCGGTTGAGCTTCTCGAGGAAGCCGGCATCGGAATTGCTCAAATTCGCAAGACCGAAACGTTCTTGCACAATCGCGGAGACCAAATCGCGGCGCTTCGGCAGGCGATCCTTCTCGGCCGCTGCGAGCGCCGCTGCCATCTCCTTCTTTTTAAGGTTAGTGCAGTAAGCCGGCGCAGCAGGCTGCTGGCGCCACGAATCCGCGAGGGATCCAGCATCGAATGCGTCGAAGCCGGTCTCTTCGACCAGGCGCATCGCCACTTCTCGATCGACTGTGCGATCGGCAGCAACGGGTATCGCGATACGGTCGGGATTTCCCGGCGCCACCCCGAATTCGGCGAATGCTTGGGCTCCTATCGCGTTCCACGCCTTGGCGATCGGCCGGCCTAATTGTTCCACTACCCACAGGCTTTCCACCTGGCCCGCGTCAATCGCCTCGATCGCGCCGTCCCGCACTGGATAATAGTTGGCAGTGTCGATCACCACCGTTTCTTCCGGAACGTCCGCGAGAAGGGATTTGACTTTCGAGTGGCTTGCAAACGGGATCGAGAGGATGATCACGTCCACGTCCCTCACCGCGTCTTGGGCGGTTGCCGCGCGGGCACCGTTAGCCAGTAACTGTTTGTCGATTGTCTCGGGGCCACGGGAGTTTGCGACCTTGATCTCATGACCAGCTTTGGACAATTCACGGACAAGTGTCTTTCCGATATTGCCGGTGCCCAGAATGCCTACTTTCATGATTCCTACTCCATTTCACTTGGTTCGTATTAGTGAACAATCTTGCAGAGGGACGGAGACAATGGTGTCCCACAGTTTTTGGTTCTTGCCACTCACTTAGATTGCATCGACGGTTCGAGTAAGCCTGATCTTAGTCGTGCGCCACCTAGCTCCGGAAAAGATCCCTCAGCCACTGACCCGCGGGTCTAGCCCGTATTGAGTCGGCGCGCCGAGATGATCGCGCAGCGTCGTGCCCTCATAATCCCGATGAAAAAGCCCGCGCTCCTGGAGAATCGGGACCACGCTGTCGACGAAGGCATCGATTCCGTCCTCAAACACGTCAGGCGACAGCCAGAAGCCATCAGCAGCGCCCGCTTCGAACCATTCCTGCATATGATCGGCGGCCTCAACGGCCGGGCCGACGATCGCTGGGTGATAGTCGATAACGCCATGGGCGAGCACGTCGCGCAGGCTCCAACCTTCACGTGCGATCTTGAGCGCGTTCGCCGAACGAGGGTCGCCTGGCGACGGACGCGCGGCGGCCAATTGCGCCGGTGTAAGCGGCGCGTCCAGCTGGCCTGAATCGAGCCGCAGCCCCAGCATCTGACCGAGATATACGACGCGCTGCGGAAACGTCTGCCCGCTCAGCGCAATTCGTCGGTCCAAGCCTGCGCGTCGATCACGCGCGATTGTCGTCATCAAACCAGCGAAGAACTTGATTTCGTCCGGGTTCCGCCCTGCACGTTCGGCTGCGTTCCGAAGGGCGCTTCGCTGGGCGCGTGCGTCCTCGATTGCGAAGACGGCACCGATCACGCCACTGGCATAGCGGCCAGCAACCTCCAGCCCCTGGGCGCCGCCGCCGGCTTGGAAAATCACCGGCTGGCCCTGTTCCGAAGGTGGGAGCTGAAGCAGACCGCTGGCGGCCACATGGCGCCCTTTCAGATTAATTGGCCGGAGCTTGGTGGGATCGGCGAAACGGCCGGATTCCTTGTCATGCAGCCACGCGTCCAACCCCCAGGTACCCCATAAGGCCTGCACAAGCTGGATGAATTCATGCAGTCGCTCATATTTCTCGTTACGAGGTGGCAGGGCTCGTCCGTAGAGGGCGGCGACACCAGGATCGCTGGAGGGCACGGCGTTCCATCCGACTCGACCGTGGCTCATCAGGTCGAGCGCTTTGAATTGGCGAGCCAAATTGAAGGGTTCGTTGAACGTCGTGGAGCCGGTGGCGACCAATCCGATCCGCTGGGTCTCGCGCGCGACGGCGGCAAACGTCAACAGCGGCTCATTGATATTCAACGGAGCCTCGGTCTCGAGGTCGTTCTGCCACGCTGGAAAATCCGGGGCGAACAGGAATTGGAACTTACCCCGTTCAGCGGCTTGAGCGTACCGCACCTGACTGTCGAAACTCGTGTAATTCTTGGGGTCCACACCCGGCATCCGCCATGCTCCGGATTGCGAGCCGTAACCGCCGTTGAAGACCATCCCAATCATCATTTGCCTGGTCATGTTGATTCCCGACTGCTCCCGTTCCCGGCAACTTGCCGTTTGGATGCACTGATCCGTCAGCCGATTGCCGAGACTTCGAGGGCCCGACACCTCAGCCGGACCAGCCACCGGCCGACGTGACCAGCTTTATTGCTGTGCAATGACGTGATTCATAACTCAATGCTTCAGCTCGGGTCTTGCCATGCGGAGAGCATTGCCAAGGCTGCTTCATAGTTGCCAGCAGCCTCGGCAGTACGGAGATATTTGGCTCGCTCCACGATGATTTCCCGTGGCGTGGGTTCGCCATGCAAAAGAACGAGCGCCTCGTCGAGGAAGTCTTCCAGAGGCATAGCATGCTCGTCCTTTTCCTGACCGAACAACGTCGTTTGCACACCAGGCGGAGCCAATTCGACGACGCGCACGGAGGTATTTGCGAGCTGCACACGCAAGCCCTCGGTAAACGAATGAACAGCCGCCTTGGTGGCGCTATATGTCATCGCAATGGGGAACGGAACAAATGCCAATGCGGAACTGACATTGATAAGGACACTATCTTTCTGCTTCGCAAGTTGCGGCAAGAAAGCATAGGTCATCCGAATGGTGCCTAAGAGGTTGATCGCGACGGCCTCCGCTGCAACCCCAAGTGACTCAGGATTCATCGCATCTTCGCGCGGCATAATGCCCGCGTTGTTAATCACGACATTCAATTCGGGATAACGCGCGGCTACTAGCTCACTGGCGCGGGTGATGGACGTAGCATCGGCCACATCGAGCTCAATAGCCTCGATGCCCGGATGATCGGCAGCGATCTGCTCCAGCAGCGCCTTGCGCCGCCCCGCGACGACCACCTTGTTGCCCGCCTTATGAAACCGCAGCGCTAGACCGAGCCCTATGCCCGCAGTGGAACCGCTGATAAGGATGGTATTGCCAGACGGCTTCATATTCTTCTCCAGATTGGTGGAACGGGTAGAATTGAAACGGACAGCTGTCCGCAAGCCGCAATATTAACGGACAGTTGTCCGCTTAGCAACAGACCTTTCGAGGAGGAGAACAAATGGCAGAGCAACAGAAGGTTGAGCGTCGTGCGCGTGCCGACGCTTTACTTAACCGCGAGCGCATTTTGGAGGTAGCGTTAGCGGAGCTGCCTCATTCTGCGGACGTTCCCCTAAGCGTGATCGCCAGGAAGGCTGGCGTAGGACAAGGGACCTTCTATCGCCACTTCCCGACGCGAGAGGCACTGGTGATGGAGGTCTACCGCTATGAGATGTTGCAGGTTGCAAAGTACGCGGAACATTTGCTCCAGAGTCGCCCGCCCGACCAAGCGCTGCGTGAGTGGATGGCTCGTCTTGCCGAGTACGCCATGAACAAGGCTGGCTTGGCTGATGCAATACGCGAGGTGTCCAGTGTGGGGGACTGTGCAGGAAAGGAGAGTTATGCCCCCGTGGTCGCTGCAGCCCAGTCCTTACTTGACGCAAATGAGAAGGCGGGCACGATCCGCCCTGGCATCACCACTGATGACTTTTTTCTGGCCATTGCAGGTATTTGGCAGATCAACTTCAACGATGAGTGGAAACCCCGGCTGGGTTGGCTCATGGACTTTGTTATGGAAGGACTACGCGCGGGCGCGCCGGCACGGCCTGCCTCGGCCTGAGACGTTAGGACCACTCGGTTCACAAGGGCCAGTGTCAAACGGTTAGTGAACCCGAGCGGTGGCTGGAAGCATACATGGGGCGACGTTATGGGCCGTGAGCCAGATAAGAGCGTCGTGCGATAGCTGCCGCAACGCATTTCGTTCTAGATCAACACGTTATGGAAGATTTTCGATAGCTGACGATAGTCCCCGAAGGACCGGACCTCACTCCCACTCAATCGTAGCCGGTGGCTTCCCCGAAATGTCGTACACCACCCGCGACACCCCGCGCAGTTCATTGATGATGCGGTTGCTCACCGTGCCGAGGAACTCATACGGCAGGTGCGCCCAGTGCGCGGTCATGAAGTCGATGGTCTCCACCGCGCGCAGCGCGATCACCCATTCGTAGGCACGCGCATCGCCGACCACGCCTACTGACTTGACCGGCAGGAACACCGCGAACGCCTGGCTGGTCTTGTCGTAGAGGTCGGCCTTGCGCAGTTCGTCGATGAAGATCGCATCGGCCTTGGCCAGCAGCTCGGCGTACTCCGGCTTGACCTCGCCGAGGATGCGCACGCCCAGGCCCGGGCCCGGGAATGGATGGCGGTAGACCATGCTGCGCGGCAGGCCGAGCTCGACGCCCAGGCGCCGCACTTCGTCCTTGAACAATTCGCGCAAAGGCTCGACCAGGCCCAGCTTCATGTGCTCGGGCAGGCCGCCGACGTTGTGGTGGCTCTTGATGACGTGGGCCTTGCCGGTCTTGCTGCCGGCCGACTCGATGACGTCGGGATAGATCGTGCCCTGCGCCAGCCATTTGGCGTTCTTCAGCTTGCCGGATTCTTCTTCGAAGATGTCCACGAACAAGTTGCCGATGATCTTGCGCTTGGCTTCCGGGTCGCTGACGCCTTCGAGTGCCTTGAAGTAACGCGCGGCGGCATTGACGCGCACGACCTTGACGCCCATGTGCTCGGCGAACATCGCCATCACCTGGTCGCCTTCCTGCCAGCGCAGCAGGCCGGTGTCGACGAACACGCAGGTCAGCTTGTCGCCGATCGCCTTGTGCAGCAGCGCGGCGACGACCGAGGAATCGACGCCGCCGGACAGGCCCAGGATCACTTCGTCCGAGCCGACCTGTTCGCGCACGCGCGCGATCTGGTCTTCGATGATGTTGGCGGCGGTCCACAAGGTCTGGCAGCCGCAGACATCGACCACGAAGCGGCGCAGCAGCGTTTGCCCCTGCAGCGTGTGCGTCACTTCCGGGTGGAACTGCACGCCGTACCAGCGCTTGGCCTCGTTGGCGAAGGCGGCCACCGGAATGCGATCGGTCACCGCGGTAATGGTGAAGCCCGGGGGCGCCTGCGAGACGTGGTCGCCGTGGCTCATCCACACGTTCAAGCGCGGCGCGCCGCCGTGGTCGCTGAGGCCGGAGAACAACGCATCGGCGGCCACGACTTCGACTTCGGCGTGGCCGAACTCGCGCTGGTCCGCCGCCTCGGTGGCGCCGCCCAGCTGCGCGGCCATGGTCTGCATGCCGTAGCAGATGCCCAGCAGCGGCAGGCCGGAATCGAACACCTGCTGCGGCGCGGCCGGCGCGCCGGGCAACGTGGTCGATTCGGGGCCACCGGAAAGGATGATGCCCTTGGCGCCGAAGCCGGCAATCTCCGCCGGATCGTGGTCCCAGGCCCAGATCTCGCAGTAGACCCCGAGTTCGCGAATACGCCGGGCGATCAGCTGCGTGTACTGCGCGCCGAAGTCGAGGATCAGGATCTTGTCGGTATGGATATTGGTCATGGGGCCGGGAGCTTGGAGCGGGAATGGACGATCACTGCGACACATATGAAAAGAGGGACACGGTGTCCGTCTCCCTCTTTCATCGACCGGCTCAGCTGGCCCGGTAGTTCGGCGGTTCCTTGGTGATCTGCACGTCGTGGACGTGGCTCTCACGCTGGCCGGCGCCGGTGATCTTGACGAACTTCGGCTTGCTGCGCATGTCTTCGATGGTGGCGCAGCCGACATAGCCCATGGTCGCGCGCAGGCCGCCTACCAGCTGGTGGACAATGCTGCTGACCGGACCACGGTACGGGACGCGGCCTTCGATGCCTTCGGGCACCAGCTTGTCGGCATCGGAGGCATCCTGGAAGTAGCGATCCTTCGAGCCCTTCTCCATCGCCGCCAGCGAGCCCATGCCGCGATAGCTCTTGTAGCTGCGGCCCTGGAACAGCTCGACCTCGCCCGGCGCTTCCTCGGTGCCGGCGAACAGGCCGCCGATCATCACCGTCGACGCGCCAGCGGCCAGCGCCTTGCCAATATCGCCCGAGTAGCGGATGCCACCGTCGGCGATCAGCGGAATGCGGTCCTGCAACGCCTCGGCCACCATGTCCACCGCGGTGACCTGCGGCACGCCGACACCGGCGACCACGCGCGTGGTGCAGATCGAACCCGGACCGACACCGACCTTGACCGCATCGGCACCGGCGTCCATCAACGCCAGCGCGGCATCGCCGGTGACGATGTTGCCGCCGATCACCTGCAACTGCGGGAAATGCTTCTTGGCCCACGCCACGCGGTCGAGCACGCCCTGCGAATGGCCGTGGGCGGTATCGACGATGATCACGTCCACGCCGGCGGCGGCCAGTGCCTCGATCCGGCGTTCGGTATCGCCACCCACGCCGACCGCGGCGCCGACCAGCAGGCGCGTGGCCAGGTCCTTGGCCGCGTTCGGATAGTCGGACTTCTTCTGGATGTCCTTCACCGTGATCAGGCCACGCAGCTCGAAGCCCTCATTCACCACCAGCACCTTCTCGATGCGGTTGCGGTGCAGGAGCTTGAGCACTTCCTCGGAGGGCGCGCCCTCGTTGACCGTGATCAGGCGATCCTTCTTGGTCATGATGTGGCGGACCGGATCGTCCAGCTCGGTCTCGAAGCGCATGTCGCGGTGGGTCACGATGCCGACCAGCTGGCCGCCATCGACCACCGGCACGCCGGAGATGTTGCGCGCGCGGGTCAAGGCCAGCACTTCGCGGATGCTGGTTTCCGGCCCGACGGTGATCGGGTCGCGGATGACGCCGGACTCGTACTTCTTCACCGTGGCCACTTCAGCGGCCTGCTGCTCCACGCTGAGGTTCTTGTGGATGATGCCGATGCCGCCGAGCTGGGCCATGGCGATGGCCAGGCGGGCTTCGGTCACCGTATCCATCGCCGCCGAGACGATCGGCAGCTTCAGGCGCAGGTTGCGCGTCAGCCGGGTTTCCAGGCTGACATCCTTGGGCAGGACGGTCGAGTGGGCGGGGACGAGCGAAACGTCGTCGTAGGTAAGAGCTTCAGCCTGGATGCGCAGCATCGGCGGACCCGAGTGTTCGAGGAGAAGCGCGACATTTTACCCTGAAAACGGGGCCATTGACAGCCGCCTCACCCCTGCCCGCGCAATGCAGCGTTACGCCGGCGGCGACCGGCGCGGCGCTCAGTCCGCCGCTTCCACCGCTTCGAGGGTGTTCTGCATCAGGGTGGCCACGGTCATCGGCCCTACTCCGCCCGGCACCGGGGTGATCCAGCTGGCACGGCGCGAGGCTGCTTCGAAGCCGACGTCGCCCACCAGGCGGCCGTCGTCGAGGCGGTTGATGCCCACGTCCACCACCACCGCGCCCGGCTTGACCCATTCGCCCGGGATCAGGCCCGGGCGGCCGACCGCCACCACCAGGATGTCGGCATTGCGCACCGCCGCTTCGAGTACTTCCGGCGGGGTGAACTTGTGGCAGCTGGTCACCGTGCAACCGGCGATCAACAGTTCCAGGCCCATCGGCCGGCCGACGTGGTTGCTGACACCCACAATCGTGGCGTTGCGGCCACGCACCGGCTGGTCGGTATGGCTGAGCAGCGTGACGATGCCGCGCGGCGTGCACGGGCGCAGGCCGAACTCGCGCAGGGCCAGATGGCCGACGTTCTGCGGATGGAAGCCGTCCACGTCCTTGCGCGGGTCGATGCGCTGGATCAGCCGGTGCGCGTCCGGGATGCCGGGCAAAGGCAACTGGATCAGGATGCCGTGTATCTTCGGGTCGGCGTTGAGCTGGTCGATCAGCGCGCTCAGCTCGGCTTCGCTGGTGCCGGCCGGCAGGTCGTAGTCGAAGGCTTCGATGCCGACCTTCTCGGCGGCGCGGCGCTTGTTGCGCACGTACACCGCCGACGCCGGGTCACCGCCCACCAGCACCACCGCCAGGCCGGGCCGCGACTTGCCGGCCGCCACGCGGGCATCGACCCGGGTCTTGAGCTCGTCCAGCAGCTCCTCGGCGATGCGCCGCCCGTCGAGGATGCGGGCCGGGGACTGAGTGGCGGACGCGGTGTCGGTCATGGGCGGCGGTGTAAAGTCGGGGGCCGCTATTGTCCCCGATTCCGCCATGAACGACACCACCGCCCTCCAAGCCGCCGCCTTCCGTCGCCTGCTGCGCCACTTGAACGAGGAGCGCACCGATGTGCAGAACATCGACCTGATGATCCTGGCCGGCTTCTGCCGCAACTGCCTGGCCGACTGGTACCGGGAGGCGGCACTGGAAAGCGGCCAGGACATGGACAAGGCGCAGGCGCGCGAAGCGATCTACGGCATGCCGTTCGAGCGGTGGAAGCAGCAGCACCAGCGCGAGGCCACGCCCGAGCAGCTGGCCGCCTTCGAGCAGGCGCAGCGGCGCACGCACCCGACCTGAGCGTGCTGCTCAGCCGGTGGGGCCGTCTTCGGCCGCATCTACCGGCACCTGGTCCGGGTTGAGCGTGCGGCTGCGCCGCTTCGGCGGCGTGAACGGCGTCGGCTTGGGTGCACCGGGCTGGTTGCCGTACATCATCCGCGCGCCGTCCATGAGGTTGCCGCCGGCCATCTCCAGCTCAAAGCGTTCGGCGTCGCGGCGGCGAATTTCCGTGGCGATCAGCGCGGCATCGTCTTCGGACACGCCCAACTCCACCAACGCGGCACTGCCGAACTGCACGGCCGATTCGAAGGTTTCGCGGATCTGGAAGTCGACGCCGGCATGGATCAAGCCCAGCGAATGCTCGCGGTCGTAGGAGCGCACCAGCAGGCGCGCCTGCGGGAACTCGTCGCGCACCAGTTCGACGATGCGGTCGGTGGCTTCCTTGCGATCGGTACACACGGCAATGGCGCGTGCGGTGCCGGCCCCGGAGGCGCGCAGCACGTCGAGCCGGGTGCCGTCGCCGTAGTAGATCTTGAAGCCGAATTCTTCAGCGCTGCGGATCATCTCGATGTCGTTGTCGATGATGGTCACATCCACATCGCGCGCCAGCAGCGACTGGCTGGCGACCTGGCCGAAGCGGCCGAAGCCAATCACCAGCACGCTGGCAGTTTGTCCGTCGGCCGCCTCCACGCCTTCAAGCGAAGGCGCCAACACCGGTGTGAGCCGGCGCTGCAGCAGCACGAACAGCGGCGTCAGCGCCATCGACAGCACGACGATCGCGGTCAGGCTGGCATTGACCCGCGCCTCGATCACGCCACCGGCCGCGGCGGCGGAAAACAGCACGAATGCGAACTCGCCGCCCTGCGCCATCAACACGCCGCGGTCCAGCGCCTGGCGATGGTCGCTGCCGTTGACGCGCGCGACCAGGTAGATGCACAGCGCTTTGCCCAGCATCAGCGTCAGCACGCCGAGCAGGATGAAGCCCCAGTCCTGCACCACCACCGAAAGATCCAGGGCCATGCCCACGCCGAGGAAGAACAAGCCCAGCAGGATGCCGCGGAACGGCTCGATGTCGGCCTCGATCTGGTGCCGGAACGTCGATTCGGACAACAGCACGCCGGCAAGGAACGCGCCCATCGCCATCGACAGCCCGCCCAACTGCATCAACAGGGCCGCGCCCAGCACGACCAGCAAAGCGGCGGCGGTCATGACCTCGCGTGCACCGGCTTGCGCCAGTACGCGGAAAAACGGATTGAGCAACCAGCGCCCGGCCGCCAGCAGGCCGACGAAACATGCCGCGCCTATGCCAATCGCCTGCCAACGCTCGGCCGGCGGCACTTCCATCCCGGCCGGCGCCATCAACGCGACCACCGCCAACAGCGGCACGATCAGCAGGTCTTCGAACAACAGGATCGAGACGATCTTCTGCCCGCTCGGCAGGGTCAGGTCGCCGCGTTCGGACAAAAGCTGCATGACCACGGCGGTGGAAGTCAGCACGAAGCCGGCCGCGCCAATGAACGCCACCGGCAATGACAGGCCCAGCACACTGATGCCGAGCAACGTCAGGCCCGCGCCGCAGGCGACGATCTGCAAGGTACCCAGGCCGAATATTTCCTTGCGCAGGCTCCACAGGTGCGAGGGCCGCATCTCCAGGCCAATGACAAACAGGAACATCACCACGCCCAATTCGGCGACATGCAGGATGGCCTGCGGCTCGTTGAACCAGCCCAGCCCGAACGGGCCGATCGCCAGGCCGGCGGCCAGATACCCGAGGACCGAACCCAGGCCAAGGCGACGAAAGATCGGAATGGCGACGACGGCCGCGCCGAGAAGTGCGACGACGCTGACCAGCTGGTGGGTATCGGTGGGGGCGCTCATGCGGTGATTCTAGCCTGAGCTTGGCGAGTGGCCGCGGCGCGCCGCCGTTTGCGACACGCAAAAAAACAAGGCGGCGCTTTCGCGCCGCCTCGCTCGTACCGACCGCTGGCGTTGCGCTCAGGCCGGTCGTTCTGCCAACGCCGCCTGCAGCGCTTCGCGCGCCGGCCCGCGCAGCTTCTCGTGTTCAAGCGCGAAGTGGATCGTCGCTTCGATCAGCCCCAGGTGCCCGCCGCAGTCGAAGCGGCGACCTTCGAAGCGGTAGGCATCGACCTGTTCGCGCGGCAACAGCTCGGCGATCGCGTCGGTCAGCTGGATCTCCCCGCCGGCGCCCGGCTTGACGTTTTCCAGCAAGTCGAAAATGCGCGGGCTCAACACGTAGCGCCCGACTACGGCCAGGTTGCTCGGCGCCACTTCCGGCTTCGGCTTTTCGACGATGGCGTTGATGCGGCCACGGCGACCGTCGAACGCGTCGGTGGCGACGATGCCGTAGCTACCGGTCTTCTCGTGCGGAACGTCTTCGACGGCGATGACGCTGCCACCGGTGGATTCGGCGACATCGGCCATCTGCTTCAGCGCGCCCGGTCCACGGTTCCACATCAGGTCGTCGGGCAGCAGCACGG
Source organism: Stenotrophomonas sp. (assembly GCA_036566925.1). GTDB lineage: Bacteria > Pseudomonadota > Gammaproteobacteria > Xanthomonadales > Xanthomonadaceae > Stenotrophomonas_A. The sequence goes on from DATCVI010000230.1 coordinate 32,548, forward strand.
CGAAGGGCTCGTCGCCGATGATCGGCTTGGCGCACAACACCGCGTGGCCCAGGCCCAGCGCTTCGGTCTGGGTGACGAAAACAGCGCGAACGCCGTTGGGCAGCACGTGCCGCACCAGCTCCAGCTGTTCGGTCTTGCCGGCGCGCTCGAGCTTCTGCTCCAGTTCGTAGGCCTTGTCGAAGTAGTCGGCCACGGCGTGCTTGTAGCGGTTGGTGACGAACACCAGGGTGTCGCAGCCGGCCTCGATGGCTTCGTCGACCGCGTATTGGATCAACGGCCGATCGATGATCGGCAACATCTCCTTGGGAACCGTCTTGGTCGCCGGCAGGAACCGGGTGCCGAGACCTGCTACAGGAAAGACGGCTTTGCGGATGCGCCTGTTCATCAAATTCTTCTGACCTCGCGTGCGGGGAAAGGAACCACGGTGGCCGAGCGCTCGCTTTCCTTGTCGCGCGCCGCGGCGAAGTCCGGCATGAAATTGCCGAGGATCGCCTCCATGGCGTCGGTGTCGTAACGGTCGACGGCTTCACGCAACCGGGCCACGTACTGCAGCACCTGCTCTTGCGGAAAGCTGCGCGCGTCGGCCTCCAGGATCTTCGGGTGCAACGTCGGCCGATAGTTCTCGTCGGCGTAGAACAAGGTCTCGTGCAGCTTCTCGCCCGGGCGCAGGCCGGTGTAGACGATGGCGATGTCCTGCCCCGGCTGCTTGCCGGCCAGGCGGATCATCTGCTCGGCGAGCACGCGGATCGGCACCGGCTCGCCCATGTCCAGGGTATAGATGGCGCCATGCGAAGCCGAAGCGGCAGCCTGCACGATCAACTGGCAGGCCTCGGGAATGGTCATGAAATAGCGGGTGACTTCCGGGTCGGTCACGGTCACCGGGCCGCCGTGGCGGATCTGCTCGCGGAACAGCGGCACCACGCTGCCGGCCGAGTCGAGCACATTGCCGAAGCGCACGGTGACGAAGCGCGTGGTCGCGTTACGCGCGTCCAGGCTCTGGCAGATCATCTCGGCGTAGCGCTTGGTCGCGCCCAGCACATTGGCCGGCTCGACCGCCTTGTCGGTGGAGATGAAGAGGAAGGTGCCGACGCCAGCCTGCACGCAGCTGCTGGCGACGTTGTGAGTGGCCAGCACGTTGTTGCGCACTGCTTCGCGCAGTTGACCTTCGAGCAACGGCACCTGCTTGTAGGCGGCGGCATGGAAGACCGCGTCGGGGGTGGCGCGCTCAAGGGCGTAGCGCATCACCGCGGGGTCGCCGCAATCGCCCAGCACCCGCACCACTTCCATGTCGGGGAACAGGCGACGCAGGTCCGAGTCGATGGTCAGCAACGCCAGCTCGTCCACTTCGACCAGCACGATCCGGCGCGCACCGTGGCGCGACACCTGCCGGCAAACTTCCGAGCCGATCGAGCCGCCGGCGCCGGTGACCAGCACGGTCTTGCCGTCGAGCCAGCTTCGCACCAGCTTCCAGTCCGGCATCACCGGCTTGCGGTTGAGCAAGTCTTCGATCGCCACTTCGCGCAGCTCGCCAGGCAGCGAACGGCCTTCGAGCACGCTGGTCAGCTTGGGCACCATGCGGAACGGCAGGCCGGTGCTTTCGCTGATCGCCACCACGCGCTGCAGCCCGGCCGCATCCAGCGACGGAATCGCGATGATGATCAGCTTGGCGGCGGTTTCGCGCGCAATCGACGGCGCATTGGCAATGGAGCCCAGCACCGGCAGGCCCTGGATCTTGGCGCCGTGCAGCTGGCTGGCGTCATCGAGGAAACCCACCGGCAGGAACGCACCGGTACGGCGCAGGTCGCGCACCAGGGCTTCGGCGGCACGGCCGGCGCCGAGGATCAGTACGCGCTGGTTGACGTCGGCCGAGTGCGCTACCTGGTAGTCGCGCCAGGCGCGATATAGCAGGCGCGGCGTACCGAGCAGCGCCGAGAGCGCGAACGGATACACCACCAGCACCGACATCGGCACGCCGTTGAAGCGGTCCAGGGCCAGGGCCAGCACGATCGCGACCATGCCGAGGAAACTGGCCTTGAAGATGTTCCAGAGGTCGGGGACGCTGGCGAAACGCCACAGGCCGCGATACAGGCCTACCCGCCAGAAGACCAGGCCCTGGGCCACCAGCACCACTGCGGTGCGCCAGTCCCACAACGGCAACTCGGGGGCCTCGCGCAGCATCGAGTAGCGGCCCGCATGGAGCAGCTGCCAGCAGATCCATACCATCAGCAGGTCGTGGCAAACGACCGCTACTTTGGGCATGGAGCGGGTAAAACGGTCACGCCAAGATGTCATGTATCGATCCGTCATAGGTCGCGCAATCCCTTGCGCAGGAGGAGCCAGACCGTCGATGCCAGAAACAGCCAGGCAATCGATCCAGCAGCCTCCCACCCGGGCTGCAAGTCTTGCAGCCCCAAGAATAAGGCAATCGCGACACCGCTGAAACCTGCATATCCCAGGGTGACCCGGGTGTGGCCGAAACGTCGCGCCAGCCGTTGATAGACGTGCTGAGCGTGTGGTTCCCACCAGCGCTGCCGCGACAGGATGCGGGCAGCAAGCGTGAAGCCTGCGTCTACGAGGAAAGTCGAAACAGGCAGCCATAGCGACCAGGCACTGAGCCCGGTGGCCAAACCGACGGCAAACAGGACCGCGAGCATGAAGCCCAGCCCACCGCTGCCGCCATCGCCGAGAAAAATGCGCGCTCGCGGAAAGTTGAACGGCAAGAAACCCAGGCACGCCGCGGCGATGCCCCACCCTGCCCACGAGGCCGGCGGCGCCAGCGCAAGCGCGTAGGCCACCGCAGCGAGCGCGGCCTGAGAGGCAGCCAGGCCGTTGATGCCATCCATGAAATTCCAGACGTTGATCAGGCCTACGGCGAACAACGCAGCCAGTGCGCCCATCCAGGCCCGGCCACTGAGCTGCCAGATCAACAGGCCCAGAATGACCGAGGCCAACACGTGCACAGCCAGGCGCCAGCGCGCCGGCAGCGCTCGATGGTCATCCCACCAGCCGATGCCTGCCACAAGCGACAGACCCACCATGACCGCGATCAGTGAGACGCGCTGCGCAGGCCACTGCCAGACCGCCCAGGCGCAGGCCATCAAAACGGCGAGCACGATCGCGATGCCGCCGCCGCGCGGCGTGGCCACCTGGTGACTGCGGCGCAGGCCCGGTTGGTCCAGCAACTGCCGACGCAAGGCATAGCCACGCGCGGCCCAGGTGCCCAGCGCTGACATGGCGCACATCAGCGCGCAACCGGCCCATACATTGATCATCCTTTGCGTTCCCCCTTCCTGCCAGTTGCCCGCGCCGACGCAAGATCGGCGCAACGCGTGGGCGAGCCTTCCCTGGGCGGCAACTTAGCGCAGCTCGGCAAGTGCCGTGCGCTCAAACCACGGCGTAGTTCAGCAGCGGTTTGACCGTGCCCCACTCCTTGCAGCTCGGGCATTGCCAGTGGTGGGTCTTGGCACCGAAACCGCAACGCGTGCAACGGTAGCTGGGATTACGGACCAGCAACTGGTCGGTGATGTGCTTGAGGTCCTGCAGGGTCGCCTGCGGATCGCTGCCTTCGCTCAGGGTGAGATCGATCAACGCCGCCTCGCCGCGCACCGAAGGGCGATCCTTCAACTGCCGGCCAAGATAAGTGCGGGCCGGGCCAACGCCATCCTGCGCTTCCATCAACTGGGTCAGGGCCAGGACCGGCGCGATGCCACGGTAATGCTCGGTCATTTCCGAGAGGAAGTTGCGGGCGCCAGCGATATCGCCCACGCGTTTGTAGGCGGCCAGCAAGGTCGGGATGATTTCTGGCAGGTAATCCGGATCGTGACGTGCGGCCCGTTCCCAGGCCCGCACCGCGGCCTCGTCGTTGCCCATGTCCGCTTCGATGCGACCTTCGAGGATGCCCGCGCGCACGGAGTTGGCATCGGCCTGGTAGGCACGCGCCACGGCCTGCAGGGCCTGGTCTGCCTTGCCGGCGCCGCGGTAGCGATCGGCCAATTCGCATTCGAACTGCGAGATCAGCTTGCCCATCGGCTCGCCGGTGACCTGCTCGTAGCGGGTGGCGTTGTCGATGGCCTTCTCCCAGTCGCGTTCGGCCTGGTAGATGCTGATCAGGTGCTTGAGCGCCTGCGGCGCGCGCTGGTCGATCTGCGCCAGCTCGCTGAAGACAGTCTCGGCGCGGTCCAGCAGGCCCGACTTCATGTAGTCCTCGCCCAGCGCGAGCAAGGCCTGTACGCGCTGCGGGTCGGTCAGGTCATGGCGCTGCACCAGCCCCTGGTGCAATCGAATGGCGCGATCGACTTCGCCACGGCGGCGGAACAGGTGGCCCAGCGCGACCTGGGTCTCGAAGGTTTCCTTGTCGAGCTCGGCGATATGCAGGAACAGCTCGATCGCCTTGTCCGGCTGTTCGTTGAGCAGGTAGTTCAGGCCGCGGAAATAAGTGCTCGACAAGCGGCTGACCTGGGTATCGCCGTGGCGCTGGCCGCCGCGCCGGCCGATCACCCAACCGCCCAGGGCGGCAAGCGGAAGGAACAGGAAAAACCAGAACCACTCGGTCAGGAAGTCCATTGTCTGTCTCAGATTCCATCAAGGGGGCGCGGCTCGACCACCGTGGGGGTCGCCACGCGCGCGGCCGCAGCCTGCTTGTTGGCCAGGCGCAGCTTCGAATAAAGGGGGACCACCATCGCCGCCAGCACGAAAGCGCCGCCGATCAACACGCCCGCAAGCAAGGACACGATGATGGCGATGCCGGAGGTCGTGGCGATGCTGGAAAACGCGAAGTCGATCAGGATGGGCTGCGAATTTAGCGCACCAATTACCAGCCCCACCAGCAGGAAGGCCAGCATCAGCAATATCCGAAAGACTTTCATGGCGCGACTCCTGTCAGGGTGCGCCTAGCTTAACTCGTCACTCGGCCGTGTCGGCCACATCCAGCGGTGCCACCGAACTGACGCGCTCGCGCAGTTCCTTGCCGGGCTTGAAGTGGGGAACGTGCTTGCCAGGCAGCGCCACCGATTCGCCGGTCTTCGGGTTGCGACCCAGGCGCGGCGGCCGGTAGTGCAGCGAAAAACTGCCGAATCCGCGAATCTCGATGCGATCGCCCTGCGACAGGGATTCGCCCATCATCTCCAGCAATGACTTCACTGCCAGGTCGACGTCGTCGGCCTTGAGATGGGCTTGCCGTCGCGACAGGATTTCGATCAGTTCGGACTTGGTCATGGGCAGCTTGCGCGTTGGCGGTTGCATTATGGGATCGGCCCGGACATGAGGTCCGGGCCGATCGCTTCACACAGGCTTGTGCCTATCTGCTTTCGCAGATTACTCGGACTTGCCGCCCAGCTGCTCGCGCAGCAGCGCGCCCAGCTTGGTGGTGCCACCCGAGGCGGACTGGTAGTCCTCCAGCACTTCGCGCATTTCGGCGTCGTCCTTGGCCTTGATCGACAGCTGCAGGGTACGGCCCTTGCGGTCCATGCCCACGAACTTGGCCTCGACCTTCTCGCCAACCTTCAGGTGCTGGGTAGCGTCGTCCACGCGATCGTTGCTGATATCGCGCGCCGAAACGTAGCCCTCGATGCCGTCGGCCAGTTCGATGGTGGCGCCCTTGGCGTCCACTTCCTTCACCGTGCCTTCGACCTTCGAACCCTTCGGATGCGAAGCCATGTACTGGCCGAACGGATCCTGCTCCAGCTGCTTGACGCCCAGGCTGATGCGCTCGCGCTCCGGATCGACCGCCAGGACCACTGCGTCCAGGTTGTCGCCCTTCTTGTAGTTGCGAACCACGTCTTCGCCAGTGGTGTTCCAGCTGATGTCGGACAGGTGGACCAGGCCGTCGATGCCGCCGTCCAGGCCGATGAAGATGCCGAAGTCGGTGATCGACTTGATCTGGCCCGACACCTTGTCGCCCTTCTTGTGGATGGCCGCGAAGGTCTCCCACGGATTGGCGGCAACCTGCTTCATGCCCAACGAGATGCGGCGACGCTCTTCGTCGACGTCCAGGACCATCACTTCGACTTCGTCACCGACCTGCACGACCTTGGACGGGTTGACGTTCTTGTTGGTCCAGTCCATCTCGGACACGTGCACCAGGCCTTCGACGCCCGGCTCGATCTCGACGAACGCGCCGTAATCGGTGACGTTGGAGACCTTGCCGTAGACGCGGCTGTTGGCCGGGTAGCGGCGGGCGATGTTGTCCCACGGATCCTCGCCCAGCTGCTTCAGGCCGAGGCTGACGCGGTTGCGCTCGCGGTCGAACTTCAGCACACGCACGTCCAGCTCGTCGCCGACGTTGACGACTTCGGACGGATGGCGCACGCGCTTCCAGGCCATGTCGGTGATGTGCAGCAGGCCGTCGATGCCGCCGAGGTCCACGAACGCGCCGTAGTCGGTCAGGTTCTTGACCACGCCCTTCAGGATCGCGCCTTCCTGCAGCTTGTCCATCAGCTGCTCGCGCTCTTCCGAGTGCTCGCTTTCGACGACAGCGCGGCGCGAAACCACGACGTTGTTGCGCTTGCGGTCCAGCTTGATCAGCTTGAACTCAAGCTCCTTGCCTTCCAGGTAGGCCGGGTCGCGCACCGGGCGCACATCCACCAGCGAACCAGGCAGGAACGCGCGGACATCCTTGATGTCCACGGTGAAACCACCCTTGACCTTGCCGCTGATGCGGCCGGTGATGGTTTCGTTCTTCTCCAACGCTTCTTCCAGCTCGTCCCACACCATGGCGCGCTTGGCCTTCTCGCGCGACAGGACGGTTTCGCCGAAGCCGTTTTCGATGGAGTCCAGCGCGACCTTGACCTGGTCGCCCACGCCCACATCGATCTCGCCTGCGTCGTTACGGAACTGTTCGATCGGCACGATGCCTTCGGACTTCAGGCCGGCGTTGATCACCACCACGTCGCCGCGGACTTCCACGACGGTACCGGTGACGATGGCGCCCGGCTTCAGCTTCGCCAGATTGTTTTGGCTGGCTTCGAACAGTTCGGCAAAAGATTCGGTCATTTGAAATTACTCAGTTGAACACACGGACAGACACCGCTTTGCGGATGCACTGCCCACCCAGTTAGTCGACCCCAGGAAGCAGGCCGGGTGTGAAGTGGATAAATGCCGCCGCACACCATGCGCGACGACGCGTTTACTACGACGGGTTGGAACATCGGGTTTGGAACATGCGATACAACAACATTGCTACTGCACGATGCGCGTGCATCGCTGCCACGCTCAGCCGGCCACAGGCACCAGCTTCAATACACGCTCGACGACTTCATCGATGCCGATGCCCGTGGTATCGATGAGAACGGCGTCTTCGGCCGGCCGCAAAGGCGCCACGGTACGTTGGGCATCCCGGGCGTCCCGGGCCATGATCTCGCGCAACAGGTCATCGAATATAACCGAAACACCCTTTTCCATCAACTGCTTATGCCGCCTCCCGGCACGCTCCTCGGCGCTGGCCGTCAGGAATACCTTGTAGGCGGCGTCAGGGAAGATCACCGTGCCCATGTCGCGGCCGTCGGCCACCAGGCCCGGGGCGCGCCGGAACGAGCGCTGCCTTTCCTTGAGCGCCGAGCGCACCTCGGGGATGGCGGCGATCGCCGAGGCCAGGGCCCCGGCCGTCTCCAGGCGCAGCTCGTCGGTGGCATCGACCCCGTTCAGGATCACCCGCAGCCCGCCGTCGGCTTGTTCGACGAACTCGACGTGGGTGTCAAAGGTGCAGCGCACCAGCGCCGCGGCGTCTGATACATCGATATCGGCCCAGCTGGCCGCCACGCCCACCGCCCGGTACAGTGCGCCCGAATCGAGGTAGTGCCAGCCCAGACGGGCGGCCACCAGGCGGCTGACGGTGCCCTTGCCGGCCCCGGAAGGACCATCGATGGTGAGCACTGGCGCGGCGTCGGACATTCAGCTTCCTCGGGGTGGGACGGGGCATTCTACGCCGCGGTTCCGGACATAGCATGCAAGCAGTTGAAAGCCAGAGGAAAAGCAGGATAGAATTGCGGGCTAACTGACCCGTGGGCCGTCGTTCAGTGGAAACGACATGCCCCTTCCCGAATCCACGTTTACGCCGAGGTGTGCCATGAAAGTCCTGTCCTCCCTGAAGTCGGCGAAGAACCGTCACCGCGACTGCAAGGTGGTCCGCCGCCGCGGCAAAATCTTCGTGATCTGCAAGTCCAACCCGCGTTTCAAGGCTCGCCAGCGCTAAGCCGGCGGCCGGCCCGGCATCTCGCGGGGCTCGCGCAGCGAAAAGCCGCCTTCGGGCGGTTTTTTGTTGGTCGCTTTCTGCTGTAATCACGCTCCACCTGCTGTAATCGCAGCCCACCCGTTCTTTCGTCCGCTGGGGAGTCGTCGAAATGAAGCGTCACCTGTCCGCATTGCCCGCCATTGCCTTGCTCGCCGCCGTGTTCTTCACCGGCAGCGCCGCCGCCGAGACCTTGCTGGTCGACCGCGCCAACGAAAAACCCGCCGTCTCGATGCCGGTCCGTGGCCTGTCCATGGCCCAGGTCGAGTCGCAATACGGCGCCCCGCAGCAGAAGCTGGACCCGCGTGGCGGCCAGAAGCGGCAGTGGCCAACCATCAACCGCTGGGTATACCCCGCCTTCACCGTCTACTTCGAAAAGCAGAAGGTGATCGACGTGGTCGCCAACCAGGCCGGCGCCAACGAGATCGGCCCCAAGCCGCCGATCCGCTGATTCGTCGCCCCGCTGCCCTACCCGCCCCCGTGCCCATGCCCGGGGGCAACGTTCTAAAGAGCCAGATCGAGAAATGACCGAACAACTCCGCTTCCCGGCCGAATGGGAAAGCCAGTCCGCCGTGCTGATTGCATGGCCGCATGCCGAGACCGACTGGGCGCAGCGCCTGGCGGAAGTGGAAGAGACTTACATCGCGCTGGTCGCGGCGATTACCCGCTTCGAGCGCGTGGTCATTTGCGTGGCCGACGAAGACCTGCAGACCTACGCCGAGGCGCGCCTGCGCTCGGCCCGCATCGACATGGACCGGGTTCGCTTCATCGAGGTCGAATACGACGATACCTGGCTGCGCGATTCCGGCCCGATCACCCTGCGTCGTGCCGACGGCGGTTTCCGCCTGCTCGACTTCCGTTTCACCGGTTGGGGCGGCAAGTTCGAGGCCAGCCGTGACGACCAACTGGTAGGCGCACTCCACCGCGCCGGCGTGTTTGCCGACAGCGACGTCCAAAGTATCGATTTCGCGCTCGAAGGCGGCGCCATCGACACCGATGGCGCCGGCACCCTGCTCACCACCTGGCAGTGCCTGCACGAGCGTCATCCGCAGCGCTCGCGCGAGTCGCTCAGCGCCGACCTGGCGCGCTGGCTGGCGCAAGACCGCGTGCTTTGGCTGGACCACGGCTACCTGGAAGGCGACGACACCGACGCCCATGTAGACACCCTCGCCCGCTTTGCCGGTCCCGACGCCATCGTGTTCCAGGCCTGCGACGATCCCGCCGATTCGCACTACGCCGAGCTGCAGGCGATGGGCGCCGAACTGGCCGCCCTGCGCAAACCCGACGGCCAGCTCTACACGCTGTTCCCGCTGCCGTGGGCGCAGCCGATCCTCGATGGCGACCGGCGCTTGGCCGCGTCCTATGCCAACTTCCTGATCGTCAACGGTGCGGTGTTGATGCCGGCCTACGGCGACGCCGCCGACGCGCGCGCGCAGGCCGTGCTGGCCGAGGCTTTCCCCGAGCGAGAAATCGTGCCGGTGCCTTGCCGCGCGCTGATCTGGCAGAACGGCAGCCTGCACTGCATCACCATGCAACTGCCGGCAGGCCTGCAGGCTGCCTGAACCGGTCCGGCGCGGGCCGGCCGCAGTGGCTGCTCGCGCGTAAACTTATTCGATCGCACCCACACGCGGATCCGCTTCCATGACCCGTCAAACCCTTACTGTCGCGCTCATCCAGGAGCGCAACCACGGCGATGCCGAGGCCAACCTGGCCGTGATCGAAGCACGCGTGGCCGAAGCTGCCGCGCAAGGGGCGCGCCTGGTGCTGCTGCAGGAATTGCACAACGGCGCGTACTTCTGCCAGCACGAGTCGGTCGGCGAGTTCGACCTGGCCGAACCCATCCCCGGCCCCAGCACCGAGCGCCTCGGCGCCCTGGCGAAGAAGCACGGCGTGGTGATCGTCGGTTCGCTGTTCGAGCGCCGCGCCGCAGGCCTGTACCACAACACCGCCGTGGTGCTGGAAAAGGACGGGCGCCTGCTCGGCAAGTACCGCAAAATGCACATCCCGGACGACCCGGGCTTCTACGAGAAGTTCTATTTCACCCCCGGCGACATCGGCTTCAAGCCGATCGATACCTCGGTCGGCCGCCTCGGCGTGCTGGTGTGCTGGGACCAGTGGTATCCGGAAGCCGCGCGCCTGATGGCGCTGGCCGGCGCCGAAATGCTGCTTTACCCGACCGCGATCGGCTGGGACCCGGAAGACGCGCAAGACGAAAAGAACCGCCAGCGCGACGCCTGGGTACTGAGCCATCGCGGCCACGCCGTGGCCAATGGCCTGCCGGTGCTGAGCTGCAACCGCGTCGGCCATGAACCCTCGCCGCTGGCCGACAACGGCCCGGTGGGCGCGTCGGGCATCCAGTTCTGGGGCAACAGCCACGTGCTTGGCCCGCAAGGCGAGTTCGTAGCCGAAGCCGGCGCCGAGCCGACCGTCCTGGTCTGCGACGTCGACCTGCAGCGCAGTGAGCATGTACGGCGGATCTGGCCGTTCCTGCGCGATCGCCGCATTGACGCCTACGGCGACCTGCTCAAGCGCTACATCGACTGACCGCCCGCCATGACCCTGCTGCTGCGCGATGCCACCGAGGCCGATATCCCGGCGATCACCGCGATCTACGCGGTCGAGGTCACCGACTTCGTCAACACCTACGAATACGAAGTGCCGGACGAAGCCGAGATGGCAAAGCGCCGACACAACCTGCTCGCCGCCGGCTACCCGTACCTGGTGGCCGAGCTCGACGGTCGCGTGGTCGGCTATGCCTATGCCGGCAGCTACCGCGCCCGGGTTGCGTATCAGTGGACCGTGGAGAACTCGGTCTATGTCGCCGCCGAGGCGCAGGGCAAGGGTGTAGGCGCGGCCCTGATGCAACGCTTGATCGACGAATGCGAAGCGCGCGGTTACCGGCAAATGGTGGCGGTGATCGGCGAGCCGACCAACGTCGCCTCGATCCGCCTGCACGAACGCTTCGGCTTCGAGCTGGTCGGCATATTCAAGGGCCTGGGCCGCAAGCACGGGCGCTGGCTGGACACGGTGCAGATGCAACGCGCCATCGGCCCGGGCACCGGCCAACCTCCCATTGAAGAAGTGAAGTAATGGACCAGACGATTACCGCGGACACCGACGACCTGCTGTCCGGCCAGCCGCACCGCATCGTCGAACGCGATGGTGTGCGCTATACCCTGCTCGGCACCGCCCATGTGTCCCAGGCCAGCGTGGCGGCAGTGGAAAAAGCGATCGACAGCGGCCGCTTCGACGCCGTCGCGGTGGAGCTGGATAGTCAGCGCCTGCAGGCGCTCACCGATCCCGAAGCACTGGCCAAGCTCGACCTGGTGCAGGTGATCCGCAAGGGCCGCGTGGCGTTGTTCGCCGCCAACCTCGCCTTGGCCGCCTACCAGCGCCGGTTGGCCAAGCAACTGGACATCGAACCGGGCGCCGAATTGAAGCAGGCAGTGGGCCTGGCCAAGGCGCAGCACCTGCCGGTCTATCTGATCGATCGCGAAGTCGGCACCACCTTCAAGCGCGCTTCCGCACGCCTGGGGCTGATCGGCAAGCTCAAGCTCGCCGGCGGCCTGCTCACCGGCCTGTTCGCCAGCGACGATGTCGGCGAGGAAGAAATCGAGAAGCTCAAGCAGGGCGACATGCTCGAGGCCAGCTTCGGCGACTTCGCCAGCGAAAGCCCCGAGCTGTACGACACCATCATCGCCGAGCGCGATCGCTACATGGCCACGCGCTTGCGCGAAGAGGCAGGCCAGGGCAAGCATTCGGTGCTCGCGGTAGTGGGTGCCGGCCACCTCGCCGGTCTCGCCCGTCACCTGGCCGAAGATAGCGAAGATCCCACGGTGCTGCGGGAACGGCTGGAGTTCGTGCAGCAGCGTCGCCGTATCCCATGGATCACCCTGATCATCCTCACCGTGGTGGTTGCCGGTATCGCACTCGGCTTCTGGCGCGGCGGCATGAGCATGGGCACCGACCTGCTGCTGCAGTGGACCCTGTACACCGGCGGGCTGGCCGCCCTCGGCGCCTTGCTCGCCGGCAGCCACCCGCTCAGCATTCTCACCGCCGCAGTGGCCGCACCGCTCAAGCCATTCCGTCTCAGCGTGCCGGCCGGCACCTTCTCCGCGCTGGTTGAAGTCAACCTGCGCAAGCCGGCCTACAACGACTTCCTGACCCTGCGCGACGATGCCCAGACCCTGCGCGGCTGGTATCGAAATCGTGTGACGCGCGTCCTTCTGACGTTCATCCTCACCAGTGCCGGTAGCGCGCTTGGCCTGTGGTTGGCGGGCGTGCAGATCCTGCACCGATTGCAGGGCGGCTAAGTAGCGGGCGCAAGCGGCACTCGCTCACTTCCTGGTGTGGGAAGTACTGCGATACATCCAATATCGATGATCTGGGTGCATCCCTAGGATTGCACCCAGCCTCATTGCCTCACGGCGTGCTGGCGTTCTCCTTTGCCCAGCGTAGCCGCCGTGCCCCACACTTTGTCTTCATCGTCGTGTCTCGCCGACGACGCCCTGAATTCGGGCGTCGCTTGCATCGCAATGCTCGCGCAACTCCATGGCATCGCTACTTCGCCACAGCAGCTACGCCGCGAACTCGACGCGGGCAGTGGCGTGCTGGCTCCCGGCGAGATGGTTTTGGCCCTTCGCCGGCTGGGACTGAAGTGCAAACGCGTGAGCACTACCCTGCAACGCCTTGCCCATACGCCTTTGCCGGCGATCGGCATCGATCGGCACGGTCGCTACTTCATTTTCGCCAAGGTCGCTGACGCCCGCGCGCTGATCCACGATCCACTCCGCGCGCAAACCACCGCCATGGAGTTCGACGCGCTCGATTCGCTATGGAGCGGCCAACTGCTGCTGGTCCAATCGCAGGAGTCACTCATCGGCCAACTGGCCAAGTTCGACCTGTCCTGGTTCGTCCCGGCCGTCGTCCGCCATCGGCGAGTTCTGGGCGAGGTGGTCGTCGCTTCGCTGGCCTTGCAGATCTTTGCCCTGGTCACGCCGCTGTTCTTCCAGGTGGTGATGGACAAGGTCCTGGTCAATCGCGGCCTGAGCACCCTGGACGTAGTTTCCGTCGGCCTGCTCGGCGTCATGGTGTTCGAGACCCTGCTGTCGATATTGCGCAGCTATCTGATGATCCATACCGCCAGCCGCATCGACGTGGAACTGGGTTCACGCCTGTTTCGCCACCTCATCCATCTGCCGCTGGCCTACTTCCAGGCACGTCGGGTAGGCGACTCCGTCGCCCGCGTCCGTGAACTGGAAAACATCCGCAGCTTCCTCACCGGCAACACCATCACGCTGCTGCTGGACGTGGTGTTTTCGGGCGTGTTCATCGCGGTGATGCTGTTCTACAGCGGCTGGCTCACGCTCCTGGTACTCGGCTCGTTGCCGATCTATTTCCTCATTTCGCTCGTCGTGACGCCCCTGCTGCGGCGGCGGCTGGAGCACAGCTTCGAGCGCAGTGCCGAAACCCAGGCCATGCTGGTGGAAACGATCAGCGGCATCGACACAGTCAAGTCGATGTCAGTGGAACCGCAATTCGCCCGCCGCTGGGATGAAAGGCTGGCCGGATACGTTAGCGCTAACTTTCGGACCCAGAACCTCGCGAACCTGGCCGGTGAATCGGTGTCCCTCGTCGGCAAACTGGTCACCGTCGGCACGCTGTGGCTGGGTGCCCGCCTGGTGATCGAAGGCAGTTTGAGCGTGGGCCAGTTGATCGCCTTCAACATGCTCGCGGGTCGCGTGGGCCAGCCGATCATGCGTCTGGCGCAGTCCTGGACCAACTTCCAGCAGACCGGCGTGTCGATGCAGCGGTTGGGCGACATCCTCAACACGCGCCCGGAGAACGAACTGGCGTCCCGCACGCAGCTGGCAGCGTTGCGCGGCAGCATCGACTTCCAGCAGGTGCGGTTCCGCTACGGCGTCGACGGCGTCGAGGTGCTTCGGGGTGTCGATCTGGCTGTCGAAGCGGGTGAGATGGTCGGCATCGTCGGCCATTCCGGATCCGGCAAGAGCACATTGACCCGGTTGCTCCAGCGCCTGTACTCCCCCGAGCGCGGCCGGGTCCTGATCGACGGCATCGACTTGTCGACCGTGGACGTGGCTTCCCTGCGCAGCCAGATCGGCGTCGTCCTGCAAGAGAACCTGCTGTTTCGCCGCAGCATTCGCGACAACATCGCCCTTTCCATGCCGACCGCGTCACTCGAACGCGTCATCCAGGCAGCAACAACGGCAGGCGCGCACGATTTCATCACCGCGCTGCCGCAGGGCTACGACACGCTGGTCGAAGAACATGGCAGCTCCCTCTCCGGCGGACAAGGCCAGCGCATCGCCATTGCGCGTGCCCTGATGGGCGATCCGCGCATCCTGATCCTCGACGAGGCAACCAGCGCACTCGACTACGAGTCCGAACGCGTTGTCCACGACAACATGCGGGCGATTCGCCGCGGCCGCACGGTCATCGTCATCGCACACCGCCTCAGCGCCGTGCGCGAAGCCGATCGCATCGTCGTCATGGACAACGGCCAGATCGTCGAGTCCGGGACCCACGCATCCCTGCTGCGCCTACAGCAAGGCCATTACGCACGCCTCCATGAGCTGCAGCAGGGCTGAAAAATGAAACTCCCCGGTCACTTCTTCAAACACACGGCGGCCGTCTGGCGGGACAGTTGGCAGGCGCGTCGCCAGATGGACGGGCCGGCACGCCTGGCGCATGAGCTCGAGTTCCTGCCGGCGGCCGAAGCACTGCGCGACACCCCCGTGCATCCAGCGCCACGCGTCCTGCTTGCGGTCATTCTTGGCCTGTGCGCCCTGACCCTGGCATGGGGATTTCTCGGTCGCATCGACGTGGTCTCCAGCGCCGAAGGCAAAGTGCTCGCCGTCGGACGCAGCAAGCCGATTCAGCCCGACAGCCTGTCCGTGGTGAAGCATATCCACGTGCAGGACGGCCAGCGCGTCCGTGCCGGGCAACTGCTGGTCGAACTCGACCCCAGCCTCACCGAGACCGAAGTTACCCAGCTGCGCGCCCGATTGCTGGATGCGCGGATGGAGCTGGCGCATGCCGATTCCCTACTGCTCGCGTTGCGCGAACGTCGCGCGCCGGTGCTGCCGGTTGTTGCGGATGCGCCCACCGAAGCACTGGCCCGATTGCATGCGCGCATTTCCATACAGTACGAGGAATATCGCGCGCGGCTGGCGCAGGCAGATTCGGCGCTGGCCCAGCGCCACGCCGAGATCCAGGCCACCGCCGCCGCCATCAACTCACTCAAGGCGACGACGCCGATCTCTCGACAGATGGCCGATGACTATCGCGGCCTGCTGGAAGGCAAGTACGTCTCGCGTCACGCCTGGCTAGAGCGCGAGCAGGCCGCAGTGCAGCAGAGCCAGCAACTGGTTGCCCAGCAGGCGCGTTTGGCCCAGGCACACGCCGCTCAGCGCCAGGCGACAGATCTGCGCAGCAGTGCCGCCGCTGAACTCAGTCGCGCACTGCTAGACCAGCAACTCGATGCCGCTCAGCGCATCACATCGCTGACCCAGGAGTTGCGCAAAGCCCGACATCGCGATCGGCAGACCCGGCTGGTCGCGCCGGTCGCCGGCACGGTTCAGCAGCTGGCCGTCAGTGCCCCTGGCGCCGTGGTCACCGCCGCCCAGCCAGTGCTGTTGATCGTGCCCAGCGAGCGACCGGTGGAGATCGAAGCCTTCATGGCCAACCGCGATGTCGGCTTCGTCCATGTCGGCCAGGCAGTCCGCATCAAGGTGGATGCCTTTGACTTCACCCGCTTTGGAATGCTCGACGGAGAGGTCATATCAGTGTCCTCCGACGCGATCGTCGACGCCAAGCGGGGGCCTGTCTATAGCGTGCGCGTGCGACTGCGGCGCGGCCCACGCCAGCGCGATCTGCCGTTGGCGCCCGGCATGTCGGTGCGCGCTGAGATCCATACCGGCCGCCGGCGTCTGATCAGCTACTTCCTGTCGCCGCTGCAGCGGCGCACAAGCGAAAGCCTGCAAGAACGTTGAACCAGGAACGCCTCTTCACCAAGGAGCATGTCACCACAGGACTGCGCTATTTCGAGATTCGAAAGCGGCCATCCGGCCGGTAGCCACGAAGGACGGCGCCCCCCCTGGCTCGCGCGTGAGCCCGGCGTCGCCACCACCTTCGCGACCCATAAAGACGCTTGTGATTTTGCACAGGCGACGCATCAGGAATACCCCTTGAACACAAATTTCTTTTCCCGAACCCGCGACATCGGCAACGGCGCCTACTCAACCAAGTCTTACATGCCGGCCCTGGCGTTTGGCGCCAACTCGTGGGGCAGCTACGAGGTAGACATGAAGAAGCTCGACCAAGACATGAAGAAGCTTCAGGCCGAAATCAGCAAGATCGTCGAGGACGCGAACCAGTGGTCCAAGCTCGATTTCAGCAACTGGAACGCACCGGTTCTCCCGCAGATCCCCGTGCCGCCGGTCTACAGTGAAGGAACTCCCGCGCATTCCGTGGCCGCGCCCGTCGCGGCACTGCCCGAAGTCGCCAGCCCACCGGCGCCGGTGGCCCCGCTCAAGGACGCGAACGATGCCGACCTGCTCGCGGCGGCCTCGCAATGGACGCAGGACTTCCGGGGCGACGGCGTCGTGCGTACGGGTGGCACAGGTGGCACGGGCAACTATAGATTGTTTGGCACCGGCCGCAGTGACCGCCTGGAGGGCGGCATGGGCAACGACAAGCTCTACGGCGAGGCCGGCGACGATCGGCTCTACGGCGGCATGGGCAATGACAAGCTCTATGGCGGCGACGGCGCTGACCGGCTGAAGGGCGGCATGGACAACGACAGGCTCTATGGCGATGCCGGCAACGACCTCCTGGAAGGCAACATGGGCAATGACGTGCTCGACGGCGGCGCGGGCAACGATCGCCTCGATGGCGGCATGGACAACGACGCCCTCAGCGGCGGCCAGGGCCACGACCGTCTCAACGGCGGCATGGGCAACGATCGGCTCGAAGGCGGTGCCGGCAAGGACACGTACGTCTTCGACAAGTCGTTCGGCCAGGACGTGATCCGCAACGGCGACGCTGCCGGACATGACGAAGTTGTGTTCAGCGAAGCTTCCGAGGCGAAGGCCAACCGCATGTGGTTCAGCCGCAAGGGCAATGACCTGGAGCTCACGGTGCTGGACAGCAACAAGTCGACGGGCTTCAACTTCATCGGAGGCGATATCAGCATGAACAACGGCGTGTTCAACATGAACAACGGCGTGCTGACCATTGACGGCGAACCGGCCGGCAGCAGCCTCCTCAATACGGTTGGCGATGCCGACAAGATCACCCTGCGCAATTGGTACGGCAGCGCCGAAGCGCGTGTGGACCTGTTCCGTGACGCCGCGGGCCAGACCCTCAAGGCCAGCCAGGTCGACAACCTGGTCAATGCGATGGCGGCCTTCGGCGCAATTCCGGCCGGCTCCGAAAGCCTGACCCAGCAGCAGTGGAAAACGCTCGATACGGTGATCGCCGCGAACTGGGCATAACCGACCGACAGGTTCGGGCAGGCTGACGAGCACCCCGACCCTTTCAACAGCCACCGGCCCCAAGCCGGTGGCTTTTTTTTGTCACGCGATGGAACGCGACGCGCACGCCAACAGGGCGACCATTCCAATATCGACACCATCAACGCGGACGTAGGATCGCGCTGAGCCCAGGCTTCCGGGCTCATTCGGGGAAACAAGACAACGTTACGCCACGCCCAACCCTGCATCCCGGCTGTCGGCCGGCGGCATGGCTTCGCAGGGAATCACCTGTCGGTGTCCGCACCGGCGATACGACAAGGAGTTATTCATATGATGAGTCGGATCAACCGCCTTCTCCCGCGCCAATCACGGCGCTTCTGCGATTTCACGCAAATCACTGCCCGCCTGGGTACCGCGTCGTCGGCCCCGGTCGATGGCCCATGGACCAACCTCAATCCGTACGGCACCGAAACCGAGTGGTCCACCCGGTCGTTCGTCAATGCCAGTGATAGCGCGTGGCGCCAGGACTACCGCGCTGATGGTGTGAACCCTATTGCCGGCAAAGGTGCAGACATCCTGCATGGCACCGATCGCAGCGACCGCCTCGAAGGCCATGCCGGCAACGACAAGCTCTACGCTGGCGCGGGCGATGACCAGCTCGACGGTGGGCTGGGCAGCGATCACCTCGACGGTGGAGCAGGCAACGACCTGCTGGTCGGCGGCGCCGGCAAAGACCGTCTGCATGGCGGCGACGGTGACGATTTCCTGGATGGCGGCGAGAGCCACGACCGGCTCTACGGGCGCAATGGCAATGACATCCTATGGGCCGGTGACGGCCACGATCTGCTCGAAGGTGGCAACGGCGACGACACACTGGAAGGTGGCAACGGCGAGGACAAGCTCTACGGCAGCGTCGGCCACGACCTCCTGCGCGGCGGCGCCGACAACGACGTCCTCGAAGCCGGCCGAGGCAACGACACGCTCGAAGGCGGCACTGGCGACGACAAGCTCAAGGGGGGAGACGGCCACGACCTCCTGGTGGGCGATGCTGGCGCAGACCGCCTAGAGGGCGGCCAGGGCAACGACGTCTACCGCTTCGACAGCGGCTTCGGCCAAGACACCGTCGACAACGCCGATGCCGCGGGCCATGACGAAATCAGATTCGGACAAGCGTCCGGCGTGCTGGCAAACCACCTGTGGTTCAGTCGCGCGGCCAACGATCTGCAGGTCACGGTGGTGAACAGACTGCAAGCACCGGGCAACGGGCCCGACCCGCAATCAACCGAGCCGGACAAGATCACTATCGCCGGCTGGTACGAGCACCCAAAGTCCCGCGTCGACCTGTTCCGTAGTGCCGACGGCCAGAGCCTGACGGCAGGCCAGGTCGATAATCTGGTCAATGCCATGGCGGCCTTCGGCCCGCCGCCGGCAGGCTCGGAAAGCCTGAGTCCGCAGCAGTGGTCGACGCTGGACACGGTGATTGCCGCGAACTGGGCCTGACCGGCGCATTGGCCCGGATGGGCGACGGCGACGATCCGCCGTCCATCCGGACCAAGCGTTTACCTCGGGCGCCACCGGAACCGGTTCCGGCGGTGCCCCCTGTTCAAACCACCGATACGTCCGCGCCCGGCACTTCGGCACGTCCGCGCGCACGCTTCACCAGCCGCGACACGCCGCTGCTGAGATCATCGAGCATCGCGTAGATGGTCGGCAGGAATAGCAGGCTGACCACGGTCGAGAACGCCAGGCCACCGGCAATCGCGCGCGCCATCGGGTAGTACGGCGGGCCATCGCCAAACATGGTGGTAGTGGTCAACGAGATCGGCACCATCGCCAGGATCGCCGTGCCCATGGTCATCATG
>DATCVI010000231.1:0-11132 GCA_036566925.1 Stenotrophomonas sp.
CCGTGGTCGTGACCTGCACGGGCTGCACGCCGGCATCCAGGCGGCGCTGGACGAGGTCGTCGCGCAGATGAGCACCTGGGAAGCGGACTCGGGTATCAGCCGCTACAACGACGCCGCGTCCGGCAGCGACATCGTGTTGCCGGATGGCTTTAGCCATGTGATGGAGATTGCGCTGGAAGTCGCCGCGGCCAGTGGCGGCGCGTTCGATCCCACGGTGGGCCCGATGGTGGCGCTATGGGGCTTCGGTGCGGCGCGCGGCCCGTTGCGCATTCCGGCCGATGGCGCACTCGCGACCACCCGTGCCCGCGTCGGCTGGCAACGCCTGCAGTGGGATGCGCGCGCGCGCAAGCTGCTGCAACCCGGCGGCGTGGCATTGGATCTCTCAGGCATTGCCAAGGGTCATGGCGTCGACGTGGTCGTGGCTTATCTGCGCCATGCCGGCGTCGCCGCGGGACTTGTGGAAGTCGGCGGTGAACTGCACGGGTACGGCACCAAGCCCGATGGGCAACCCTGGCGCGTGCTGGTGGAGTCAGCGCCCGAGGAGGATGCCGCTTCGTCGCTGCCGGCGCGCGTGTTGGCACTGCGCGACCGGGCCGTGGCCACCTCGGGCGATCGCTGGCATCACTTCGAGGTCGGCGACCAGCGCTATTCGCACACCTTCGATCCCCGCCTCGGCCGCCCAGTGCCCGCTGCCCCCGCGGCGGTCACCGTGGTTGCCGGCGATGCCGCGCGCGCAGACGCATGGGCAACCGCGATGACCGTGCTCGGCCCCAGCGAAGGCCTGCGCCTGGCCGAACGCCTGTCGCTGTCGGTGCGTTTCCTGCAACGCGAGGCCGGCGCTTGGCGCGAGCATATGAGCCCGGCGTTCGAGACCCTGTTGGAAGCGGCGGCATGAATCCGCAGGCGAGTTGGAAAAGCCGTCTGGGCAATGGCGTCGTTCTGCTGGCACTCGGCCTGATCGGCCTGGCGCTCCTGCGCCTGCATAGCGGCGCGTCGTGGTGGCCCGGCGCCGCCCTGCCTTGGCAGTGGCAACTCGCCGGTGGCTGCTTGCTGGCCTACGCCGCGTTGTGCGGCGCCATCGCCTGGCGCGCGCGCGCACCGCGGCTTGCGGCCACCACAGGATCGGCCCCGATGCTGGTGGCGTGGGCCAGCCAGACCGGCTTTGCCAGCGAACTGGCCGAGCGCAGCGTGGCCGCGTTGCGCGCCGCTGGTGTGGCCGCGCAAGCCCTGCCGCTCAGCGCCTTGGACGCCGAAACCCTGCGTGCCGCTGAGCGCATGCTGTTCGTGGTCAGCACCACCGGCGAGGGCGATCCGCCCGACAATGCCCTCGCCTTCCTGCGCCACGCCCAACCGCAGCTCGACGCGCTGCCGCGGCTGCGCTACGGCTTGCTTGCCTTGGGCGACCGCAGCTACGACGATTTCTGCGCGTTCGGACGGCAACTGGACGATTGGCTGGCCAGCCACGGTGCGCATGCCTTGTTCGATCGGGTCGAGGTCGATAACGCCGACCCCGGCGCGCTGCGGCATTGGCAGTACCTGATCGGCCAACTCGGCGATGGCGCCGCGCAGGTCGATTGGGAACGCCCGCAATACCAGCAGTGGCGACTGGCATCGCGCCGGCATAGCAATCCTGGCCGCAACGCCGACGCGGCCTTTTGTATTTCACTGCAACCAGCCCAGGCCGACTGGCTGCGCTGGCAGGCTGGCGATATCGCCGAGATCGGCCCGCGCCACAGCGAGGCGGCCGTCACCACCTTCCTGCGCACCCATGCACTCGACGGCGAACGCAGCGTTCGCGGGCGCACATTGCGCGACTGGATCGCCAGTTCGCAGTGGCCGGCTGCGCTCGATGGCGACGACCTGGAGGCTTTCGTGGGCCGCCTGCAATCGCTGCCGCATCGCGAGTACTCGATCGCCACGGTGCCATCGGAAGGCCGCCTGGATCTGCTGGTGCGTCGCCACCTCGGGCCCGACGGGGCGCCCGGTCTGGGCAGCGGCTGGCTTTGCGATCACGCCGTCGTAGGTTCGGAGATTGCACTGCGCATCCGCGCCAACCCAGGCTTCCCTCCACCGCCGCCGAATCAGCCGCTGATCCTCATCGGCAATGGCACCGGTATCGCTGGATTGCGCGCGCACCTGGCCGCGCGTGCCGAGGCAGGCTCGCCGCGCAACTGGCTGCTGTTCGGCGAGCGCCACGCGGCCCACGACAATCATTTCGGCGCCGACCTGCAGCGCTGGAAAGCACAAGGGATGCTCGAACGCGTCGATGCGGTGTATTCGCGCGACAACGGGCCGCATCGCTATGTGCAGGACGCGCTGGCGCACGCGGCCGATGCGCTGCGCGACTGGGTCGATGCCGGCGCGGCGATCTACGTCTGCGGCAGTCTTCGCGGCATGGCGCCGGCGGTGGACGCGGTGATCGAACAGATCCTCGGCAGCCAGAAGCGCGAGCAACTGCGCATCGAAGGGCGCTACCGCCGCGACGTCTACTGAGCGGCGCCCGGCCCGGCGTCGATCGATTCGGCCGCGCGCGGCGCCACCCGGATCGCCAGTAGTTCCCCCGCCCCATGCATCGCATGGCGGCTGCGCGGCCCGGCGCCCAGCCAGACGGTGTCGCCGGCAGCCAATGGCTCCAGCGCAGCGTCCGACTCAAAACGTGCATGCCCAGCGAGCAAATGGATCGCCCAGGCCACGCCGGGTTCGGTGAAGAACAGCATTGGCCCGACCAGCGGCCGGTGCAGCAAGGTGGCGTCGAGCGCATCGCGCCGCCACATCAGGTTGAAGTCGTGGGTGGGGCCGTCGATGAGTTCGCCGCGAACCTTGGCCTCGCCAGCGAAACGCAGGCGCTGGTGCGGCGGCAGCAGCGCGACCTCCTGGCCGTCCTCGAAACACAGGCGCACGCCATTGCCGTGCAGCAGCACCAGTTCGCGCTCGATGCCGGGAAACGAGGAGAAATCCGAGTCCTGCTCGATCTCCGCGATCGACAGCCGCAGCGACCAATCCTCGCCATCGCCCAGCCGCAGGATTTCGCGCGTCCAGCCTTGCTGGTTGCGCCAGCGCTCGCGCCGGTAGTGGTGGGCGGGAATGACGTGACTGGGGGTTCGCAGGGCATCCATGGCGGCATTCTGCCGCAATGGCGGGCAGATCCGCCGCTGCAGGCGGCTTGTTTCGCGGGCAAGGGACGCCAGAGCAAGGGATGCCAGAAAAGGAATCGCCCGGTCGCACATCCTGTGCGGCACCGGGCGGTCACATCCGTGTCGGCATCCAGCCTTCCCCCTAGACGTCCTGCCTAGATGGCGTGCGGCCACGCCTCCTGCGCTTAGCCGTATTCCTTGCCACTGCTGTCCTTATTGTCGCGTCACCGGCTCCGCCGGCTTGCCTGCATCCTTGCCTGCGTCCTTGGCAGATGGCGCAGCTCCAGCGCCAATCTCGATGAGGTCGCGATTCCGTTCGACCGTGCTCAACCCAATGCCCTTGACCTGCGCCAGATCCTCGGCGCTCTTGAAGGGCCCGTTGGCTTCCCGGTGCTCGACGATCGCCTTGGCCTTGGAAGGCCCCACGTTCACCAGCACCTGGTCCAGCTCCTCGGCATCGGCCCGGTTGATGTCGACTTTCACGCCTGCCATGGCGGGGGTCGAGATCAACAGGCCCAGCAGCAGGGCCCTCGCTGCTACTGCAGCGGCTACAGCGAAAAACTTCATTGCAACACTCCTTGTGGCTTGGGTAGGTACGCCGGCGTTCCTTCCGGCCAGACCAGTGTCCCGCGCCACATGAACTCAGCCTATCGTCTGTCACGCGTTGGCACAGCAGGTAAAGCGCGTGATGGCGTGTAGGAAAAACCCTACCCCTGACCACGGAGGTAGAATGCCGGCCTCCAGCATTCCCGCTCAGCATTCCCCGGAGTTCCCCATGGACAACGCCAAGATCGGCCAATACCTCAGCGACAAGTGGGACCAGGACATCGTCCCGCAGCTCGTCGAGTACATCCGCATCCCCAACAAGTCGCCGATGTTCGACGCTGAGTGGGTCAAGCATGGCTACATGGACCAGGCGGTGGCGCTGATGGAGAACTGGGCGCGGGCCCAGGCGATCGAGGGCCTGAAGGTGGAAGTGGTGCGGCTGGAAGGCCGCACCCCGCTGATCCTGCTGGAAATCCCCGCCACCGGCAGCGAGACCGGCGAGGACACCGTGCTGCTCTACGGCCACCTCGACAAGCAGCCGGAAATGACTGGCTGGGACCCCGACCTGGGCCCGTGGCTGCCGGTGCTGCGCGGCGACAAGCTGTATGGCCGCGGCGGCGCCGACGATGGTTACGCGATCTTCGGCTCGCTGGCCGCGGTGCAGGCGCTGCGCGAGCAGCAGCTGCCGCACGCGCGCTGCGTGATCCTGATCGAGGCGTGCGAGGAATCGGGCAGCTACGACCTGCCGGCCTACGTCGACCACCTCGCCGACCGCATCGGCAAACCCTCGCTGGTGGTGTGCCTGGATTCGGGCTGCGGCAACTACGAGCAACTGTGGTGCACCACCTCGCTGCGCGGTCTCACCGGCGGCAACCTCACGGTCAAGGTGCTGGAGGAAGGCGTGCATTCGGGCGACGCCTCCGGCGTGGTGCCTTCCAGCTTCCGCCTGCTGCGCCAGCTGCTGTCGCGCATCGAGGACGAAAAGACCGGGCGCATCCTGCTCGAAGGCCTGCACGTCGAGGTGCCGGCCGAGCGCCTGGCCCAGGCCAACAACGCCGCGCAGGTGCTGGACACGGCGATCTTCGACAAGTTCCCGCTGGTCGAAGGGCTCAAGCCGATGAGCGATGACCTCACCGAGCTGGTGCTCAACCGCACCTGGCGCCCGGCGCTGTCGGTCACCGGCGTGGGCGGTATGCCGGCGCTGGAATCGGCCGGCAACGTATTGCGCCCGCAGACCGCGGTGAAGCTGTCGCTGCGCCTGCCGCCGACGGCCGATGGCAAGAAGTGCGGCGAGCTGCTGAAGGAAGCGCTGCTGCGCGATCCGCCCAACGGTGCCCACGTCAGCCTGGATCTGGAGAAGGCCTCCAGCGGCTGGAACGCGCCGGCAATGGCGCCGTGGCTGACGCAGGCGATCGACGCGGCCAGCCAGGCCTTCTATGGCAAGCCGGCGATGTACATGGGCGAAGGCGGCTCGATCCCGTTCATGGGCATGCTCGGCGAGAAGTTCCCCGGTGCGCAGTTCATGATCACCGGCGTGCTCGGCCCGCATTCCAATGCGCACGGACCCAACGAGTTCCTGCACATCCCGATGGGCAAGCGCGTGACCGCCTGCGTGGCCAAGGTCATCGCCGAACACCACGCCGCCTGCCTGCGTGGCGAGACCAGCGGTTCGCCGGTCGCCGCCGACAGCGGCACCCGCCACGGCGACCACGGCTGCTGCTGAGGCCAATGACGGACGCAGCCGGGCCTTGCTAGGCTGCGTCCTTCTTCTCAAGCCCGGCGAGGGCAAGGAAACGCGCATGGGCAGCTTGTTTGGCAGCGACAGCTGGCTCTACATCATCCTGGTCGGCTTCGTGGTTGGCCTGCTCGCGCGCTTCTTCACGCCCGGGCCGCACCGGCTCGGCTGCCTGCTGACGATCCTCCTTGGCATCGGCGGGGCGGTATTGGCCGGCTGGTTCGGCCAGCACATGGGCTGGTACCGGGCGGGCGAGCCGGTCGGCTTCCTCGGTGCGCTGCTGGGTGCGGTCGCCATCCTGGCCTTGCTGCGTTTGTTCAGCGGCCGCCGTTGAGGCGGCTGGCGTCAACGCCAGTTCTCTTTCCCTGCCCGTTTCCCGTGCTGAGCAGCCGATGCCTGTAGATTCCGCCTCCGACCCGCGCGCCGCGCAACGCTTGCAATGGATCCAGGCGCACTTCGGCGATCCCGACGCCCGCCTGACCCGCGCCTCGGTCGATGCCGGCATGCGCAGCTATTGGCGCAGCGAGTCGGCGCTACGGCCCAGCGCCATCCTGATGGATTCGCCGCCCGGGCTGGACGACCCGCGCCCGTGGTTGGCGATGCGCGAGCTGCTCGCCAGCGGTGGCGTGCGCGTGCCGCAGGTACTCGCCGCCGATGTGGAGGCAGGCTTCCTGCTGCTCGAAGACCTCGGCGGCCCGACCCTGGCGCAAGTGCTCGACCCGGACAACGCCGACACCTTGTTCGATGCGGCGATCGACCAGTTGCTGCGGCTGCAACGGATCGCGCCGCCGCCCGGCATGGGCGAGTTCGGCGAGGCGCTGCTGCAGCGCGATGCCGGGCTGTTCGAGGAGTGGTTCCTCGGTCGCCACCTCGGCATCACCCTGGATTGCGATAGCTCGGAGAACCTCGAGCTGGTGCAGAGGCGCCTCATGGACAACGCCCTGGGCCAGCCCAAGGTGCTGGTGCACCGCGACTTCATGCCGCGCAACCTGATGCCGGTGGCCGACGGCCCGGCGGTGCTCGATTTCCAGGACTGCGTGCGCGGGCCGGTGGCCTACGACGCGGTGAGTCTGTTCAAGGACACCTCGGTGAGCTGGCCGCTGGCGCGCGTGGACGGCTGGCTGGCGCACTACCATGCCCGCGCGCTCGAAGCCGGGGTGCCGGTGCCGCCGTTGCAACGCTTTGCCCGCGATGCCGATTGGATGGGCGTGCAGCGCCACCTCAAGAACCTCGGCATTTTCTGCCGGCTGCATTATCGCGACGGCAAGAGTTGGTACCTGGCCAATATCCCGCGGTTCATCGCCTATCTGGAGGAAGTGTTGCCGCGGCATGCGCAATTGCAGCCGCTGCAGTATTTGCTCGATACGCAGATCAAGCCGGCGCTGGCCGAACGCGGCGCCGCCGACGCGACGAACGGATGAAGGCGCTGATCTTCGCCGCCGGTCTGGGCGAGCGCATGCGCCCGCTGACCGACCACACGCCCAAGCCGCTGTTGCCGGTCGCCGGTAGACCGCTGATCGCGTGGCACCTGGAAAAACTTGCCGCGCTGGGCGTGCGCGACGTGGTGGTCAATACGTCGTGGCTTGCGGAGCAGTTCCCGGAGGTGCTGGGCGACGGCGCGCGCTACGGCCTGCGGATCGACTACGCCTACGAAGGCGAAACGCCGCTGGAGACCGGCGGCGGCATGCTCAACGCCCTGCCGCTGCTCGGCGAGGCGCCGTTCCTGTTGCTCAACGGCGATGTCTGGAGCGACTACGACCTGGCCCGGCTGCCGCGAGAGCCTAAAGGCCTTGCGCATCTGGTGATGGTCGATCCACCGGTGCAGGCGCCCAACGGCGATTTCGCGCTGGACGAGGGCGGGCGGCTGCGCCGCGACGGTGCGCGCAAGCTCACCTATGCCGGCATCGGCGTGTATCGGCCGCAGCTGCTCGACCGCTGGCGCGATCATGCCGGCGCCGTTGCCGGTGTTGCTGGCAATGGCAAGGCACGTTTTCCACTCGCGCCGATCCTGCGCGCGCACATGGACGGTGGCGAAGTAACCGGCGAGCATCATGCCGGCCGCTGGACCGATGTCGGCACGCCGCAGCGGCTGGCGGAGTTGGATGCAGCGTTGGACGGAGCCGGCGGCGCGACCTGACCGATGGCGGTTGGGGCTGAAGCCCCTCCTGCAAGTGCACTTCAGCCCCGACGAGCGGAGCCGCGAAAGCTCACAGCACGCTACGCAAGAACGGCACGGTGATTCGCCGCTTGGCCGCCAGCGATTCACGGTCGAGTCGGTCCAGTACCGCCACCAGCGCGCCCAGTTCGCGGCCGCTATGGGTCAACAACCACTCGATCGCGGCATCGTCGATTACCAGCCCACGGCGCTGCGCGCGCTCGCGCAGAACCGCGGCGCGGCCAGCGTCATCGAGCACCGGCAGTGCGATGCGCACGCATTGCGACAGCCGCGAGCGCAGGTCCGGCAACCCCAACGGCAAGCCATCGGGCATGGCGCGCGCGGTGTACAGCAAGGCCACGCCGGCGGCGCGCGCGCGGTTGTGGAAGTCGAACAACGCCACCTCGTCCTCGCGGTTGCCTGCAATGGCATCCACGCCGTCGAGGGCGATCACTTCGTGTCCTTCCAATGACTCCAGCGCCTCGCGCAGGCGCCCGGCCGCCGCCAGCAGCGGCAGGTAGGCGGCGCGGCGCCCCGCCTGCTCGGCGGCGGCGCACAACGACAGTGCGAGATGCGTCTTGCCGCTGCCGGATGCACCGGCCAGAAAGATCCAGTCGGCGCGCGCGCCTACAGCAATTGCGCGCAGCTGCGCGATCACGCCTTCCGGCGCGCCGATATAGGTCTCCAGGCGCTGGTCCGGCGGATAGCGCAGGGCCAGCGGCAACTGCGGCACGCTCACGGCAGCGTCGGGTCCTTCGGTACTTCGATCACCACCGCTTCGGTCGTGGTGGTGGTCGTGGTCGTGTTCGAAGCAAGCACGATCTCCGGCCCACGCTCACCGGCGTACAGCTCGCTCTCGGTATAGCGCGAATGCGCATAGCGCAGCAGCACGTTGGCCACTGCCGCAACCGGCAACGCCAGCAACATGCCGAGGAAACCGAACAATTGCCCGCCGGCCATCACCGCGAAGATGACAGCCACCGGGTGCAGGCCGATCTTGTCGCCGACGATGCGCGGGGTGAGCACGTAGCTTTCCAGCAACTGGCCCACGGTGAACACCACGCCCAGGCCGACCAGCAGCTTGAGGTCGAAGCCTTGCGCCTGCACCAGCGCCGCGATCACCGCCAGGACAACGCCGGTGGTAGCGCCGAGATACGGAATGAAGCTGATCAGCCCGGCGATCAGGCCGATCAACAGGCCCAGCTTCAGCCCGACCAGGGTCAGGCCGCCGGCGTAGATCACGCCCAGGGCGATCATCACCAGGAACTGGCCGCGGATGAACGCGCCAAGCACGTCGTTGGATTCCAGCGCCAGGCCGCTGACCGTGCCGATGTACTTGCGCGGGATCACCGCGGCCACGCGCTCGACCAGCTTGTCCCAGTCGCGCAGGAAGTAGAACGTCAGGATCGGCAGCAAGGCGATGTTGACCACCCAGGTCACCATCGCAAAGCCCGAGCGCGACAGGTAGCCGAAGAAGGTCTTGGCCACGCCGCCGGCCTGCTCCCAGTGGCTGCGGACCCAGTCGATCAGGCGCTCGGGGTCGAGCCAGGTCATCAGCTCCAGCCCGGTCTTCTGCTGCAGCCACGGCACCGCGGTGCCGATCACCCAGTCGCGCATCTGCGGCAACGCGCCGATGAGGGTGACGATCTGGCGCTCGATCAGCGGCACCAGGATCATCATCGCCAGCACCACCAGCAGCACCATCAGCACGAATACCAGGGTGACGGCGACATCGCGCGAACGCCCGGCACGCTCGATCCGGTCCACCAGCGGGTCGCCGAGCCACGCAAGCAGCAGCGCCAACACGAAAGGGGTCAGGATCGGTGCCAGCAGCCAGACCAGCCACAGCGCGCCCAATGCGAGGCCGGCCCATTTGAGACGGCGCAGGAACTGGGCGATTTCCGCTTCGGGGCTGAGGATCATTTGAGGCGGAACTCCATGCGCTCGCCTTCCAGCCGCACCGGGCCGTCGGTCGGCAGGGTGACCGCTTCGATCGGGCTGTCGCTGCCGAGCATGCGGATCAGGCCGGCCGGTCCGGTGAGCAGGTCCAGGTCCAGTTCGAGGCGATCGCCACTGGCGCTGACCGGGCGCAGCGCGCGCACCACCGAGACGTTCTGCAGGGCGGCGCTGACGCGCAGGTAGTCGTCGGCGCTGCGCAGGCCCGTGATCACCGCGCGGTAGGTGCCCGGCACGCCGCTGTCGACCTTCTTGGCGTAACGCTTGACCAGGGCATCGGCGGCGCCGTCGGCACCGCTGGCCATGGCGCGGCGGGCATCGGGGTCGGTGATGCTCCAGTTCGCCAGCACCTTGCCGTCGTCGACGAAGGCCCAGTCCGCGGTCCAGCCGCCGGTGGCGGCACGGTAGAGCTTGCCCACCAGTTGCATCGGCGGGCTGTAGCGCGAGGAGGCACGGGCCACCGCGGCGGTGTCCTGGCGCCAGATCGCGCCGACCAGCGCCTGTTCGGCGGCATCGCCCCCGGGCAGGCCGAGGCGGAAGCCACGTTCAATCGCGCGGTCGAGCACGCTGCGCGCGGCATTGGATTGCTGCACGCCCACCAGGCGTGGGCCGCTGCCATCGTCGATCGCCAGCCACAGGACCGGCTTGGGCCGCGGCTGCGGCCACACCGGCAGGCCCAGCGCGGCGACCAGGCCGTCGACATCGTCCTGGCGGAAACGCGCGACCAGGACGGTGCGGAAGGTCGGCGCGCCGGTCGGCGAGGTGCCCTGGTCCTGGCGATAGTCGTAGTTTTCGACGTAGTTGGCGGCATTGCGCAGGGCCTGGCCGACCCCGGGCCGGCCCATGGCGCTGCGGTCGCCGGAGAGCTTGGCCAGCACGCTGCCGAGCGCGCGCGCCAGGGCGCCGGCGCGGTCGCCTTCGCCCTGGCTGTTGACGGGCACTTCGGCCTCGTAGGCGCCCTGGGCCTTGGCGACATCGCCTTCGGTGCGCAGATCGGCCTGCGCGGCGGCCACGGCCGGGGCCAGGCAGCAGGCAAGAAGCAGAACAAAGGCAAGACTGCGGCGCATCGCGGGTTCCATTGCTGGGTTCATCCAGGGGAATTGTTGCCCGAATGGCCGCCGCGCGCCAACGCCGCAACGTCGGCTGCTAAAATCGACGGCCTTGCCGCCCAAGCCGCCCTCGCCCGTGACCAACCCGATCTCCAGCAAAGACGCCGGCAAACACGCCGCCACTCCCTCGCCGCTGACCTACCGCGAAGCGGGCGTGGACATCGACGCCGGCAACGCGTTGGTCGAGCGCATCAAGCCGCTGGTCAAGCGCAGCTTCCGCCCCGAAGTCATGGGCGGGCTGGGCGGCTTCGGCGCGCTGTTCGACCTGTCGGGCAAGTACAAGGAGCCGGTGCTGGTGTCCGGCACCGATGGCGTCGGCACCAAGCTCAAGCTCGCCCAGCAGCTGGGCCGCCACGACACCATCGGCATCGACCTGGTCGCCATGTGCGTCAACGACGTGCTGGTGCAGGGCGCAGAGCCGTTGTTCTTCCTGGACTACTTCGCCACCGGCAAGCTCGATATCGACACCGCCGCGTCGGTCGTGGGCGGGATCGCGC
>DATCVI010000232.1:0-15664 GCA_036566925.1 Stenotrophomonas sp.
CCCCCTGTTCCCGCGCCGCCGCGCACTCGCGCTGAGCTGCGCCGCGTTGCTGGGCGCATCGCTCGCGCTGCCGGCGCTGGCCGCCGATGTCCAGCCGCCTGCCACCGCCACCTCGCTGGACACGGTTACCGTCACCGCCGAGCGGCGCGAAGAGAACCTGCAGCAGGTGCCGGTTTCGGTCGGCGTAGTGCAGGGCACGCAAATGCGCGAGTTCACGGCCGGTGGCGACGACACGCTGCTGTCCTTGTCTGGGCGGGTGCCGAGCTTCTACGCCGAGACCACCACCGGGCGCATCTTCCCGCGCTTCTATATCCGCGGCCTGGGCAACATCGACTTCTACCTCGGCGCCTCGCAGCCGGTGTCGATCATCCAGGACGATGTCGTCCTCGAACATGTGGTCCTTAAATCCAACCCGGTCTATGACATCGACCAGGTCGAAGTGTTGCGCGGTCCGCAAGGTTCGCTGTTCGGCCGCAACACCACCGCGGGCATCGTCAAGTTCGACAGCATCAAGCCGAGCCAGGACTACAGCGGCCGCCTGTCGGCCAGCTACGGCAGCAACAACAGCGTCAACCTCGACGGCGGCTTTGGCGGGCCGATCAACGATGTATTGTCGTTCCGCCTCTCGGCGCTGTACCAGCACCGCGACGATTACGTCGACAATGCCTACGACGGCCCCAGCGCCGACGGCACCGTGACGCCGAGGAAGGACGCCATGGGCGGCTTCGATGATCGCAACGTGCGTGCGCAGTTGTTGCTGCAGCCCAGCGAGCAGTTCTCCGTGCTGTTCTCCGGTCACGCCCGCGACTACGACGGCACCTCGACGCTATTCCTGCGCAACGCCATCCGCAAGGGTTCCAACGAGGTCGGCGTTGCCCGTGACCGCGTGCGCTACGACGAAGCCGGAAACAATCCGCAGGCGTACAAGACCTATGGCGGCTCGATCAAGGCCGCCTACGATTTCGGCGGCGTCGAACTGACCTCGATCACCGCCTATGAAACCACCTCCGGCTATTCGCGCGGCGACACCGACGGCGGTGCCGCGGCCGACTATCCCTTCAATGGCGTGCCCAATGGCTATGGCCAGTCGATGGGCCAGGTTCGCGACCTCGACCAGTGGACCCAGGAACTGCGCCTGGCCAGCAGCGGCGAGCGTGACTTGCAGTGGCAGGTGGGCGCGTTCTGGTTCGACGGCCGCGACACCACCGACTTCTACCAGCGCGCCTGGTTCCTGCAGGGCGCAGCGCGCAACCCGAACAACTGGGTGCGGCTGCGCAACACCAATACCTCCTGGGCCGGTTTCGGCCAGGTGAGCTGGAAGGCTACCGAGGCGCTGACGCTCACCGCCGGCCTGCGCGAGACCGAGGACAAGAAGCGCACCCGACTGCTCAAGACGGCCGACACTGCCGCTGGCGTGGTCACCTATCGGGGCCGCACCGATGTCGAGATGTCCGATACCAGGCCGAGCTGGGACCTGAGCGCGCTGTATGCGATCAATCCGCAGGTCAACCTGTACGCGCGCGTGGCCAGTGGCTTCCGTGGCCCGACCATCCAGGGCCGCTCGGCAGTGTTCAATTCCGACTTCACCACCGCCGACTCGGAAACCATCCTGTCGTGGGAGGCTGGCATCAAGAGCAGCCTGTTCGACAACCGCCTGCGCCTGAATGTCACCGGCTTCACCTACACCGTCGACGACATCCAGCTCAACGGCAACGACGCCAACGGCAACGGCGTGCTGTTCAACGCCGACAAGGCGCGCGCCTACGGGGCCGAGGCCGATATGGATTGGCGCCCGATCCCGAACCTGGCGATCAGCGCCGGCGCCAGCTGGCTGCGCAGCGAGATCCAGGACGACCGCGTCTACGCCCAGGTCTGCGCGTTGAACGGCGTGGTGGTGTGCACGGTAAACGACCCAACCCTCAAGGTCGGCGCGAATACCTTCGCCCAGATCGACGGCAACCCGCTGCCGAACGCGCCGAAGTACAACCTCAATATTGCCGCGCGCTACGACATTCCGGTCAGCGACGGCGGCGCCTTCTTCATCGCCACCGACTGGAACAAGCAGGGTTACACCAGCTTCGTGTTGTACGACAGCAAGGAGTTCAATGCCTCGGGCAACTTCGAAGGTGGCCTGAAGCTGGGCTACACCGGCGGCTATGGCGCGTGGGAAGTGGCGCTGTTCGCGCGCAACATCACCGACGAGAAGAACCTCAAGGGCGTGATCGAGAACTACATGGCCGCGGTCTACAACGATCCGCGCACCGTGGGCGTGTCGCTCAACCTCAACTGGCAGTGATGGCGCCCTAGAGCAACGGTGCGTTTGCCAACATGCGCTCGCCGCGCAGGGCTTCGGCCTGGGCACGGGCGCGTTCGGCCTGGGGGCGGTCGTCCAGCGCCCGATACAGTGCCAGCATCGACCAGGCCACCCGGTAGTCGCTGTTGGCGAAGCTGGAAAGGTCGCCGCCGAGCACTGCGGCGGCGGCCTCGGGTTGCCTGGCATCGAGCAGGATCCACGCTTGCGCCACGCCAATCCGGATCCGTGTATCGGCGCTGCCGGTGTCGCTGGCCCGGGTCGCGGCCGTGGCGATTGTCGCCAGGGCCTGCTCACGATCTCCATCGCGCGCGGCCACCAGCGCACGCGAAACCGGCAGCTCGGCATCGGCGTCGTCGGCCGCGGTGTGGGTCCGTGCCTGCCATTGGCGTGCCACTGCCATGTCGCGCTCGCGCAGGGCGGCCTGCACGCCTAGCAGCGTGAGCGCCGCGGTGGCATCCGCGCGCGCCAGCCAGCCACGCGACATCGCCAGTGCCTCGGCCGAATGGCCCTGGGCCAGCAGCAGGCGTAGCGTCAGCTCGGCCATTTGCCGGCCATCGGCGGCCAGACCCAGCGCGCGCAGCCGCGTCAACGTGGCCTGGGCATCATGCAGGCGGCCGTTGGCGATCTGCACCAAGGCCTGCACGCTATCGACACGGATTGCCAGGGTGGTGTCTTCCAGCGTGCTGGATTCCCTGCGCGCGCGCTGGATTGTTTCCAGCGCGACCGCGGGCTGCGCCAGCGCCAGCTCGGTCTCGGCCTTCGAACTGAGCGCAGCGGCGAGGTAATCGCGCACCCCGAAGCGCTCATAGGTGGCGATGGCGCGGTCCAGTTCCTGCAGCCCCTGCGCATAGTGGCCACGGCGGCTCTCGATCATGCCGAGGTTGGTGCCGACCATCGCCGCTTCCACCAGGTCGCCGGCGCGCTGCATGGCGATGCGCGCCATGCCCAGGTCGTGGACCGCCGCTTCCATCTGCTGCTGTTCGGCCAGGGCCACGCCGCGACCGTTGTAGGCATTGCCCAGCATGCTGGGGTCGTCCAGGCCTTCGGGGCCGGCCTGCAACAATTCCACCGCCTGGCCGTAGCGGGCCTGGGCATCGGTGTAGTTGCCGCGGCGGATGCCCACCGCGCCCAGGCCCATCAGCGTGCGCGCACGCACGTCGGCGCCGGCTGCTGCGGCTTTCGGCCCCAGTAGCGCCAGGAATTGCTGCTCGGCCTGGTCGATCTGGCCAGAGCGGAAGGCCAACTGCGCTTGCCGAACCTGCAAGCGCGGATCGGCGCGCTGCGCCTCTGGGGCTTGTTCCAACAGCCGCCGTACCGTGGCCAGTTGGCCGACGGTGAGTTCGGCGTCGATCTGCTGCAGGCGTTCGACCAGCGGCGTCGGCGAATCTTCCGGTGCGCGCTGGCCCTGGCGACGCAGCCAGTTGTCGGTGGCGCTGGCCGCTGCCGCCAGGGGTGTATTGCCACGCGCCTCGATCACGCGTGCCTGGCCGGCTTCGCGCCATTCCAGGCGCACCCGCCAGCCATAGTTATCGTGGCTGGCCTCTGGCGCGAGGATCCAGCGTGCGCCGCTGTCCTGCCCAAGCCGTTGCCAATCTGGCGCAGTGGCAACGCCCGCCGTCTCCAGCGAACCGCTCAGATGCAAGGTCTGGTCGCTGGGGACCACCTTCAAACCACTGCGACGCAGGCGGCTTGCGATGTAGTCCATGGCGCCGAGGCGCACCCAGGAGGTTTCCGCTTCGGCGGGGGCGACTGTGACCGGCAGTACCAGCGCCAGTGTCTGCAAGGGCGTTGTGCTCGCCGGCGCGGCGGGCAGGGAACTGCGCCACCACAGCGGCACCGCCGCGAGCAAGCCGATCAGCACGACGGCCGCGGCATACCAAGCCCAACGCGAAGGCCGGCGCGAGGGCATCAGTGTCGGCATTGCTTCGACTGGCGGCGCTGCCAGTTCCACCGGCTTGGCTGCAGCCACTTCACTTTCGGATTGCCCGGGGAAGATCACCACCTCGCGCACCGGCGCGACCCATTGGTAGCCGAAGCGCGGCACGGTACGCACCATGGCCTGGCGCTCGCCGTTGTCGCCGAGCGCCTTGCGCGCGCGCAGCAGGGTCTGCGCCACCAGCGTGTCGCTGGCCTCGACCCGTCCCCACACCGCCGAGATCAATTCATCGCGGCCCACGGCACGGTCGCGGTGGGCGATCAAGTAGGCCAGGCATTCAAACGATTTCGGTGGCAGCGCGATTCGCTCACCGCCGCGCCACACCTCCCGAGAGGCCGGGTCCAGCTCGAAATCGCCGAAGCGGTACCGCATCTGGGGCATTCCACATCCGCTCTTCACTTGCCCCGGCGTCCCCAGTCGGCGGCGGGCGGCAAGCTTCGATCCTAAGCGATAGCCGCAGTGCCTTGCAGCGCACGCCAATTCAGCGAATCAACGAATATGCAGATCGAAGGAGATCGTTTCACTGCCCTCATCGGCACCTTCCCACGCCCGCCGGTAAGCGAAGCGCAGGCGTGTCATGTCTGGCCGCAACGCGCGAAAGCTCCACGTACGCATCTCGCCGGCCACCGGCTCGATACCCGGATCCGCTTCCAGGCGCAGCGATTGCGGCACCTCCGATTGCAGGCTCCAGCGATACCCGGTGGCTGGGCTTTCCCGCAGATGCACGCGCAACAGTTGCCCCGGCACCAGCGCGACCGGGGTGGCGGCGTCGCCGCTGCCGATGTCCACCACGCTGGGCTCGGCCATCGGCGCGCGCCCCGGCGTTGCCGGGGATTGCATGGCAGGCGAGGGCGTGGCGGCCATCGGCCCGCACCCGGCCAGCATCAAGCTGGCCAGGCCGGCCGAAGCGGCGGCGCGAAACAGGGCCCGTGCTGCCATCCTGCTTACAGCACCCGTGTCCGTACCGTTACGCCCGCCGCGTCGGTCGATGCACTGATCTTGAGGTAGTAATGCCCGGCGGCGGGCGCGTTGATCGTGATGATCTGGTTGGTACCTGGGCGCGTGGAGGATGCGATGTTGCTGCTGGCCAGCGGCTCGGCCTCGAAGTTGGCGTAGGCCACCAAGGTGCCGCGGCCGCCAAAGGTGGTGAACTCCAGCGTGTTCTTGCCGGCAGGCACATCGACCACATAGAGCAGGCTGTCGCCAGAGGCCAAAGGCGGCATCGACTCAGACGCGTTGAGGGCGAGCGGCCGGCCGCTCAGAGGCTGGCCATAGGTCTTGGCCCGCTCCACCGCGGCGGCGGCATCGAGAATGCCGGCGCCAAGCGGCTTGCCGGTGTCCTGCTTGACCGGGAAGGTGCGCGCGGAGGCCTTCAGCAGCGCCTCGACCACCGTCGGCGTCAGCGGCTGCGGCGCCACGCTCTGCATCAGCGCGACCACGCCACTGACATGCGGCGTCGCCATCGAGGTGCCGGTCATGCCGACATACTCGTCGCCCACCGGCGTGCTGGTGCCGGTGTTGTGGGTGGACCAGATGTAGCCGTTGGGCACGCCTTCGGTACCGGCACCGCCAGGCGCGGCCAGGTCGACGCCTGCGCCATAGTTGGAATAACCGGCGCGCTGGCCGCTGAAGCCGGTGGCGCCGACGGTGACGACGTTGGCACAGCTGGCCGGCGAGTGGCTGCTGACATTGCCGTTGTCGTTGCCGGCCGCCACCACGACCACGCTGCCACGCGATACCGCCGAGTCGATCGCGGCCTGGGTGTCGCTATCGCAGGCGCTGCCACCGCCCAGGCTCATGTTGATGACCTCGGCCGGGTTCGGGTTGTCGGGCACGCCATCGATGTGGCCGCCCGAGGCCCACACGATCGCGTCGTTGATATCGGAGCTGTAGCCACCGCACCGGCCGAGCGCACGGACCGGGACCACGCGCGCGTTATAGGCAATGCCGGCGCCGCCGGTGCCGTTGTTGGTGACCTCGGCGATCGTGCCGGACACATGCGTGCCATGCCAGCTGCTCGGCTCGGCCGCCGAGCCGGTGCCGCAGTCGTTGGCCTCCACGCCATCGCCCTGGTCCCAGCCGCCCGGCACGCGGGCGTCGGTATCGCGCCGCGCCATCCAGCCATCGGAGATGAAGTCGTAGCCGGGCAACAGGTTCGGCTCGAGGTCGGCATGGTGGGTCGCGCCGGTGTCGATCACCGCCACTACCACGCCGGCGCCGGTGGCTCCGGCATCCCATGCACTGGTCACCCGCGCACCGCCAGGACCAGTGCCGTAGTGCCAGGCTTGATAAGTGGCCAGCATCGGGTCGTTCGGCAGCGAAGCACGATGCATGAGCTTGTCCACGCCGACGTATTCGACCTCCGGATCGGCGGCAATCGCGCGCATCAGCGCTTCGGCCTGGCTTTGGTCCAGCCGCTGCGAGGCACGTAGGACGTGACGGCCACCGAGGGTGGTGCGCAAGGTGGTTACGCGCAGGGCGTTGTTGCCTGGCTGGGCCGCGACGGCTGCGCCCAGTTGCGGGCGTACGCGTTCGGTAGCCGCGTCGAGTGCACGCTGGCGCAGCGCCGGCTGCAAGCGTTCGGCGCTGCCGTTGCGATACTTGACGATGAAGCGTTGGTGGAAGCCGGCGTCATGCAGTGCCGACAGGTCGAGGTTGGCGGGCGCGACGGTGGCGGCGGTGGCCAGCGCGGGCGCGCAAGCGGCGGCGAGCATCAGGCTCAGGACGGTGCGGCGAGCGATCATCTGGAGGGTTTTCCGAATAGGCGAAGTGAGTCCTTGCCGCCACGCGGCGGCAAGGAAATGGCGGGAACGCGAGGGATTACAGGTCGACGCCGAAGCCGACGCCGGCCGAGCGGTCGTCGCCGCTGAAGGCACCGCCGATGCTGACCGAGGCGCGCTCGCCGATCGATTTGGCATAGCCGACCGACAACGCGGTTTCACCGTTCTGCCAGCCGACGCCGGCCGCCACGCGACCCCGCGCGCTGCGGCTGTTGGCCGCGTTGATGGACATGTTCATCATGGCCGAGCCCATTGCGCCCTGGCGGTCGATGCGCTTGTCCTGCAATTGCAGGCGGCGTTCGATCTGGCTGCCGAGGCCGCTGAACTGGTCGCTCAATTGCTGCACGCGGCTGTCGGTGTAGCTGTTGGCGCTGCTCAGGGTCTGGGTGGCGGTGGTGTCGGTATAAGCGTTGGCAGTGGCCACTGCCTGGTCGTCTCCGGCCTGCATCTGCTGCACGTTGACGGCGTCGGTGGCGGCACTGCCGGCGGCGACGTGGGTGACCCGGCGTTGGTTGACGTTGCTGCCGACCGACACGGTATTGGCCTCGTCGGCTACCGAGGCCTGGCCCAGGGCAACAGCGCCTTCGGCCGTGGCCGCGGCACCCTGGCCGATCGCCGTGGCGCTGGCGGCGCTGACGCTGGCATCGGCGCCGATGGCCACGGCATTGGTCGCCGCCGCGCTCACCGTCGTGTTGCTGCCGACTGCGGTGCTGCCATCGGCCTCGATGGTCGCGCCCTGGCCAATCGCCGTATCGGCGGCGTCGCGGGCAACGCTTCCCGAGCCGAATGCGATGCCCTTGCCATGGCCGGCCGGCGGGCCGCCGCCAGGGCGGTCCTCCAGCGAGTCGATGCGGCCGAAGACCGCATCGAGCGCCTGGTCCACCGCGCCGAAGGCAGCGGCGACGTTGCCATAGCGGCTGCCCTGCACCGAGTAGCCGGACATCGCATAGGTGCCATCAACCTGGCGGCTGGCGCCGCCGCCCAACAGGGCCGCAACCGAGTCGAGCTGTCCGACATTGGCCGCATCGCTGGCCACGCTGCCGGCGTGGACATTGCTGATCGTGGTGCCGTTGCTGCCGCCGCCCAGGGTGATGCGGTCGCGGGCTTGGGCGTCGTCGTACTTCACCGCTGCCGCGTCGATCACCCCGACATTGCCGCTCACATCGGCCACCGCTGCATCGAGCTGGCGCTTGTTCACCGCGTCGGTGGCATCGGTACCGTCGGCCACGTTGACGATCTGGCGCTCGGCGCCGGCGCTGCCCACCGAAACAGTATTGGCGCGATCGGCCAGCGAGTTGGCGCCAATCGCCACGGCGTTGTCGGCGAACACCATCGCGCCGTTACCCAGCGCGGTGCCGAGCTGGCTGTCGGCGATGGCGTAGGCGCCAACGGCGACGCTGTCCTGGCCGCTGGCCATCGCGTTGTAGCCGCTGGCTACCGCGTCCAGCCCGAGGGCGAAGGCATTGGTGCCCACGGCCACGCTGTTGCCGCCCTGTGCGAGCGCATAAGCGCCGACTGCGGTGTCGTAGTCGCTCAGCGCCTGGCTGTGTTCGCCCAGTGCGGTGGCCGAGCCGCCGGACGCCTGCGCAGCCGCGCCGAACGCGCTGGCCGAGGCATTGTCTGCAACGGCGGCGTCGCCAAGCGCCAAGGCGTAGTCGGCCTGTGCACTGGCACCCATGCCGACGGCGACGGCATGGCTGATGTCCGGCCCACCGCTGTAGCCGACGCCAGCCTCGTTGCCGATGGCCAGGTTTGCGGTGCCATTACCGCCCCACACTTCAGTGTTCTTGCCGATGGCAATGTCTTCGCGCCACGTGGCGATTGCGTCGCGGCCGATCGCCAGGCTGTCGATGCCATAAGCCACCGATTCCTGGCCGATGGCGATCGCGTAAGCGTCATGTGCCTGGCTCAGTGCACCGATGGCGATGCTCTGGTGACCACCGGCGTTGGCGTAGAAGCCCAGCGAGGCCGAGCCGTTGAGGACGGTCTGGTCGAGGCCGCTGTATTGACCGGTGGTCAGGCCTTCGGCGGTCTTGTGATCGGTATCGCGGTCGCCGGTGGAAGCGGCCGGGCCGACCGCGGCGTCGTAGTTGCCCCAGGCATAGGCGCCCGAGCCGAGCGATTGTGCGCCGTAGCCGCTCGCAAACGCCCGCCCGTAGGCGCTGTTGAAAACCGGGTTGCGCGAAGATCCGCCCAGGACAGGGTTGTAATCGAGGAAGCCGCCGATGGCGGTAGAGGACGGACCGATGGCGTACGAATAATTGCCGACGGCAGTGCTCTTGTTGCCGTAGGCCACGGCGTTGAAACCGAACGCACTGCCCCAGCCGCGCACCGAGATGGCGCCTACGCCGACCAGCGTGCTGTTCTCATCCTTGTAGGCGGTGCCATAGAGGGAGTAGCCGGTAACCGGGTCCTTCGCCGGCAGGCCCGTCACTGGATCGAAGGCAAGCAGTACCGCGCCGCCCTGGGTAGCGGCCCCGGCGCCGATGACCACGTTGTTGACGCCCTGGGACTTGGCCCCGGTGCC
This sequence comes from Stenotrophomonas sp., assembly GCA_036566925.1. GTDB lineage: Bacteria > Pseudomonadota > Gammaproteobacteria > Xanthomonadales > Xanthomonadaceae > Stenotrophomonas_A. The sequence goes on from DATCVI010000232.1 coordinate 9,558, forward strand.
GATCACGGTCGAGTTGGTCGCCGGGCCGATGGAATACCAAAGGTTGGTATTGCCAAAGCCGGTAAGCACGTTCGCGATCCGGGCTTCGGCGGTAGCGCCAGCGCCAATCACGATGGCGCCATTGCCGTTGGCGCGCGCGCCGGTGCCCAGCGCCAGTGCGTTCTGCTCGGTGCCGGCGACCTTGGTCGATACCAGGGTCGACACCCCGGCAGCCGTGCTCATCGCCAAGCTTTCGTTGACCAATTCGGTTGCCGCGCCGGTGCCCAGGGCGATGTTGTCGCTGCCGTTGCTACGGGCCTGGCTGCCGATGGCGAGGCTGCCGCTGAAGGTGCCAGTGGCCGCCGCGCTGCCCGTCACCGTAGTGCTGGTTGCATCGGACTGGGTGGCACCGACCGTGGTCTTGGTCGTGGTGGTCTGCAATGCCTGGGTCTGTGCCTGGGTACCCAGCGCCACGCTGTTGGCCTGCACGGCGACCGCGCGCAGGCCGATGGCCACCGCGCCGGCGGCGCGCGCCTGCGCCGCTGCACCCAATGCCGTGGCATTTGCCGCGCCGGCCCAGGTCACTTCATCTGCATCGACCAGGCCATCGCCATCGACATCGACCCATGAACCGACAGCAGTGGAGGCACTACCGGTCGCCTGGGCGCCGGGACCGCAAGCCAGCGCATCGGTCCCGGTGGCCGTGGCATCGACCGGCAGCGGATTGCCCGCGTCGTCCAGCAACTGGCAGTGCGTGCCGGCCGCCAGGGCCGGGAAGGACATCGCAGACAGCAGGGCGAGCGTGAGGGCTCGTCGGGGCAGGGCACGTGCGGACGGCATGGAAGGCATGTCGGGTCTCGGTTGGCGGATGAGGAACCCCGCGGTGTCGCCGGGGCCTGCCGCAACCTGTGCTGCAATGCCACCTCGGGCTTGAACGCTCGATCACAGCGCCGCCTGCGGCCATAACAGATCGATGACAACGCTGTTCAAGTGACTGATTTGCGTCGGATCCGGCAGCGGCCACGGACACGTCGCTGGAGACTGCCGATAGCCTGCGAATCGGCGGCCGCTTTTTGCAGCGCAACATGCCAAATCCGCAACTGCTGATAGAGTTCGGCCCGGCGTCCTTGGACGTCGAAAAGCCCCGCCCTGTATTCAGTTTCTTCCTCGACGGCCCTGGTGCCGTTTTGTTTCCGGAACTTCTGTTAGCGCTAACGGAATAGCCGGAGAAAGATTCGGAATAGCGGGCGCGCCGTCCATCGAATCAACGTTTTCGGGAGCATGGGATGAAGTTGGTCGCAGGCATCGATGCCGGCACGCAAAGCATCAAGGTAGTGGTCTACGACCCGCAGGCGCGGCAAGTGGTCGCTTCGGCCAGCGCGGCGCTGGAATTGATCAGTGGCGAGGACGGCAGCCGCGAGCAGGAAGCCTCCTGGTGGCTGGACGCGGTGCGCAGCTGTTTCTCGCGCATCGACCCGGTGCTACGTGCGCAGGTTGCCGCGTTGGCGGTCTCCGGCCAACAACATGGCTTCGTGCCGCTGGATGCCGAAGGCAATGTCCTGGCACCGGCCAAGCTGTGGTGTGACACCAGCACCAGCGCCGAGTGCGCGGAGATCATGGACGCCGTCGGCGGCGCGGCGCGCTGCATCGAACTGGCCGGCAATCCGATCCTGGCCGGCTACACCGCATCGAAGCTGCCGTGGACGCGCAAGCATCGCCCGCAGGTCTACGCCAAGCTGGCAAAGATCCTGCTTCCGCATGACTACCTCAACTTCTGGTTGACCGGGCAGTACTTCTGCGAATACGGCGACGCCTCCGGCACCGGCTGGCTCGACGTGCGCACCCGCACCTGGTCGCAGGAGCTGCTGCGCGCCACCGATCCGCAGCGTGACCTGTCCGAGTGCCTGCCGCCTCTGGTGGACGCGGGCGCCACCTTCGCCATCGCCGCCGCGATCGCCGATGAACTCGGCCTCCCGCGCGACGCAGTCGTGGCCGCCGGCGGGGGCGACAACATGATGGCCGCCTTCGGCACCGGCGCGGTGGTCCCGGGCAAGTTGTCGATGAGCCTGGGCACCTCGGGCACGCTCTTCGCCTATTCCGACGTGCCGGTAGTCGATCCCGCTGGCGCCTGGGCCGCCTTCTGCTCCTCGTCCGGCGGCTGGATGCCGCTGATCTGCACGATGAACTGCACCGTGGCGACCGAATCGATCGCGCGCCTGTTCGGCTTCAGCTCGCGCGAAGGCGACTCCCGCATCGCCGCCAGTGAACCGGGCGCGGCCGGACTGACCCTGCTGCCGTTCCTCAATGGCGAACGCACCCCGGACCTGCCGCTGGGCAAGGGCGTGCTGGCCGGCATGGATATGCACAACCTGGGCGAGGCCAACCTCTACCGTGCGGCGATGGAAGGGGCGACCTACAGCCTGAAATACGGCTACGACGCCTTCGTCGCCGCCGGCATGCAGTTCGACGCCATCGTCCTCACCGGCGGCGGCAGCAACAGCGCGGCGTGGCGGCAGATGGTCGCCGACATCTTCGACTTGCCGGTCGAAGTGCCGCGCCAGGCCGAGGGCGCCGCTTTCGGCGCGGCGCTGCAAGCCTTGTGGGCCTCGCAAGCCGCGCAGGGCGACACCACTTCGCTGGCCGACCTGGTAGCGACCCACCTCAGCGCCGACCCGGCCCTGGGCGCGCGCCCCGACCCCAGCCGCCATGCGGCCTACGCCAAGGCCTACCGTCGCTTCCTTGACCACCTCTCCGCCGTGCGGCCGCTGTACGCCGCTTGATCCACCGCCTCCTCTCTGATCCCCTTCCTCAACTTGCAGACAGGTACACGACCATGAGCACCCAACCTTTCATCGGCGCCAAGGAATACTTCCCCGGCATCGGCCGCATTCCGTTCGAAGGCCGCGACTCGGACAACCCGTTGTCGTTCAAGGTTTACGACGCGAACAAGAAGATCGGCGACAAGACCATGGCCGAGCACCTGCGTTTCGCGGTGTGCTACTGGCACAGCTTCTGCGGCAACGGCGCCGATCCGTTCGGCCCGGGCACCCGCAACTACGGCTGGGATGCCGGCAGCGACCCGCTCAAGCGCGCCGAAGCCAAGTCCGACGCCGCCTTCGAGTTCTTCACCAAGCTCGGCGCGCCGTACTGGTGCTTCCACGACATCGACCTGGCGCCGGATGCCGAAGACATCGGCACCTATGAGAAGAATCTCAAGCACATGGTGGCCATTGCCAAGCAGCGCCAGGCCGACACCGGCATGAAGCTGCTGTGGGGCACCGCCAACCTGTTCTCGCACCCGCGCTACATGAACGGTGCTTCCACCAACCCGGACTTCAACGTCGTCGCTCGCGGCGCGGTGCAGGTCAAAGCCGCGCTGGAAGCCACTGTTGAACTCGGCGGCGAAGGCTACGTGTTCTGGGGCGGTCGCGAAGGCTATGCCTCGCTGGTCAACACCCAGATGAAGCGCGAGCAGGACCACATGGCGCGTTTCCTCACCGCCGCGCGCGACTACGGCCGCAGCATCGGCTTCAAGGGCAACTTCCTGATCGAGCCCAAGCCGATGGAGCCGATGAAGCACCAGTACGACTTCGACAGCGCCACCGTCGTCGGCTTCCTGCGCCAGCACGGCCTGGAAAAGGACTTCAAGCTCAACATCGAGGCCAACCACGCCACCTTGTCCGGCCACACTTTCGAGCACGACCTGCAAGTCGCCTCGGATGCCGGCATGCTCGGCTCGATCGACGCCAACCGCGGCAATCCGCAGAACGGCTGGGACACCGACCAGTTCCCGACCGACCTTTATGACACCGTCGGCGCCATGCTGGTGGTGCTGCGCCAGGGCGGCCTGCAGCCGGGCGGCCTGAACTTCGACGCCAAGGTGCGCCGCGAATCGTCCGACCCGCAGGACCTGTTCCTGGCCCACATCGGTGGCATGGACGCATTCGCCCGCGGCCTGGAAGTGGCCCACGCGCTGCTGACCGCCTCGCCGCTGGAGACCTGGCGCAAGGAGCGCTATGCCAGCTTCGACGCCGGCGCCGGCCAGGAATTCGAACAGGGCAAGCTGGGCCTGGCCGACCTCGCCACGTATGCTGGCAAGGCCGGCGAGCCGAAGCAGGTCAGCGGTCGCCAGGAAGCCTACGAGAACCTGCTCAACCAGTACCTGATCCGCTGAGCTTTCTGCAACCACCGACCTCCGACTGTTGGGTGAATACATGTCAAGTGTTCCGCTAGAGGCCGGCGCGCATGCCGGCGAAAACACCCGCTTCATCATCCTGATCAGTTGTGTCGCCACCATCGGCGGCTTTCTGTTCGGATTTGATAGTGGCGTCATCAACGGCACCGTCGACGGCCTCAAGCAGACCTTCCAGTCGAGTTCGGCCGGCATTGGCTTCGAGGTTGCCTCGATGCTGCTGGGCTGTGCGATCGGCGCGTTCTTCGCCGGTCGCCTGGCCGACCGCTGGGGCCGCCGCGCGGTGCTGATCATTGCCGCGGTGCTGTTCCTGCTCTCGGCCATTGGCGCCGGCCTGGCGCACAGCTCGGCGGTATTCGTGTTCGCCCGCGTCATGGGCGGCTTCGCGGTCGGCGCGGCGAGCGTGATGTCGCCGGCCTACATCGCCGAAGTCGCCTCGGCCCGCTACCGCGGCCGGCTGGCGACGGTGCAGCAGATCGCGATCATCAGCGGTCTGTTCTGCGCCTTCCTCAGCAACTTCCTGCTCGCACGTGCGGCCGGCGCTTCCACCGAAGCGTTGTGGCTGGGCCAGGAAGCCTGGCGCTGGATGTTCTGGATGCAGGCGATCCCCTCGGCGATCTTCCTGCTGCTGCTGCTCACCATCCCGGAAAGCCCGCGCTACCTGGTGGTGAAGGGGCGTCGCGACGATGCGCTGGCCGTGCTCACGCGCCTGTACGGCGACACTGAGGCACGCAACAAGCTGGTGGAGATCGGTAACTCGCTGGCCGAGGACCACCATCGCCCGAGCCTGAAGGACCTGGTGAGCAAGCACACCGGCAAGATCCGTCCGATCGTCTGGATCGGCGTCGGCCTGGCGGTGTTCCAGCAGATGGTGGGCATCAACGTGGTGTTCTACTACGGCGCGGTGCTGTGGCAGGCGGTCGGCTTCTCGGAGAACGACGCGCTGCTCATCAACGTACTGTCTGGTGCACTGAGCATCGGCGCGTGCCTGGTGACGGTGGTGCTGATCGACAAGATCGGTCGCAAGCCGTTGCTGTGGATTGGTTCGGTCGGCATGGCGGTCTCGCTGGCGCTGGTGACCTACGCCTTCGCCAGTGCATCGGTCGATGCGGCCGGCAAGCTGGTGTTGGCGGGCGGCATGGGCACGTTGGCGTTGGTCGCGGCCAATGTGTACGTGGTGTTCTTCAATATGTCGTGGGGCCCGGTGATGTGGGTGATGTTGGGTGAGATGTTCCCCAACCAGATCCGCGGTTCGGGCCTGGCGGTGGCCGGTGCGGCGCAGTGGACGTCGAACTTCCTCATCACGGTGTCGTTCCCGATCCTGCTGGGCAGCATTGGCCTGGCCGGTGCTTACGGGATCTATACGGTGGCGGCGTTCCTTTCGATCTTCTTCGTGCTCAAGTATGTGTATGAGACCAAGGGGCGCGAGTTGGAGCAGATGACTGGCTGATTTTTCGCCTTGTCATGTCTGGGAGGCCGCCTTTTGGGCGGCCTTCTTTTTGCGCGGACTCTTTGCTTTTCCGTGCGGCGTTCGGGGCCGGGCCCTTGCCCCGGGGGACGCCAAGTACTGCATCCATGCGGGGCTCGTTGGGCGACGTCCATGTCGCCCAACGCCCCCGGGGCAAGGGCCCGGCCCCGAACGCCCGATAGAACTTCGCGCTGGTGTGGGGAGAGAACCCTCATCCGTCGCTGTCGCGACACCTTCTCCCAGAGGGAGAAGGACGGCTTGCATTTTTGCAACTGCAATTAATCGCCCACAGCATCTGCTGTCCTTCTCCCGTTGCGGGAGAAGGTGTCGCGACAGCGGCGGATGAGGGCGCTTTTTCTCTCCCACACACCGCGCTGACTATCGGGCGTTCGGGGGCTGGAGCCTTTCGGGACAATCGGCGACATGGATGTCGCCGATTAGCCTACACGGACGTATTCACGGCGTGTC
>DATCVI010000233.1:0-4423 GCA_036566925.1 Stenotrophomonas sp.
CCTTCGCCGCGCCCGGCCGGCAGCTCGATGCCGCGTTGCAGAAACGCATTGAGCAAGTCGTTGCCGCACAGGAAGCTGCCGCTGCCGGCATTGACGTAGCCGGTTGGTGTGTCGAAGTTGTCGCCGGGCACGCCGCCGGTCGCGGCCACGTAACGGTCGTAGGCCAGCACCCAGGCCTGCACGTAGTCGTTGCCGAAGCGCTCGGCGGCGGCGCTGCGGTAGACATCGCGACCGACCGCCACCGCGCCGATCAACAGCGCGACGATGACCAGGACCACCGACATCTCGACGATGGTGAAACCGCGGGCGCGGTGCGGAGATGAAAATTGAGAGGGCATGGCAATACTCAGTACAGGCCGGTGGCGTCGTCGGCCTCGGCCTGCGCGCGTACCAGCGGTTCGAGGGTGTCTGCGTCGGTGATCAGGGGCTGCACGTCTTCGTAGGCCTTGTCGGCCTGGTCGCGCGCCTTCACCGCCTGCGCCTGCAAGGCCGCGGCAGTGACGGTCACAGCGACCGCGCCAGCAGTGGCAATGGCGGCCAGGCTCACGCGCCAGCTCATTGCACCGGTGCTGGCCAGCGATTCGGACACGGTGTCGGCGGTGCCGCCGGCTGAGTCGGCGGTGGCCGCGGTGCCGGCAAGAATCGCGGCGGCGGCACTGGCGACGTTGGCTTCGCCGAGCTTCTTGGATACCGCCAGCTGTTCCTTGTAGTCGTATAGCGCGGTGCGCAGCATCGACGCGGCCAGCGCGGCGTTGAAATGGGCATGGCCGCCGGCCGAGAGGTTGTCGCCGCAGCGCATGCGTGCCCACAGCTGTTCGTTGCCGACCGCCACGACCTGGTCGCGGAAGTCGGGCGCGCTGGGCCGTTGCGGTGAATCGAACGCGGGTGCCGTGCTGGCCTGCTGTCCGCCGAAGGCGCCATCGCCCGGCAATGCCAGCGCATAGGCGACGTTGCGGCCGAGCACGCCGGGTTGGCCGGGCAGGGTGGTGTGGAGGAAGCCGGCGTCGGGAGTGAGCCGGATGGCAGTGCGCAGTGCCTGGCACAGGTCCAGGCCATTGGGCTTGCCCAGCGCCGTCGGCATGGCGAAGTAGGACCTCTCCAGCGTTACTTGCAGCGGTTTGAAGCGGTCCCGGTTGACTGCGAGGTCGGCATCCTGTTCCACGTCGGCCTGGGCTCGTCGCAACACGCCATAGCGCACCCGCCGCGCCGACAGATCCGGCAGGCCGAGGCTGCGGTAAGGCAGTATCCCGACCTGGCCCAGGCTGCAATCCTCGGCGCCATTGCCACCGGCGGCTGCCGGGCAGGGCAAGCGGCTGTTGACCATGGCGAAGGTGAGCAGCGCTTCGTCCGCTCGCTGCAGCAATTCGCGCTGGGCACCGCCGCGGTGTTCCTGCGCGGCCTGGCCGAGGAAGCGCAACAGCAGCAGCGACACCAGGCCGAGCACGACCAGCGAGACACTCAGTTCGAGCAGCGAGAAACCGCCTTGCCGCTTCATGGCTGCAGCCCCGCGGCGTCGAGTTGCAAGGCGCGTTGCAGGGTCTGGCCGGAAAGCGTGTGCATGCGGTTCACCGTGGCAATGGCGGCGGTTTCCTGTTCGCGCGCAGTCTGCAGGTCGTCCTCGGCGTCCTTGCGCGCTTGCACGGCCTGGTCGAGGTTGTAGATGGCGATGGCCAGCTGCGCGGTGGCAGTGACGTGGGCAGTGATGCCGGTGGCGATGCTCAGGCCCTCCGGCGGCCAGCCGGCGGCTTCCTGCAGGATGGCGATGGCTTCCAGCACCACGCCGTAGGCGACATCGAAGCCAGCAAAGACTTCGTTGGCCTTGGCCTGTTCCAGGTTCATTTGCGCGACCTGGATGCCGAAGGTGCGGAAGTCCTTGTAGCGGCGCGCAACCCGTTCCATGTCGTAGGCCGCGCGAGCCGCGCGCGCGGCACCCTGCACGCGCGCGACGCGGTCCGGGCATTGCAACCGGCTGGCGAACTCGTTGGGGCCCACCGCCAGGACCCGGCGCGTACCGATGTCGACGCTGCCGGGCAAGACGAAGTCTTCTTCGGCGCGTTCATTACCGGGCCCGCCGCGCGACATCAGCGCGAACGCGGTCGGGATGTTCTGCATGCCGGCCAGGCTGCTCAAGGCTTCGGCCTTGAGCGCCATGCACAGGTCCAGGCCGTTGACCTGCGTGGAAGCGGTGGCCGCGCCGCCTTCGCTGGCCGCGGGCAGGGTCGGCTCGAAGCGGTTGTAGGCGGCCTGCGTCAACGCCGGCTGCACCTGGTAGCGCAGCTGCAGGCGCGCCGGCAGGCCGAGCTCCTGCACCGGCAGCATCGGCAGGCCGCCGACGCTGACCGGATCGGGCAGGCGATGGTGGACCAGGGCGTAGCCCAACAACGCTTGCTCGGCCTGCGCCAGGTCGCGCGCGGCGGCATCGCCGGCGGCGACTTGCGGCGCCAGCGGCAACAGCCGCCACAGCACCAGGCCGAGCAGGCCGAGAATGGCCAGCACCACGCTGAGCTCAAGCAGCGACCAGCCGCGTTGATGGTGACGGCTCACGGTGTGCTCCCCGACTGCACCGGGCCAACCGGACCGCGATCATCGGCAGCGCGCAGTATGCTCTCGGCGCCGACGACCAGGCCGGTGACGCTGCCTTCGGCATTGCCGCCAAGGCTGAGCTCGCGCAGGTCATCGCACTGCGCCTGCATCTTGTCGTAGTCGACCCGACGCTTGTCGCGCTCGGATTGCGCCAGCTTCACCGCTTCGACCATGCCGAGATATTTGAAATAGGTCTTGGCATAGGTTTCGCGCTTGTCGTCCTCGTCCTGGTTCGGCACCAGCAACACGTTGCAGCCGAACAGGAAGCAGCCGGAATTGGCATCGATGTAGTTCTTCAATGGCGGCTGCGGCTTGGCCAGCGCTTCGTTCTGGCGCGTCTGCCAAGTCGTGTAGGCGCTCTGGCGCGCGGCGGTGGCGGTGGCCAGGTCCTGGGTCTTCCAGGGCACGCACTGGCGCTGGTCGCGCGCGGTGGTGTCGGAAGGATCGAACTCGCACAGCTGGATCGCGCGCAGCGCGGCGCGGGCGTTGTCGCAGCGCAATTGGCCGGCCGGGTCGGCCGGCGGCGCATCGGTGCAGGTGGCGACCTGGCTGGCCAGCTGCAGGCTGTTCTGCACCAGCGTGTCGAGCTCGCGCTGGGCGTCCTGTTCGGCCTTCAGCGACTTCTCGTATTCGAAGCGCGCCGATTCGGAAGCGCGTATGGCTTCAAGCTTGACATTCAGGCGCGCCTCCATCGTGCGCTGCCATTCCAGCCAGGCGTTGTAGTTGGCCTCGTCGTCGTCGTCGTCGCTGGCATCGGGGTCCGGCGGCAGCGGGTAGTCGATCAGCGGCGAAGGCGGCGTCGCCTCCATGGCATCGAGCTGGCCGCGGGCGCCATCGCGCTGGCTGATGGCGTTGTCCAACTCTTGCTGCGCCTTGGCCACGTCCTGCTTGAGGCCGTCGTGCCAGACCGGCGGATCGAGCACGATGACCTTCCCATCAGCATCCAGCCCGCGCGAGGTGTAGCCGCCTTCGGCGGTGAGGCAGACGTTCTGCGTGGCCTCGGCCAGGTTGGCCTGGCTGCTGCCCAGCGGTAGCTTGGCCAGGTCGCTGGCCTCGATGGTGAGCGCCAGCGCGGCCGAGGTCGGCGCCAATGCGGCGGCTGCGACTACCGTGGCGGCAATCGACAAGCCCACCGCGACACCGCCGGCGGTCACCGCAGCGGTGTACACCGGGATCAACGCGCATTGCGCCCACGGCGGCAGTGCGCAGGCGGCGATCGCCGCAGCTAGCTGCGCCGAAGCCGTGGCCAAGGTCGAACTCGAATTGGCGACGTTGGCGCCGGCCAGGGCGACGTTGATGCCGGCAAAGACCTCGGACAACGAAGCAAAAATGACCGCCAGATCGGTGTCTTCCTTGTTGCCGTCATGTTGTTCCTTCACCTCGTTGGACATGTCCACGCCCAGCGCGACCAGGTCCAGCGAGGCAGCCATGAGATTGTCGGGACTGCTGGCGTCGGCATAGCCGCAGCCGAGCGTCCGCGCCAGCGCATCGAAGCCGCGCACGCGCACGCGATCGTCGTAGTCGGCACTGGCCGCCAGCGCCGGTGATTCCATCTGCGCGGTGCTGTCCTGGTTGCGACCATCGAAGCGGCCGCCGCCATTGCCTGCGGTCGGGCCCGCCGCGGCGAGTGCGTAGGCAACATTGACGCGCTGGCTGTCGGCATCGAGCACGTTGGCGCGGTCGCCAAGCGGCGCGCTGGCGGTTTCGCTCGAGGCGCCGGCCAACGCCGCGCACAGGTCCATGCCGTTGATCGCCTTGAAGTCGTAGGCGGTGCCGTCCCACTGGTGCGGATTGAAGCGGTCGCTGGCGCTGGCGAGGTCGTTGCCGCCACCGCGATAGA
>DATCVI010000234.1:0-6432 GCA_036566925.1 Stenotrophomonas sp.
GACGCGGTCGTGATCGAAGACGATTACGACGGCGAGTTCCGCTACGGTGGCCGGCCGCTGGATGCCTTGCAGACGCTGGATCGCGATGCGCGCGTCTTCTATGTCGGCACGTTCTCCAAGAGCCTGTTCCCCGCAGCGGACACCGGCTTCGCCGTGGTGCCGGCATGGGCACGCGCGCCCTTGCTGGCGGTCAAGCGCATGGGCGACTCGCACGCGCCGGCACCGCAGCAGGAAGCGCTGGCGGCGTTTATCCGCGAAGGCCACCTCGCACGCCACGTGCGCCGGATGACGCCGATCTACGCCGAGCGGCGCCAGGCGATACTCGATGGGCTGCAGGCCGAACTGGCCCCGTGGCTCACGCCGGTGCCCGCCGTCGCCGGCCTGCATCTGGCGGCGCGCATCCGCCCGGGCGTCGATCCGCGCTCGCTGGTGGAGGCCTTGCATCGCCACGTGCCGGGCGCGACCTCGGTGGCCGAATACTCGATGCAGGCAGATGCGCCGGCGATGGTGGTGTTTGGCTTTGGCGTGATCGATGTCGGGCTGATTCGACCGGCGCTGGCGCGGTTGGCGCAAGCACTGGCGCGCTGAGCGCGACGCAGAACTGGCACCCTGCTTTCGCGCAGAAGTGGCCTGCCGGGGTGCCGTTGGTGCGGCCATGATCAGCCTACTCACCCACCGGGCCGGCCGCATGATCAACGCACGCCACCAGCACATCCCTTCCGCAGACGATGGCCTATGGATTGCCGAAGGGCCGGGCAAGTGGTCGCGGCCGTTGCGCTTCCTCAACGACAACCGAGGTTGGGTCGAGTTGATGCGGCTGGCGCCCGGCACCCGCCTGGGCCTGCATCGCCATGACGGCGAAGTCCATGCCTATAACCTCCAGGGCGAACGCCGCCTGTGCACGGGCGAGGTGGTGGGCGAGGGCGACTACGTGCACGAGTTCGACGGCAATATCGACTGGTGGGAAGCCATCGGCGACAAACCGCTGGTGCTGTTCGTCGTGGTGATGGGCACGGTGGAGTATCTCGGTGCGAAGGGCGAGCCAGGCCGCCGCATCACCACCGCAGACCGCATTGCCGACTACCTGCGCTACTGCGACGCGGCAGGCGTGGTGCCGGCCGTCCCGGTGCAGGCCTGAGATCGCCCACACAACCTATTAGAGGAACAACATGACTACAGCAGCCAAGTTCGGTTTCATCGTCGAGTATGTCCAGGACATCGACGCTTCGGTCACGTTCTATACGCAGGTGCTGGGTTTGCAGGTGCAGCGCCGCCACCCGACCTTCGTGCAGTTCGAGACCTTCGCCATCGCCAGCGACGCGCCGATGGGCGGCGGCGATCGCTGCGAGTTGTATTGGTTGGTAGACGATATCGAGCTGGCGCTTGGCGAGATATCGGCGCGTACGGATGTCACGTTGCCGCTACGGGAGTTGCCGTTTGGTCGGGTGTTTGGCATACGCGATCCCGATGGGCGCGAGCGCTACCTGTTGCAGCTGGCCAAGCACCGGCCTAGCGTGGCGGAGTGATCCGCCAGCGCTTACGGCGCTACGTCGCCGGCTTTCTCGGCGATCGGCCGCACCACCTCCACCAGCGTAACCAACGTCTTCCCCGGCTCCTCGTTCATCACCTCGTGCGCCGACTGCTCGAACCACACCAACTGCTTTTTCGGCGCCCGCACCGAAGTAAACCATTCCGCGGCCACTTCTGAAGAAACGTTGTGGTCGTGCCGCCCCAGGAACAGGAACACCGGCACCTTGTACTCGCGCGCCTGGCTCATGTCCAGCGTCAACACCTCGGAAAGCAGATGCTCCATCGAGAAGTCGTTGCCTTTCCACACGCCGGCAACTTCCGCATCCGAATACTCGGGCGCCAGGCTCAGCGCGGCGGCTTCGGCGTCGCCGCCCTTGCGGTTGTAGACCATGCCGCCGTAATGGTTGAGCCACTTGCGCTGCTTGAATAGCTGTTCGAGCGGGACGGGCTTGTTGCCCTGCGCATACGGCGCCAGCGATTCCAGCTCCGCCACGGCTTCGGCGTTGCCATCGTTGCGCGCCTGCTGCAGCGTCCACGCCCAGCCGCGGCGTTCGCTTTCCGGCGCGTTGGAGATCTGCCCAACCCCAATGTAGGCGTGCAGCCACTGCGGCCGCCGCTGCGCCAGTTCCAGGCCGAGGTAGCTGCCCCAGGAATGGCCGAGCACGAAGATCTTGTCCTTGCCGAACTCGTGCCGTAGCCACGCCACCATTTCCTCGGCGTCGGCCACCATGCGCTCGCGCGTCATCGTCGGGCCGACCTTGGCCGGGTCATTGGCGACATAGGTCTTGCCGGCGCCGCGCTGGTCCCACTGCACCACGGTGAAGTATTCCTCCCAGCCACGCTGGAAATACCAGCTGGTCGGCATCGACACCCAACCCGGGCCGCCATGCAGCATCAGCAGTACCGGGTTGCGCTTGTCGCTGCCGCGAATGGAAATCCACTGGTCGATCCCGCCGATGCGCACCTTCTCCAGCCGCTCGACGCCGTTGTCGGCCACCACGCGGCGCATGTCCGCGACGATCTCGGTCGCTTGTTGCCGGCTTTGTGGCTTTGGGGCTGCGCAGACGCCGAAGCCCACCGATAGAGAGAACGCAAACACGAGACCGGCAATCACCCGCTTCATCGACGACGTCACTCCATGGCGTTGGCAGGGCGGCGATTGTGGCATGCGGCCCGTGCGAAATCCCGGTCTTCCGTATGGGTGCTGTCACTGCATCAGCACCGAATTATCTGGAAACGTGCGCGAACTCGCATTCACCCCGCCGTTCGTCGCAGGCCCAGCACGTTTGTATTGCCACTGGATGAAATCCCTGTTACTCATTTGTGCGCCGCAGCAAACAGCGCCAGCGCGGCCGCACGTCGAAATTGGGAGAGCTATCGGAAGACCACTAAGACATTCCATTCCTTGGGAGACGCACGCATGGGCAAGCCAGTACCTTTGTACTCACGGGTTCCGAAAGCGAAATTGGCGTCTGCAGTGAGTTGGACCTTGGCCGTGGCATTGGCCAACAGCGGCATCGCACGCGCGGCAGATGAAGAAGCCGCACCGCAAACCAGCGGTTCCACCGGCTCACCCACCACCCTGGAAACTGTTTCCGTACTCGGCAGCCGTGGACAACCGCGTTCGGTTGCTTCCTCGGCGGTGCCGATCGACATCATTACCGGCGAAGAATTCCGCAACCAGGGCGCTACCGACGTCCTCGACCAGCTGCGCGTGCTGGTGCCTTCCTTCAACGTCAGCACCATTCCCATCGACGATGCCGCCAGCTTGATCCGGCCGGCCAACCTGCGCGGCCTGCCGCCGGACAACACATTGGTACTGGTCAACGGCAAGCGCTTCCACCGTTCGGCAGTGATCACCTTCCTCGGCCATGGCTTGTCGGACGGTTCGCAAGGGCCGGATCTGTCGGTGTTTCCATCGCTGGCGCTGGACCAGGTCGAAGTGCTGCGTGATGGCGCCGCCGCGCAATACGGTTCGGACGCGATCGCCGGCGTGATCAACTTCAATCTCAAGCGTCTCGACCACGGTGGCACTGCCGAAGTCTTCGCCGGCCAGTACTACCAGGGCGATGGCCTGACCACGCAGTACTCGGCGCAGATCGGCCTGCCATTGACCGCGAACGGTTTTGCGACGTTGACCGCCGAGTGGCGCGAGGCCGACGACACCTCGCGCAGCGTGCAGCGGGGCGATGCGGCGGCGGCTACGGCCGCGGGCTATCCCGGCGTGCATGACCCGGCGCAGATCTGGGGCTCGCCGAAGGTCAAGGACGACTTGAAATTCGTCGCCAATCTCGGCATCACGTTCGACGAGGTGGAGGCGTATCTGTTCGGCAACTACGCCAAAAGAAGAGTCGATGGTGGCTTCTATTTTCGTGATCCGACTTCGCGCTCGGGCGTCTACAGCAACGATGGCGGTGAGTCGCTGTTGATCGGCGATCTCACCGGCGCCGGTGGCTGCCCCTCCATTGCCTTGCGCGATGCCGGTGGCGGGCTATTGCCGTATGACTCGGTCAGCGCCGCGGTTGGCGCGATGCCGGCCAACTGCTACACCTTCTTGTCGATGTTCCCCGGCGGCTTTACCCCGCGCTTCGGCGGTGATCTGGAAGACAGCTCGGTGGTGGCCGGCATCAAGGGCCTGTGGGGCGACGGCTGGCATTGGGACTTGAGCGGCACCTATGGCCGCAACGATATCGACTTCTTCATCTACAACACGATCAATGCTTCGCTCGGTCCCGACCAGCCGGCGGGCCTGCGCTTCGCGCCCGGCGGCAACCGCCAGACCGAAACCGGCTTCAACTTCGATGTCGGCAAGGACGTGGCGGTCAGCTTCCTGGCGCAGCCGCTGCGCCTGAGTGCCGGCGCCGAATGGCGCAAGGAGGAATTCCAGGTCGCCGCCGGCGATGCTGCCTCCACCGCAATCGGGCCGCTGACCGACCAGGGTTTCGCGTTGGGCTCCAACGGCTTCAACGGCTTCAATGCGCGCACCGCCGGCACCTTCGATCGCAAGAACTGGGCGGTCTATGTGGACCTGGAAGGGCAGGTTACCGAGCAATTGCTGCTTGCCGCGGCGGTGCGCCATGAGGACTACGACGACTTCGGCAGCACCACCAAGGGCAAGCTCACCGGCCGCTTCGATTTCACCCCGGAGTTTGCGATTCGTGGTGCGATCAGCACCGGCTTCCGCGCGCCCACGCCCGGGCAATCCAACGTGAGCCAGATCACCACCGCGTTCCAGGGCACCGGCCTGGTGGACATCGCCACGCTGCCGCCCACCAACCCGATTGCCGAACTCAAAGGCGCGCGGCCGCTGACGCCGGAAGAGTCGCGCAACTACTCGCTGGGCCTGGTCTGGAATCACGACCAGTGGCTGGTCACGTTGGATGCCTACCGCATCAAGGTGGAAGACCGCATCGCACTCAGCACCAGCTTCGACATCACCGACGCCGAGCGCGCCGCGCTGGTGGCGGCGGGCAATCCGGAAGCGGCCTCGATCTCGCAGGTCACGTATTTCGGCAATGCCTTCGATACCACGACCAGCGGTATCGACCTGGTGACCAGCTACGAGATGGAACAGTGGGGCGGGCAGACGTCGTATTCGCTGGCGATCAACTACAACCGCACCGAGGTGGACCGCTTCAATACCGATTTCGTGGACGAAGCGCGCGTCTACAAGCTGGAGCACTCCCTGCCCAAGACCAAGGGCTTCTTCAACATCAACCACCAGCGCGAGATATTCCACGCCAACCTGCGCGTGGGCTACTACGGCTCGTGGTACGAAGATCACCTCGACAGCGGCGTGATCTCCGCCGCCGACGGCGGGTTGCCGATCTATGGCGGCAGCACCTTCATCGTTGACGCCGAGGTGGGCTGGAAATTCGCCTCGGGTCTGTACATCAACGTCGGCGCGCAGAACCTGTTCGACGAGACGCCTGACGATAATCCGTGGGGCGAGGTGGCGGGCGCCGAATATCCGGTGCATTCGCCGTACGGCTTCAATGGCGGATTCTGGTACACCCGCGTGGGTTGGACGTTCTGATAGAGACGCGCCGCGGGGCGCTGCTTCGTGCAAACGGAGCAGCGTCCCGAAGGCGGCGGCAGTCGTGCCCCGTGCCCGGCACCCGCCGCTCGGCTTATTGCGGGCTTGATGCCTTGCCGCCGCCGGCGATCCAGTCATCCACGGCCGCTTCCAGTACCGCCAGCGGCATTGCGCCGTTGTCCAGCACCAGGTCGTGGAAGGCGCGGATGTCGAAGCGGTCGCCCAATTGCTTGCGGGCACGTTCGCGCAATTCCACCATCTTCAAGTGACCGACTTTGTAGGAACACGCCTGTCCCGGCTGCACCAGGTAGCGGTAGACCTCGGTGCGCACTTCCGGCACCGACATGCCGGTCTGCGCGTGCATGTAGTCGATCGCTTGTTCCGGCGTCCAGCGCTTACGGTGCAGGCCGGTGTCCACGACCAGGCGCACCGAGCGGAACAGCTCGGCGCGCAGCCGGCCGATGTCGCCCCAGGGGTCATCCTGGTAAAGCCCCATTTCGGCAGCCAGTTGTTCGGCGTACAACGCCCAGCCTTCGGTGAAAGCACTCGGGTTGAGGCTGCGTCGCAACAGCGGCAGGTCCTTGAGGGTCTGCCCGATGGAGATCTGGAAATGATGGCCGGGCGAGCCTTCGTGGTAGGTCAGCGTCGGCAGGCTCCAGCGCGTATTCGCTTCGCGGTTGCCGAGGTTGATGAAGAACAGGCCGCCACGCGAACCGTCCATGGCCGGGGGCAGGTAATAGGCGCCCGGTGCGGTGGCCTGCGATTCCACCGGCACCAGGCGCACTTCCAGCGGCTGGGTCGGCGGATGGCCGAAGTACTTCGGCACTTGCGGCGCCAGCTTGTCCAGCGCGTGGCGGATATCGGCG
>DATCVI010000235.1:0-20571 GCA_036566925.1 Stenotrophomonas sp.
GCCGCCGCGCCTGCCACGCTCTGGAACAACGGCCCGGACTGGTGGTTGCTGGAAGTGCGCGACGAGGCGGCCCTGCGCGCCCTGCAACCGGACTTCGCCGCGATCGCCGCCCTGCCCGGCCACGGCAAGCTGGCTGCCTTCGCGCTGTGCGATGGCAGCCAGGGCTACCAGGTCGCCGTGCGCGCTTTCGCGCCGGGCGTCGGGATACCGGAGGATCCGGTCACCGGCAGTGCCAATGCCTTGATCGGCGCCTGCCTGGCGGCCCAGGGTCGTGCGCCCGGCGATGGCCGCTATGTCGCCAGCCAGGGTCGCGAGCTCGGTCGCGACGGTCGCGTGCGCGTGCAGGTCGATGCCGACGGCGAAGTGTGGATTGGCGGCCAGGTGCAGGCGGTCATCGACGGCCGCATCGACTGGTAAGCTGCGCCCCCGTTTGCCACCGGCAGCTCCCATGACCTCGCGCCGCTTCCTGCAACTGGATGTGTTCTCCACCCACGCCGGCGGCGGCAACCCGTTGGCGGTGGTGCTTGACGCCGAGGGCCTGGACGATGCGGCGATGCAGGCGATCGCGCGTTGGACCCGGTTGCCGGAGACGACCTTCGTTTTTCCCGCTACCGATCCAGCCGCCAGCTACCGCATCCGGATGTTCTCGCCGCAAAAGGAAGTACCGTTCGCAGGGCATCCGAGCGTCGGCACGGCGCATGCGGTGTTGGAGGCCGGACTGGCGCAGGCCCGCGCTGGGCTATTGGTGCAGGACGGCATCGCCGGTTTGCTGCCGCTGCGCCTGCATGACGACGCGCACGGCCGCAGCATCGCGATCCGTACGCCGCGCGCGCAGGTCGGCGAAGTGGTTGATGCCGACGATGCGCGCCTGGTGGCGGTACTGCAAGGCTGGCGCCTGGGCACGCTGCCGCCCGTGCTGATGGACGGTGGCCGGCGCTGGTGGCTGGTCGAACTACAGGACGAAGCCACGCTGCGTGCGCTGGCGCCGGATTGGGAGGCGATTGCGGCGCTGGCCGAGTCGACCCAAGCCATGGGCGTGTTTGCGTATGCGCGCGCCGATGCCGTGGCCGACTGGGACCTGGCAGTGCGGGCGTTCGTCGGGCTCGGCCGGCGCTTCGAAGATGCTGCCTCGGGCGCCGCCAATGCGGTGCTGGCGGCATGGCTGGACCAGCGCGGCGCCTTGCCCGGGCGCGACGGTCGTTATCGCGTCAGCCAGGGGCGCGAGATCGGCGCCGACGCGCGGCTGGAAATGTTCGTGGATGCCGACGGCGAGGTCTGGTCGGGTGGCCAGGTGCAAACGGTGATTCGCGGCGAACTCGACTGGCCGGCCGGCTGATAGACGTCGAAAGTCGCGCCGTTACTCCGGCGCCGCCTCTACCCGCACCCGGATGCGATCGCCCGGATTGAAATCGCTGTGGGTGTGATAGGTGCGGCCACCGTACTCATAGGTGACGTCGTAACCGTCCACCCGCTCGCGCTCCTCGGCGACCGGATCGCAGACCTGCACATAGCCATCGCGCGATTGCGGGTGGTTGGCGTCGTAGACCGATTGCCCGGCCAGTCCACCGGCCACGGTGCCCACCGCGGTCCCGAGCAGCTGGCCACTGCCGCCGCCGAAGCGGCTGCCGACCACCGCGCCGGCAACGCCACCGATCACGGTGGCCAGGCTGCGGCCGGGTCCGTTGCCGCTGGCCGTCGTGCCGCCGCCGTAGTAACCGTTATCGCCGCCGTAGTTGCCCTGTGCCGGGCGGCTATAGCAGCGCGGCGCAGAACGCGAACCGTCGTGCACGATGACCGGGTCTACCCGGACGACGCGGGCGTAGTCGTAGCCGACATCGTCGCGATTGCCGGCGTCGTCGTAGTAACGGTTGTCGTCGCTGCGGTAGTCGTCATCGCGATAACCGTCATCGCGGTACTGCTGCGCCTGGGCGGCGCCGGCAGCGACCAGCCCGGTGACCAGGATGCCGATGATCCAAGGGCTGGATTTCATTGTCGTGCGCCGCGTTGTGGGGTGATGGCGATGCTCGCGGCCAGGGGGTGAAATGGGGCTGAATGGTTTTTGCGCACCGGCCGCCGGCGCGGACAGGTCACTGTCCGCAACCGACGCCAGCGCGGCGCGGCATCAGCCGGCGGAAAACTCGCTTTCCAACGTAATCGGCACCGCGCTCAAGGCCTTGGACACGGGGCAGTTCTTCTCGGCCTTGTGCGCCAGCTCGCGGAACTGCGCCTCGTCGATGCCCGGCACCACGGCCTTGAGCTTGAGGCGGATGGCCGACAACTGCGGGCCACCTTCCATCGACAGATCGACTTCGGCGCGGGTGTCGAGCGACTTCGGCGGGAAGCCTGCTTCGGTGAGCTGCGCCGACAAGGCCATGGTGAAGCAGCCGGCATGCGCGGCGGCAATGAGTTCTTCCGGGTTGGTGCCCTTCTCATCGCCGAAGCGGCTGTTGAAGCCATAGCGGGTGTTGTCGAGCAGGCCGCTTTGCGGGGTGCTGAGCTGACCCTTGCCGGTCTTCAGATCGCCTTCCCAGTGGGCGGTGGCGTGGCGCGAAATACCCATTGCGACTTCTCCTGCGTTCGAGGGGCGGCCAGCATAGCGCGCGGGCGTTACGGGTTTGTGCGGCGCAACGGGGATGCAGCGCCAGACGCGCTACATTGCCGGGGCCATGACCCCGCCCCGGCCGCGCTCCGGTTCGCTCCGCCCGCGGCCAGGCTTCCGGACGCCATGACGCCCCTCTCGTACCGGAGGAAAGGCTCATGCCCTACAGCACCCGCGACATCCGCAATGTGGCCTTGGCAGGCCACCCCGGCGCCGGCAAAACCACTTTGTTCGAAACCCTGCTGCATGCCGGCGGCGCCCTCCAGGCGGCAGGCAGTATCGAACGCGGCAACACCGTCTCCGACCACGACCCGGCCGAGCGCGAGCGCGGTCACTCGATCGACAGCGCGATCGCGTCGATCGATGCGCCCGGCCTGCATCTCAACCTGATCGACACCCCCGGCTATCCGGATTTCCGTGGCGCCGCTTTGCCGGCGTTGACGGTGGTGGAAACGGCCATGATCGTGGTGGACGCCGCGCGTGGCATCCAGCATGGTACCCGCCGCTTCATGCAGCGCGCGGAGGGGCGGCGACTGTGCCGGATGATCGTGGTCAACAAGATCGACCAGGAAGGCGTCGACTTCGGCGCCCTGCTGGCCGAGTTGCGCGAGGCGTTCGGCAACCAGGTCCTGCCGTTGAACCTGCCGGCCGAAGGTGGCCGCCGGGTGCTCGACTGCTTCGCCGCCAGCGCCGCCGACAGCCAGGCGCAGAGCGATGCCGGGCCGGTGGCGCAATGGCATCGCGCCATCGTCGACCAGGTGGTCGAGATCAACGAGCAGGTCATGGAGCACTACCTGGACAAAGGCGAGTCGGGCGTGTCGGCCGACGAACTGCATGCGTCGTTCGAGCAGTGCCTGCGCGAGGGCCATCTGGTGCCGGTCTGTTTCGTCTCGGCGCGCACCGGGGTCGGCGTGCCCGAGTTGCTCGCGGTGTGCCGAGAGCTGCTGCCCAACCCGGAGGAAGGCAACCCGCCGGCGTTCGCCGCCGACGGCGAGGAGGTGACCGTCGCGGCCGATCCGCAAGCGGCGGTGGTGGCCGATGTCTTCAAGATCGTCAACGATCCTTTCGTCGGCAAGATCGGCGTGTTCCGGCTCTACCAGGGCACGTTGGCCAAGGACATGCCGCTGCTGGTGGACGATGCCCGCAAGCCGGTGCGCGCCGCGCACCTGTATCGCCTGCAGGGCAAGGACCACCAGGCCGTGGAGCAGGTCGTGGCCGGCGATATCGCCGCGATCGCCAAGGTCGAGGAGGTGCATTTCGACGCGGTGCTGCACGACCGCCATGAACAGGACCACCTGCACCTGGCGCCGACCCACTTCCCGCCTTCGATGTTCAGCCTGGCGATTTCACCGGCCAGCCGCGGCCAGGAGCAGAAGCTGTCCACGGCGCTGGAGAAGCTTTCGCAGGAAGATCCGGCGTTCCTGGTCGAACACCAGCCCGAAACTCACGAGACCTTGGTGCGCGGCCTTTCCGACCTGCACCTGCGGGTGATGCTCGACCGACTCGGCAGCCGTCATGGCCTGGAGGTGACCACGCGGGTGCCGCGGATTGCCTATCGCGAGACCATCGGCGCGCCCGCCGAGGGCCACCACCGGCACAAGAAGCAGACCGGCGGCGCCGGCCAGTTCGGCGAAGTCTTCCTGCGCGTGGCGCCGTTGCCGCGCGGCAGCGGCTTCGAGTTCGTCGATGAGGTCAAGGGCGGCACCATCCCCGGGCAATTCATGCCAGCGGTGGAGAAAGGCGTGCGACAGGCGGTCACGGGTGGCGCCATCGCCGGTTTTCCGTTGCAGGACGTGCGCGTGGTGGTCTATGACGGTCGCCACCATCCGGTGGACAGCAAGGAAGTGGCCTTTGCCACCGCCGGACGCAAGGCGTTCCTGGATGCGGTGGCGCGTGCCACGCCGCAGGTGCTTGAACCGATCGTCGAACTTGAAGTCAGCGCGCCGGAGGCGCAGGCCGGCGATATCACCGGCGGGTTGGCGGCCAAGCGCGCGCGTATCCATGGCACCGACAGCCACCACGGTGAGATCGTCATCCGCGCCCAGGTGCCGCTTTCCGAACTGGAAGGCTATGCCGCCGAATTGAAATCGGCCACTGCCGGTCAAGGGCGTTACAGCCTGGATTTCAGCCATTACGAACCAGTTCCGCCGGGCGTGCAGCAACGCCTGGTGGCCGCCCACCAGCCCGGCGCGGAGGACGACTGACCCGGGCCAAACTCGGGTTTCTTGGCAAAAGCTTCCCGTCAATCGCTTTTTTATGGCTTTTTTTGTCGGTGCCCTATTGGCGCGACGCGATACTTGCCCTACATTTCGCGTTGCCGACGGGGTCGGCGCGACTCCACAACCCATCGATTACGGAACAGGACACCATGGCAAAGACCGCTAAGAAGGCTGCCCCGAAGAAGGCAGCGAAGAAAGTCGCCACCAAAACCGCTGCCAAGCCGGCCGCTCCCAAGCCGATCAAGGAAGCCCTGAGCAAGTCGGGCCTGGTCGCCCACATCGCTGAGGCCACCGCGCTGGCTGCCAAGGACGTTCGCGCCGTACTCGCTTCGCTGGAATCGGCCGTGCACGCCTCGATCAGCAAGAAGGGCGCTGGCAGCTTCACCCTGCCGGGCCTGCTGAAGATCACCGCCGTCAGCGTGGCTGCCAAGCCGAAGCGCAAGGGCATCAACCCGTTCACCAAGGAAGAGCAGTGGTTTGCCGCCAAGCCGGCGACCGTCAAGGTCAAGGTGCGCCCGATGAAGAAGCTCAAGGACGCTGCGGTCTGATCCGCGTTTGAGTTTCAGGCAATATCCGACGAGGCGGCCACTGGCCGCCTTGTTTTTTTCGTGGCAGCACGCAACGGGCGATGACGCTCACTGCGCGTCACCGCAATTGCTGCCATGCTGCCGCGGCCGAATGACGCCGTGCGAACCATGATCGATCGCCCTGCCCCCGGCGCCGCGTTTCGCTGGCGCAATCGCCTCCTCGCCATGCTGGTACTGCTGGCATTGGCCCTGGCCGCGGCCTGGGCGTGGCAGCAGCCGTTCGCGCTGCAGGCGCGGCTGGCCTGGCGGCTGGCGCGGATGCCGGCCCCCACTGCGCTGCCGATGCCGGTCGATGGCGTGCGTGCGCGCCAAGTCGCCGATACATTCGGCGCACCGCGCGGCAGCGACCGCCAGCACGCCGGCGTGGACATCTTCGCGCGCGCCGGTACGCCAGTGCGCTCGACCACGCCGGGCATCGTGATCGCGGTGCGCGATCGCGGCCTGGGCGGACGCCAGGTCTGGGTGCTCGGCCCGGCGCATGAACGCCACTACTACGCTCACCTGCGCGATTGGGCGCCGGGCCTGGCCGCCGGCGACATCGTCGGGCCGGGCAGCGTGCTCGGCAGCGTCGGCAATACCGGCAATGCCCGCACCACGCCGCCGCACCTGCATTACGGCATCTACGGCGGCGACGGCGCCCGCGACCCCTTGCCGCTGCTGCGCGCAACACACTGAACCGAACACAGAGGCTGGAACACTCCGTCATGGGCGTCCGCCTCGTGCGGCGCGCCGGGCGGGCCTATCTTGGTGTCGCCCCCTCCCCCATGTGTCTTTCGATCCTCATGAGCAAGCAACGCTACCGCATCACCGTCACGCCGATCGCTGCCGATGGCCGGCCTGGCGGCAGCGCGCTGGAATTCGAACAGCGCTCCAGCGACAACTGGATGCGCACCCTGGAAGTATTCGAGCGCCAGCGCGGCATGTGTGGCGACCGCTGCGCGGCCCTGGCGGTGGCCATCGAGCTGTTGAAGTCGGCCAATGCCGAGCCCAGTGAGGACCGCGACCTGGCCCAGTTGCGGCCGCATGTGGACGCTTTGCTGGCGGCAGTCGCGCAGCTGCCCGCCAAGCGCTGAGCACCGCTACACTGCCCACTTCCACCGGGGAGCGGGCGATGCAGACCAGGCAAGGGGCGTTGCTGTTGATGGCGATGGGGCTGGCGATCGGCCTTGCGGGCTGCAGCTGCCAGCGCACGCCAGATCCGCAGGATTCCAAGGCAACAACCGCGCCGCCTGCGGCCAGCGCAACCGTTGCCGACGACGACGCAGCGCCAGCCGATGCGGCAAACGCGGCCGAGCGCCATGCCCGTGATCAAGCTTTTTCGGCCGCCGTATCGGTGGTGCACCGGTATCTGACCGCCCTCCCCGGCACCCGCAGCGAAGCCGATGCGATGTGGACCGGCGGGCGGCCTTCGCCAGTGCCGGACGACGCCAACCTGCGTTCGCTCGAAGGCCTGCAGAGTTTGCGCATCGAAACCGACGAACCGCTCGCGCTGGACCAGCTGTCTCCGCCCGAAGCGGTCGAAGTGCCGGTGCGCCTGACCGCACGCATGGCCGGCGGCAATCGCCACTACACCGGCTGGTACCGCGTGCGCCCGCGCGTGGGCGGCAGCAGTTGGGAGATCAGTTCGGCTTCGCTGCAACCGACGCTGGACTAGGCCGGCATCCGCTCATAGACGATTCACCGCCAACCACCAAGGATGCAGGCAACCCTCTGCATGGATCGGCCGATGACATTCTCCCTGCGTTCCGCCCCATTGGCCTCGGCGCTCGCCTTGAGCCTCGCGCTGCTGCTGCCGCTGCACTCGCCTACCGCCTCGGCCGAGCCACAGGTCAAGGGCTCCCAGGTCAGTGTCGAGGCCGGCGATGTCCAGCAGTACCTGGCCGGCACTTTCCCGCAGACGCACGACGCGCTCGGCGGCCTGCTCGAACTGACCGTCAGCCATCCGCAATTGAAACTGCCGCCGGGCAACCGGCTGGATCTCGGTTTCGACCTGGCCATGGCCACCGCCGGCGGCGCGCCGATGCAGGTGGGCAATGTCGGCCTCAGCAGCGCACTGCGTTATGACGCGGCCACGCAGGGCTTTTTCCTCGACCAGCCGACCGTGGATCGCTTCACCCCGGCGCAGGCCGGCGGCAAGCTCGATTCGCGCACCCGCGAACTATTGAACGTGTGGCTGGCCGATTACGCGCGGCGCGAGCCGATCTACAAGCTCGACCCGGCGATCGCCAGCCTGATGGGCGCCTTGCAGGTGCAGTCGGCCGCAGTGGAAAACGGCCGCCTGGTGGTGCATTTCAACCAGAACGTCGAAAGCCTGGTGCCGGCTTCACTGCTGCAGGGCCGCTGACCGTAGCGCGGCCCTCGCGCGCCGTCAGCGCTTGGGCTGCAGCATCGTGCCGGTGCAGTTCTTCGAGCCGCAACGGCATTCCCAGATCTTCTTCAGGCGCGGAGTGTGGCGCTCGCCCAGGGTGATGCCGTAGTTGTAGGTCAGCTCTTCGCCGGGCTTGATGTTGCGGATCGCCTCGATGAAGACCTTGTCCTTGCGGCGGTCGTCGCCCTCGGCTTCCTCGATCACCGCTTCGCAGTTCGGATTGCAGCTGTGGTTGATCCAGCGCGCATCGTTACCCTCGTA
This sequence comes from Stenotrophomonas sp., assembly GCA_036566925.1. Taxonomy (GTDB): domain Bacteria; phylum Pseudomonadota; class Gammaproteobacteria; order Xanthomonadales; family Xanthomonadaceae; genus Stenotrophomonas_A. The sequence continues at coordinate 8,035 of DATCVI010000235.1, forward strand.
GTTGGCGTCGATCACGTAGTCGTCGCTGAGGGTGAACAGGAAGGTGTGGCCGGTTTCCACGTCGCCGGCGTCATCGGCATCGACTTCCTTGTGGGTGCGGCGGCGGCCCTTGTACTCGATGACACGGTCGCCTTTCTTGAGCGGCTGGACGGCGAACACGCCGTTGCCGTGAATACGGGACTTGCGGGCGGCGATCTTGCGCGACATGTAGGCTTCCATCCAGGGGGCCGGGCATTGTGGCCCGGGCAGCGGCGCCAAGCCAATCCCGGGCGGTCGTTTGCCCCTGGCTGAATGCCCAGGTTGGCCTCGCCGGACCAAAAGCGTACAATTTCAGTCCGCTTTCCCTACCCCCATATCGCCGCCATGCTGCGCGTCACCAAGCTTACCGACTACGCCACTGTCGTCCTGACGGTGCTCGCTGCACGTGCGGACAAAGTCCTCAGTGCCAGCGAACTGGCCGAGCAGGCCGGGCTGGAGAGCACCACGGTCAGCAAGCTGCTCAAGCCGCTGGCCCAGGCCGGGCTGGTGGAGGGCCTGCGCGGCGTCCATGGCGGCTACCGGCTGGCGCGCCCGGCTAGCCAGATCACCTTGATCGAGATCGTCGAGGCGATGGAAGGCCCGCTGGCGATCACCGAGTGCAGCCAGGACCACGGCCAGTGCGGCATCGCCCACAGCTGCGGCGTGCGTTCGAACTGGCGCCTGATCAACGACGTGGTCGCCGACGCCCTGCGCGGCGTCACCCTGGCGCAGATGCTGCACCCCCTTTCCACCACCGGCGACGGCCGGCGACGCTTGATCGCCGCCCAGGTCGCCGCTTCCTGAAGCATAGGCAGCCCCCATGGCCACCGAAGAAGTCACCACCCCGCAGAACGCCGAGATCCTCGAACGGCTCGGCCGCCGCTATGAGGCGGGGTTCATCACCGAGATCGAATCCGATTCGCTGCCGCCCGGCCTGGACGAGGACGTGGTGCGCGCGCTGTCGGCCAAGAAGAACGAGCCGGAATGGATGACCGAATGGCGCCTGTCGGCCTACCGCCACTGGCTGACGATGCGCGAGCCGCACTGGGCCAAGCTCGAGATCGCGCCGATCGACTTCCAGGCGCTGAGCTATTACTCGGCGCCGAAGGGCCCCAAGTACAAGTCGCTCGACGAAGTGCCCAAGGAACTGTTGGACACCTACGACAAGCTCGGCGTGCCGCTGCATGAGCGCGCCAAGCTGGCCGGCGTCGCCGTGGATGCGGTGTTCGACTCGGTTTCGGTCGGCACCACCTTCCGCAAGGAGCTGGCCGAGAAAGGCGTGATCTTCTGCTCGATGTCCGAGGCCATCCAGGAGCATCCCGAGCTGGTGCGCCAGTACCTGGGCAGCGTCGTGCCGGTGGGGGACAACTACTTCGCGGCGCTGAATTCTGCGGTGTTCTCCGATGGCAGCTTCGTCTTCATCCCCAAGGGCGTGCGTTGCCCGATGGAGCTGAGCACCTACTTCCGCATCAACGCCGGCCACACCGGCCAGTTCGAGCGCACCTTGATCGTGTGCGAGGACAAGGCCTACGTCTCCTACCTGGAAGGCTGCACCGCGCCGATGCGCGACGAAAACCAGCTGCATGCGGCGGTGGTCGAGCTGGTGGCGCTGGAAGATGCCGAGATCAAGTATTCGACCGTGCAGAACTGGTACCCCGGCGACGAGGAAGGCCGCGGCGGCATCTACAACTTCGTGACCAAGCGCGCCGAATGCCGTGGCGCCCGCGCCAAGGTGACCTGGACCCAGGTCGAGACCGGCTCGGCGATCACCTGGAAGTACCCGTCGTGCGTGCTGCTGGGCGACGACTCGGTCGGCGAGTTCCACTCGGTGGCGCTGACCCACCATCGCCAGCAGGCCGACACCGGCACCAAGATGATCCACATCGGCAAGCGCACCAAGAGCAAGATCGTCAGCAAGGGCATCAGCGCCGGGCGCGGCCAGAACACCTATCGCGGCCTGGTCAAGGTCGACCGCAATGCCGACGGCGCGCGCAACTACACCCAGTGCGACTCGCTGCTGATCGGCAAGAAGTGCGGCGCCCACACCTTCCCCTATATCGAGGTGAAGAACCCCGGCGCCACGGTCGAGCACGAAGCGACGACCTCGAAGATCAGCGACGACCAGCTGTTCTATTGCCGCTCGCGCGGCATCAGCCAGGAAGACGCGGTGTCGCTGATCGTCGACGGCTTCTGCAAGCAGGTCTTCCGCGAACTGCCGATGGAGTTCGCGGTCGAGGCCAAGAAGCTGCTGGAAGTGTCGCTGGAAGGCAGCGTCGGCTAAGGCCGGCGGCATTCCACCAAGCCCTCATTACGAAAAAGAATTCTCCCACATGCTGAAGATCAACAACCTCCACGCCAGCGTCGCCGGCAAGGAAATCCTCAAGGGCCTGTCGCTGGACCTGCAGCCGGGCCAGGTGCACGCCATCATGGGCCCCAACGGCGCTGGCAAGTCGACGCTGGGCAACGTGCTTGCGGGCCGCGAGGGCTATGAAGTCACCGCCGGCACGGTCGAGTTCGACGGCCAGCCGCTGCTCGACCTGGAACCGGAAGAGCGCGCCGCCGCCGGCCTGTTCCTGGCCTTCCAGTACCCGGTGGAGATCGCCGGCGTCAACAACACCTACTTCCTGCGCGCCGCGCTCAATGCGCAGCGCAAGGCGCGCGGGCAGGACGAACTGGACTCGATGCAGTTCCTCAAGCTGGTGCGGCAGAAGCTGGCGGTGCTGCACCTGAAGGATGAACTGCTGCACCGCGGTGTCAACGAGGGGTTCTCCGGCGGCGAGAAGAAGCGCAACGAGATCTTCCAGCTGGCCGTGCTCGAACCGAAGCTGGCGATCCTCGACGAAACGGATTCGGGCCTGGACATCGATGCGCTCAAGACCGTGGCCGACGGCGTCAACGCGCTGCGCTCGGCGGATCGCTCGTTCCTGGTCATCACCCACTACCAGCGCCTGCTCGACTACATCAAGCCGGACGTGGTCCACGTGCTGGCCGATGGCCGCATCGTCCAGACCGGCGGCCCGGAGCTGGCGCTGGAACTGGAGAAGCACGGCTACGCCTGGCTGAAGGATCGCGTCGTGCCGGAGAGCGTGGCCTGATGAGCGCCCTGCTCGATTCCCTGGCCGCCAGCTTCCACGGCGACGCTGCGCGCCGTGCGACCCTCGATGAGGCACTGCGCGACGGCCTGCCAGGCGCACGTAGCGAAGCGTGGAAATACACCCCGCTGCGTTCGCTCGAACGCCGCAGCTTCGCGCCCTCGCCTGCCGAGGTGGCCGAGGTCGATCCGCAGCAACTGGCCGATATTCCTTCGCCGCGCCTGGTGTTCGTCAACGGCCGCCATGCGCCGACGCTGTCGCAACTGGACGGGCTGCCGGCAGGCGTGACCCTGCAACCGCTGTCGGCCGCGCTGGCCGGCGGCGAAGAAGCCGCGCGCTTCCTTGGCCGGCGCTACGAGCGCAGCGAGGAAGTGTTCGCGCGCCTCAATGCCGCACTCGCCGAGGAAGGCGTGCTGCTGCGCGTGGCCGAAGGCCTGCAGGTCGAATCGCCTTTGCACCTGGTGTTTGTCGCCACCACCGCCGCTGCCGACCAGGCGTGGCATCCGCGCCATCTGATCGAGCTGCGCGGCAATGCGTCGCTCGCGCTGCTGGAACATCACCTGCATGCCGCCGACAACGCCCACCTCGGCAACACCGTCGCGCACGTACATCTTGCCGCCGGCGCGCGCTTGTCGCATGCGCGCGTGCAGGAAGACAGCCACGCCTTCACCGCGATGTTGCGCACTGACGCGGTGCTCGCGCGCGACGCCGAATACCACCGTATCGACATCGAGCTCGGCGCCGGCCTCAGCCGCCACGAACTCAATGTGCGGCTGGAAGGCGACAACGCGCGCCTGATCGCCAATGGCGTGCTGCTCGGCAATGGCCGTCGCCATATCGATACCCGCCTGGGCATCGAGCACATCGCCCGCGACACCGCCTGCGGCCTGACCTGGCGCGGCGTCGCCACCGACCGCAGCCGCGTGGTCTTCCACGGCGGCATCAATATCCGCCCGGGCGCCGATGGCACCGATGCGCGGTTGTCGAACAAGAATCTGCTGCTTTCGGCCAATGCCGAGATCGATACCCAGCCGGTGCTGGTGATCGATGCCGACGAGGTGCAGGCCGCGCATGGCGCCACCGTCGGCCAGCTCGACGCCAATGCGTTGTTCTACCTGCGCTCGCGTGGCCTGCCGCAGGCGCAGGCCCAAGCGCTGCTGAGCGCGGCTTTCTGCCACGAGCCGCTGGCGGCGTTGCCGGAAGGCCTGCGTGGGTTCCTGGCGACGCGGCTGGATGCGGCGCTGGCGTCGGCGGGGGTGGCATGAACGCGCCGATGACCGCCTCGCTGGCCGATGCGCCGAACTGGGAGCGCGTGCGCAGCGACTTCCCACTGCTGATGCGCCAGGTCCACGGCAAGCCACTGATCTATTTCGACAACGCCAATACCGGGCAGAAGCCGCTGCCGGTGATCGCGGCGACCGATGAGTTCTACCGCCGCCAGAATGCCAATGTCAGCCGCGCGGTGCATGCGCTCGGCACCGAGGCCACCGACGCCTACGAAGGCGCGCGCAGCAAGCTGGCGCACTTCCTCAACGTGCGCACCGACGAACTGGTGCTGTGCAGCGGCACCACCTTCGCGATCAACCTGGTGGCCTATTCCTGGGCACTGCCGCGGCTCAAGGCCGGCGATGTGATCCTGGTGTCGCGCATGGAACATCACGCCAACATCGTGCCGTGGCAGCTGGTGGCCGAGCGCACCGGGGCGACGATCCGGGTGGCCGAGATCCATGCCGACGGCACCCTCGACCCGGAAGCGCTGCGCGCGGCGATGACCGCCGAAGTCAAGCTGTTGGCGCTGGCGCATGTCTCCAATGTGCTGGGCACGGTGAACCCGGTGCGCGAGATCTGCCGCGAGGCGCGCAAGCGCGGCATCGTGACCGTGATCGATGGCTCGCAGGCGGTGCCGCACCGTCGCGTGGACGTGGCCGCGATCGGCTGCGATTTCTACGCACTCACCGGCCACAAGATGTGCGGGCCGACCGGCACCGGCGCGCTGTGGGCGCGACACGAGCACCTGCAGGCGATGCCGCCGTTCCTCGGCGGTGGCGAGATGATCAAGGAAGTCAGTTTCGAGGGCACCGTGTTCAACGAGGGCCCGCACAAGTTCGAGGCCGGTACGCCGAACATCGCCGGCTTCGTTGGCCTGGGCGCGGCAGTGGACTACCTTGACTCGGTGGGCCTGGACCACATCGAGACGCGCGAGGCCGAACTGCTGGCGCATCTGACCGAAGAACTGCAGCGCGTCGAAGGCCTGCGCATCTTCGGCACTGCGCCGGACAAGGCCGCCGTGGTCTCGTTCCTGGTCGAGGGCGCGCACGCGCACGACCTGGCGACGCTGCTCGACCTGGAAGGCGTGGCGATCCGCTCGGGCCAGCATTGCGCCCATCCGCTGTTGCAGTTCTACGGCGTGGCGGCGACTTGCCGGGCCTCGCTGGCGTTCTACAACACGCACGAGGAGATCGAGCAGTTCGTGGCGGCCTTGCGCAAGGTGCGCCAGCTGCTGGGCTGACAGCCGGGCCGGTCGATCCCGGCCCTGCCCGCCCGCGTGGCGCGCCGCTACAATTGCACCATGCACACGCTCACCTTCCGTACCGCCACCGTCGCCGACGTCGATGCGCTGGTCGCCCTGGTCACCTCGGCCTATCGCGGCGATGCCAGCCGCGTCGGCTGGACCACCGAGGCCGACCTGCTTGACGGCACCCGCATCGAACCCGAGTTGCTGCGCCAGGACATCCTGCGCGACCGCAGCGTGGTGCTGCTGGCCGAACGCGATGGCGAGCTGATCGCCTGCGCGCATATCGCCGATGAGGGCGACGCCGGCTATTTCGGCATGTTCTCGGTCAGCCCGAGCCTGCAGGGCGGCGGTGTCGGCAAGCAGCTGATGGCCGAGGCCGAGCGCCTGGTGCGGCAGCAGTGGGGGCACGCGATGATGCGGATGACGGTGATCGACGTGCGCGCCGAGCTGATCGCCTTCTACGAACGCCGCGGTTATCGCCGCACCGGCATTACCAAGCCGTTCCCGTATGGCGATGCACGCTACGGCACGCCGCTGCGCGACGACCTGCGCTTCGAGATCCTGGAAAAGCCGCTGGCGGCGCAGCCGTGAGCGATGTCTGGACCTTTGTCTGCGGCACCGCCGAGCTGCTGCCCGGCGAGTTGAAGAACGTCTGGGACGAAGTCACCGATACCCCGATCGTGGTGTTCAACCTCGACGGCATGTTCTATGCCCTCGAAGACCGCTGCAGCCATGAAGACTACGAACTGTCGCCGGGCAGCTTCGATCTGGCCGAGGGCAGCATCGAGTGCCTGCTGCATGGCGCGCGGTTCGACATTCGCGATGGCCGTCCGTTGTGCCCGCCGGCGTACTCACCGGTGCCGAAGTTTCCGGTCAAGGTCGACGATGCCGGCGTCTGGACCCGCGACGACCGCGCCTGAGGTCGCGGCCTAACGGCCACCGGCGCTTGTATCGAAGCCACGCGCTTGCGTGCCGGCGTGTTGCAAACGATTCGCATTTGCTGACACAATTGCCGGGTACGCCCAGCCCGTCGCCAGGCGCAACTCCATTCGAAACGATCCCGGCCTTCCCTACGGAGGCTGCTGGGTTGTGTTCGGCCGTCTACAGGATCGCAGACAGATGAGCATCAAGAGTCGCAAGCACGTCCTCCCGCGCGCCGCCAGCGCCACCACGCTGACCGCCGCCGCGCTGTTGTTGGCCGCGCCGTTGGCGCATGCCGACGGCGCGGCCGATAACGCCAAGACGCTGGACAAGGTCAACGTCCAGGCCGAGCGCTCCAAGCGCTACCTGGTGGAGACGCCGGCCTCGCCGAAGTTCACGCAATCCCTGCAGGACACGCCGCAGACGGTCAACATCATCAGCAAGGACCTGTTCAATGAGCAGGGCGCGACCACCTTGACCGAGGCGCTGCGCAACAGCCCTGGCGTGGGCACGTTCTATGTCGGCGAAAACGGCAACACGAGCACCGGAGATACCGTGTACATGCGCGGCTTCGACAGCTCCTCGAGCATCTTCGTCGACGGCATCCGCGATCTCGGCTCGATCTCGCGCGATGTCTTCAATATCGAACAGATCGAAGTGACGAAGGGCCCGGCGGGCACCGACACCGGCCGCAGCGCGCCGACCGGTGCGATCAACCTGATCACCAAGCGGCCGTTCGGCACCAATGCCACCACCGCGTCGCTGACCGGCGGCGTCGACGGCCAGCGCCGCGTCACCGCCGACTGGAACCAGACCCTAGGCAACCCGGGCGCCGCGTTCCGCCTCAACGTCATGGGCCAGGACAGCGACGCCGTCGGCCGCGACCACGTGCAGAACAAGCGCTGGGGCGTGGCGCCGAGCCTGGCCTTCGGCCTGGACGGCGACACCCGCTACTACATCGACCTGCTGTACGTGAAGCAGGACAACATCCCCGACGGCAGCGTGCCGACGATTGGCCTGCCAGGTTATTCCTCGCCAGATCCGCGTCGCCCGTGGCTGGCCACTGTGCCGAAGGTGGATACCGAGAATTTCTACGGCACTCGCCACGACCACGACGATGTCGAATCGAAGATGGCCACGTTCCGCTTCGAGCACGACTTCTCCGACACGCTCAAGCTGACCAACACCGCGCGTTGGGGCCAGAACGAGCAGGACTACATGCTCACCGCATTCATGGTGACCGCGGCGAACCTGCTCACCCCGAACCCGGCCGATCCTTCGACCTGGACGCTGGCGCGCAGTACGCCGACCTTCAAGGACCAGCAATACACGATCCTGACCGACCAGTTGAACCTGCGTTGGGATTTCACCACCGGCAGCGTGGTCCACAACCTCAGCACCGGCATCGAAGCCACGCGCGAGGAACTCAAGAGCTGGGGCGTGGCGACCCGCAGCGGTGCCTGGCCGGCGGCCAACCTGTACAACCCGGACTGGAACGTGGATGGACTGGTTTGGGGCCGCAACGGCGCCTACGCCGAAGGCCGCACCACGACCTACTCGGCCTATGCCTTCGACACGCTGAAGTTCGGCGATAGCTTCCTGGTCACCGGCGGCGTGCGCGTGGATCATTACGACACCGATTTCGACAGCCTGGTCGTGTGCGGCGCCCGTGGCGGCCCGGTGTGCGGCACGCTGCCCGCTGGCAGCATCGTCCCGGGGGTGGATGCCACCGCCAAGGACACGCTGTTCAACTGGAAGCTGGGCGCGGTCTACAAGGTCAACGAGGACGTGAGCGTCTACGCCAACTACGCCGTCTCGCAGCAGCCGCCGGGCGGCAGCGCGCTGGAGCTGAGCACCGCGGCCAACAACCTCAACAACCCCAACCTCGATCCGCAGAAGGCCAAGACCGCCGAGGTCGGCACCAAGTGGAGCTTCTTCGAGCAGAACCTGCTGGTGACGATGGCGCTGTTCCGCACCGAGGTCACCAACGAGATCGCACCGGACCCGACCAACCCCAATATTTTCTACCAGACTGGCGAGAAGCGGGTCGAAGGCGTGGAGTTGTCGGCGGTCGGACGCATCAGCGAAAACTGGTCGGTGTCGGCGGGCTACACCAAGATGGATGCGCAGGTGAAGCAAGGCAGCAACGTCGCCCAGGATGGGAGCACCGACCTGGCCTACACCCCCGACAGTGCCTTCACCGCGTGGAGCACCTACACCCTGCCGTTCAACCTCACCGTGGGCGGCGGCGTGCGCTACAGCGGCGAGATGAAGCGCGGCACCGACAGCGCGATCGGCACGCCGGCCTATGTGAAGTCCTACACCGTGTGGGACGCGGTGGTCACCTATCCGTTCAACGACCACTTCGACCTGCGCTTGAACGCGTATAACCTGTTCGACAAGGAGTACGTGGGCGGCATCAACAAGAGCGGTTACCGCTACAGCCCGGGTGCGCCGCGCACCTTTACGCTGACGGCCAACCTGCGCTTCTGATTCGCGCGCATATCGTGTCGTCTTGAGCCATGGACGCCTCCCTCGCGGAGGCGTCCGCATGCGGGGAAAACCAGATGCTGCTGCACATCCCGGGCGTCCTGAGCGCAGAAGAAGTGGCCCGCTTCCGGCGTGAACTCGACGCCGCCGAGTGGACAGACGGTCGTGAAACCGTCGGCGCGCAGGGCGCGCAGGTCAAGCGTAACCAACAGCTCCCGGACGCCTCGCCGCTGAAGCAGCAACTTGGCCAGGCCGTGCTCAATGCGCTGGCGCGCAGCCCGTTGTATTTCGCCGCGGCGCTGCCCTTGCGCACCGTGCCGCCGCGTTTCAATCGCTACCAGGGCGGCGGCCACTATGGCTTCCACGTCGACGGCGCGGTGATGACCGTGACCGGTGGCGAAGGCCAGCCAGCCTCCAGCGTGCGCAGCGACCTGTCGTGCACCTTGTTCCTGAGCGAGCCGGAGGAATACGAGGGCGGCGAGCTGATCGTCAGCGACACCTACGGCGAGCACGAGGTCAAGCTGCCTGCCGGCGACCTCATCCTGTATCCCTCCAGCAGCTTGCACCGGGTGGCGGCGGTCACCTCCGGGGCGCGGCTGGCGTCGTTCTTCTGGGTGCAGAGCCTGGTGCGCGACGGGCAACAGCGACAACTGCTGTTCGAACTGGATGCGGCGATCCAGGCGCTGACGCAATCCGAGGCTGATCGCGGCTCCCTGCTTCGCTTGACCAACGTCTATCACAACCTTTTACGCAGTTGGTCGGACACCTGAGATCGCGTTGCCCGCAATTGCGATCCATTCTCAATTGGATAGAATGGCGTTTCCCCTTACCGCGGCGGTAACCGGCTTGTCCGATCCCTCTTCCGACCTGGCCACGCAACAGCAGCGCCGCGGCTTCTGGCTGCGCACGTTGCATCAGTGGCATTGGATCAGCTCGGCGGTGTGCCTGGTCGGCATGCTGTTGTTCGCGGCCACCGGGCTCACGCTCAATCATGCCGCCGCGATCGAAGCCAAGCCGCAGGTCACGCAGCGGCAGCTCGAACTGCCGGCGCCGCTGCTGCAACGCTTGCGGGGGCCGGAGGAAGGCAATGCGCCGTTACCGGCTGCGGTCGCCTCCTGGCTGTCCGGCGAGCTTTCCCTGCGCCTGGCCCGCCAGCCCGCCGAGTGGTCGCCAGAGGAGGTTTATCTGTCGCTGCCAGGCCCGGGTGAGGATGCGTGGCTGAGCATCGACCGGCGCAGCGGCGCGATCGAATACGAACGCACCGTGCGCGGTTGGGTCTCGTACTTCAACGACCTGCACAAGGGCCGCAATGCCGGCCCGGCGTGGGGCTGGTTCATCGACCTGTTCGCCATTGCCTGCCTGGTGTTCTGCGTCACCGGCCTGTTCCTGCTGCAGATGCACGCGCGGCAACGTCGCATGACCTGGCCGCTGGTCGGCCTGGGCCTGTTGTTGCCGCTGCTCATCGCCGTGCTCCTGATCCATTGACCTTTACTGATCTGCTTCGGAGACGCTACATGCGCGCCACCCTCACGCTTTCCCTTACCGTCGGCGGCCTGCTGGTCACCCCCGCCTATGCCGCCACGCTCGAGGTCAACGTCGAGATCCCCAAGATCGACGTCGCCGAATATCACCGCCCGTATGTGGCGGTGTGGGTCGAGGGCGCCGATGCGCAGGTCGCGCAGAACCTGGCGGTCTGGTACCAGAACAAAGGCACCGCAGAGGGCCATGGCACCAAGTGGCTGCCGGACCTGCGCCAGTGGTGGCGCAAGAGCGGCCGCAGCGCGCAATTGCCGATCGACGGCGTCACCGGCCCCACGCGCCCGGTTGGCACGCATGCGCTGTCCTTCAGCCAGGCCCAGCTGCGCGACCTCAAGCCGGGGCAATACACCCTGGTGGTCGAAGCGGCGCGCGAAGTGGGCGGGCGCGAGCTGCTGAAGGTGCCGTTCCAGTGGGGCGGCGGCGCGCAGCAGGGCAAGGCACAGGGCAGCAGCGAACTCGGCGCGGTGTCGCTCGCGGTTCGTCCGTAAGCGCGTAGCGCCCCTCATTCCATCGACTACCAAGGAAAGCACATGAAGCGCAGTTCCCTAGTCGCCGCGTTCGCCGCGGCCGCCGTACTCGTTCTTGCACCGGCCGCGATGGCGCACAAAGCCTGGCTGCTGCCCTCGCAGACCGTGATTGCTGGCGAACAGCCGTGGATCAGCGTGGATGCAGCTGTGTCCAACGACCTGTTCTATCTCAACCACGTGCCGCTGCGCCTGGAGGGCCTGGTGATCACCGCGCCCGATGGCAGCCAGCTGCAGCCGCAGAATGCCGCGACCGGCAAGTTCCGCAGCGTGTTCGATGTGGAACTGACCCAGCCCGGCACCTATCGCCTGGCGGTGGTCAACGCCGGCCTGATGGCGAGTTGGAAGCAGGATGGCAAGCCCAAGCGCTGGCGCGGCAACGAAGCCAGCTTCGCCAGCGAAGTGCCCAAGGATGCGCAGGACTTGCAGGTGTCGCAGCAGGCCGGCCGGGTGGAGACCTTCGTCACCCGCGGCGCGCCGAACGAGGTCGCGCTAAAGCCCAGCGGCAAGGGCCTGGAGTTGGTGCCGGTGACCCACCCCAACGATCTGTTCGCCGGCGAGGCCGCCACCTTCAAGCTGCAGATCGACGGCAAGCCGGCAGCCGGCCTGGAAGTCGAGATCATTCGCGGCGGCACCCGGTATCGCAACGCCCAGGACGAGATCAAGGTCACCACTGACGCCAAGGGCAGCTTCAGCGTGACCTGGCCCGAAGCCGGCATGTACTGGCTGGAAGCGAGCACCGACGACAAGAAGACCTCGGTCAAGCAGGCCAAGCAGCGTCGCCTCAGCTACGTCGCCACGCTGGAAGTGTTGCCGCAGTAAGCAACGGCTGCGTGCGGGGCGTGTCTGCGCCCCGCGCTGCATCGCGTATGTCCAACGACGCCTCCCCCGACCTCGAAATCGCCGCACTCGGCGGCGCGACCATGGGCACGACGTGGCGCGTCCAGGCAGTGATGCGCCGTGGTCGTGACCTGCACGGGCTGCACGCCGGCATCCAGGCGGCGCTGGACGAGGTCGTCGCGCAGATGAGCACCTGGGAAGCGGATTCGGATATCAGCCGCTACAACGACGCCGCGTCCGGCAGCGACATCGTGTTGCCGGGTGGCTTTGGCCATGTGATGGAGATTGCGCTGGAAATCGCCGCGGCCAGTGGCGGCGCGTTCGATCCCACGGTGGGCCCGATGGTGGCGCTATGGGGCTTCGGTGCGGCGCGGGGCCCGTTGCGCATTCCGGCCGACGGCGCACTCGCGACCACCCGTGCCCGCGTCGGCTGGCAACGCCTGCAATGGGATGCGCGCGCGCGCAAGCTGCTGCAACCCGGTGGCGTGGCATTGGATCTCTCGGGCATTGCCAAGGGTCATGGCGTCGACGTGGTCGTGGCTTATCTGCGCCATGCCGGCGTCGCCGCGGGACTTGTGGAAGTCGGCGGTGAACTGCA
>DATCVI010000236.1:0-8001 GCA_036566925.1 Stenotrophomonas sp.
CGCGCGAAGCCGAGACCGAGTTCGACCTCGCCGCCACCCTGCCGGCCATCGCCGCGCCGGCGCCGCTGGCGGTCGAAGTGCCGGCCGCACCGGCGATTGCCGGTGTACCGAGCCTGCCGGCGCCGCAGAGCGACGAACAATTGGCGCAGTTGCGCGACGAACTGGCGCTGATGCGGCAGATGATCGAGCGCGAAATGAACCGCCTTACCGACGAGCGCCTGCGCGGCTCGCCGGTGCGCGCCCAGGCCCTGGAGTTGATGGACGACTACGGCTTCGACGCCGGCCTGACCCGCGACATCGCCCTGCAGATCCCGCCGGAGACCGAGCTGCATCGCGGCCGCGGCCTGATGCTGGGGCTGCTGTCCAAGCGCCTGCCCGTCGCCCCGATCGACCCCCTGCAGACCGGCGGCGTGATCGCCCTGGTCGGCCCGACCGGCGCCGGCAAGACCACCACGATTGCCAAGTTGGCCTCGCGCTTCGCTGCCGAGCACGCCCCGCGCGACGTCGCCCTGGTCACTACCGATACCCAGCGCGTTGGCGGCCGCGAACAGCTCTACAGCTACGGCCGCCAGCTCGGCATCGCCGTGCACGAGGCCGACAGCGACCACGGCCTGGTCGCCCTGCTCGAACGCCTGGCCGACTACAAGCTGGTGCTGATCGACACCGCCGGCATGGGCCAGCGCGACCGCGCCCTGGCCGCCCAGCTCAACTGGCTGCGCGGCGCGCGCCAGGTGACTTCGCTGCTGGTGCTGCCGGCCAACGCCCATTTCGCCGACCTCGACGAGGTCGTGCGCCGCTTCGCCGCCGCCCGCCCGCAAGGCGTGGTGCTGAGCAAGCTCGACGAGACCGGCCGCTTCGGCAGCGCCCTGTCCGTGGTCGTGGACCACCAATTGCCGATCACCTGGGTCACCGACGGACAGCGTGTACCCGACGACCTCCACCGTGCCAACGCGGCCAGCCTGGTGCTGCGCCTTGAAGATTTGCGCCGCGCTGCCGATAAGCCCTGTACTCCGGAGCAGAACCATGCCGTCGCGTGAATACGCCAAGCTGACCAACGCCTTCCCCCTGTCGGCAACCCGTAGCGAGCCCCTGGGCCCGGTGCGGACCATTGCCGTGACCGGTGGCAAGGGCGGCGTCGGCAAGACCAACCTCTCGGCCAACCTGGCGGTGGCGCTGGCCGATATGGGCAAGCGCACGCTGCTGCTGGACGCCGACCTCGGCCTGGCCAACCTCGACGTGGTCCTCGGACTGTCGCCGAAGTTCACCCTGGCCGACCTCATCGCCGGCCGCTGCACGCTGGAAGAAGTGCTGCTGGAAGGCCCCGGCGGCGTGCTGGTGGTCCCGGCCGCCTCTGGCCGCCGGCACATGGCCGAACTGGCCCCGGCCCAGCACGTGGGCCTGGTCAACGTGTTCTCCGAACTCGAACGCGACCTCGACGTGATGGTCATCGACACCGCCGCCGGCATCACCGACAGCGTGCTGACCTTCTGCCAGGCCGCGCAGGACACCGTGGTGGTGGTCTGCGACGAGCCGGCCTCGATCACCGACGCCTATGCCCTGATCAAGGTGCTCTCGCGCGAGCGTGGCGTGGACCGGCTGCAGATCGTCGCCAACATGGTGCGCGACCCCAACGAAGGCCGCCTGCTGTACGACAAGCTGTCGCGGGTCTGCGAAAAATTCCTCGGCGATGTTTCGCTGAACTACCTCGGCCACGTGCCGCAGGACGACTGGCTGCGCCTGTCGGTGCAGCGCCAGCAGCCGGTGATCAAGGCCTACCCGGCCAGCCCCTCGGCCCTGGCGATTGCCGAGATCGCCCGCCGCACCTCGCGCTGGCAGGCCCCGACCGCGCCGCGCGGCAACGTCGAATTCTTCGTCGAACGCATCATCCAGCGCGGGGTGGCGGCATGAACGCGGCCGCCCAATACCGCGCGGTCCAGCGCGCCAGCGATGGCACCGACGTCATCACCCAGCACGCCGACCTGGTGCGGCGCATCGCCCACCACCTGGCCGCGCGCCTGCCCGCCAGCGTGGAGATCGACGACCTGGTGCAGGCCGGCATGATCGGCCTGCTTGAAGCCTCGCGCTCCTACGACGCAGACCAGGGCGCCTCGTTCGAAACCTACGCCTCGATCCGCATCCGCGGCTCGATGATCGATGAGATCCGCCGTGGCGACTGGGTGCCGCGCTCGGTGCACCGCCGCGCCCGCGACGCCGCCGCGACGATCCGCAAGATCGAGCAGAGCACCGGCCGCGCCGCCGCTGCCACCGAAGTGGCCGCGGCCATGGACATCCCGCTGCCGGAATACCTGCGGCTGATGGAAGACGCCGCGCGCGGCCAGGTGCTGAGCCTGGAATCGCGAGTGGAGGACCACGGCGAGCTGGATACCGTGGCCCGCGGCGGCCCCAACCCGCAGCAGTTGTTCGAGCGCGGCGAGTTCGGTCGCGAGTTGGGCAAGGCCATCGGCCTGCTGCCCGAGCGCGAACAGCTGGTGCTGTCGCTGTACTACGAGCAGGAATTGAACCTGAAGGAAATCGGCGCGGTCCTCGGCGTCAGCGAATCGCGCGTGTGCCAGATCCATGGCCAGGCCGTGGTGCGCCTGCGCGGCCGCCTGAAGGCCTTCGAGCTGGCCGACGCGGGCATGACGGACGATGAGTGAGCCTTCGCCAAATTTTGATGAAGTAGGAGCAACACCGTGAACAAGAACATGCGCATTCTGATCGTGGACGACTTCTCGACGATGCGTCGCATCGTCAAGAATCTGCTCGGCGACCTGGGCTTCACCAACACCGCCGAGGCCGAGGATGGCAACAGCGCCCTGGCCGCGCTGCGCGCAGCCCCGTTCGACTTCGTCGTCACCGACTGGAACATGCCGGGCATGACCGGCATCGAGCTGCTCAAGGCGATCCGCGCCGATGAGAAGCTGCGCACGTTGCCGGTGCTGATGGTGACCGCCGAAGCCAAGCGCGAGCAGATCATCGAAGCAGCGCAGAACGGCGTGAACGGCTACATCATCAAGCCGTTCACCGCGCAGACCCTGGCCGAGAAACTCGGCAAGGTGTTCGAGCGCCTGACGGCGACCGCCTGATGAACGCCGCGCTCCAGCCCCAGGAAGAACGCCGGCTGTTGATCGAACGCCTGCAAGGCGCGCTCGACGCGCTGGAAAGCGGCGATGAGACCGCCTGGCGCCGTGAAGTCGACACCCTCGCCGCCTGGCGCACGCGCCCGATGATGCAGGGCCTGAGCCGCCTCGCACGCGAGCTCGGCCAGGCGCTGGGCGAGCTGCCGACCGTGCCGAGCGAAGCCGGCGAACTCGACGACGCCTGCGCGCGCCTGGACCACGTCGTGGCGATGACCGAACAGGCCAGCCACCGCACCCTGGACCTGGCCGAAGAATGCCGCGCCCTGGCCGACCAGCTGGTGGCCGGCGGACTGGACACCACCCAGGGCGAAATCCTGGACAAAATCCGCCACAACCTCACCGAGATGGCGCTCACCCAGAGCTTCCAGGATCTCACCGGGCAGATCATCCGCCGCGTCGCCGGCATCGTGCGCCGCGTGCACGAAGGCTTCGGCGCGCTCGGCCTGCCGCCGAAGGAAGCGCCGCGCGAGAAGGATGGCCTGGCCGGCCCGGTGGTGGCCGGGCTCGACCGTCACGCGGTGTCGCAAGTCGACGCCGACGACCTGCTTTCGGAGTTGGGGCTGTAACCATGAGTGCCGTGCCGGACGACATTGCCGCCGATTTCATCGTCGAGGCCCAGGAGATCCTGGACCGCCTCGGCGAACAGCTGGTGTCGCTGGAACAGGCACCCGACGACAGCGAACAGCTCAATGCCGTTTTCCGCGGCTTCCACACCCTCAAGGGCGGCGCCGGCTTCCTGGCGATCCACGCCATGGTCGAGCTGTGCCATGCCGCCGAAGACACCCTCGGCAAGGCGCGCTCGGGTGAAGTACACCTGTTGGCGCAGCACTTCGATGCCGCGCAGCAGTCGCTGGACTACCTGCAGGACATGCTCGACGCGGTCGGCGGCGGGCGCGAGCCCAAGCACGCCCCGGCATCGTTGATTGCGCAATTCGATGCGAGTGCACCTGTAGTCCATGCGCCGGCCAAGACGCCGGTAGCCGGCGACAGCCTCAGCCTGGAAGACGAATTCGAAGCCTTGCTCGACCAACTGCATGGCGACGAGGCACCCGGAACACGCCCTTCGGCCGCGCCCGCGGCCCCCGCGCGCCCGGCACCTGCACCCAAGGCAGTCGCAGCCGCACCGGCCAAGCCGGCGACCGAAGTCGAACAAACCGTGCGCGTGGACACCAAGCGCCTGGACGCGATCGTCAACCTGATCGGCGAACTGGTGCTCTCGCGCAACCGCCTGAAGACCTTGCGCGCGCGCCTGCGCGACGAAGAACTCGACCGCGCCGTCAGCACCCTGGACATCGCCACCGCGCGCCTGCAATCGGCGGTGATGCGCACGCGCATGCAGCCGGTCGGCAAGGTGTTTTCGCGCTTCCCGAAGGTTGCCCGCGACGTCGCCCGCTCGCTGCAGAAAGAAGTCGAGCTGGAACTGATCGGCGCCGAGACCGAACTCGACCGCAACCTGGTCGAAGCCCTGGCCGACCCCTTGGTGCACCTGGTGCGCAACGCCATCGACCACGGCGTCGAGACCCCAGCGTTACGCGAGGCGACCGGCAAGCCGCGCAGTGGTCATGTGCGTCTGTCCGCGCAGCAGGAAGGCGACTACGTCAGCATCGAAGTGCAGGACGACGGCGCCGGCATCGACCCCGAGCGCTTGCGCGAAAAGGCCCGCGAAAAGGGCCTGATCGACATCGAAGCCGCCGCGCGCCTGACCACCGACGAATGCCTGCACCTGATCTTCCTGCCGGGCTTTTCGACCAAGGCAGAAGTGACCGATATTTCCGGCCGCGGCGTCGGCATGGACGTGGTGCAATCGCGAATCCGCGAACTCAGCGGCACCATCCAGATCCAATCCGAACTCGGCCGCGGCAGCCGCTTCATGATCCGCGTGCCGCTGACGTTGGCGATCCTGCCGACCTTGCTGGTGCAGGCGGGCGAGCATGTCTACGCCCTGCCGCTGGCGCGCGTGGTCGAAGTGCTGCATGCACCGCAGACTTCGCTGGGTTGGTTCGATGGACGGGCCGTGCTGGATCGGCGCTCGCATACCTTGCCACTGATTGATCTGCGGCGTTGGCTCGGGGTTGAGCCTGAGCCGGCTACCTTACTGACGGTGGTGCTGCTGCAGGCCGGCGAAGCGCGCTTCGGGCTGGTGGTGGACCAGGTGCGTGGCCGCGAGGAAGTGGTGATCAAGCCGCTGCCGAAGTCGTTGCGCGGGCTGCCGGGCTATGCCGGTGCGACGCTGATCGGCGATGGGCGGATGGCGTTGATTCTGGATGTGGATGGGTTGCGGGCTACGGATTGAGGGTTTGAGCTGGCAACCGAAGGTAAAACCCGGCCCAGCTGACTAGAAGATGCCGCCCTGCCTCAGGTGCGCCGCTGCCCGCAAGAGATGTTCCTTGTTCACCTCGAGATGATCGCTCCCTGCAACTGGAACATACATGCCCTCTAGGATCAGCCGTCTGATCTCTAGCAACTCGGGACGCGACAACGTGGCGTTGTGGAGAAACTCATCCAGTGCGCAGGAGCCGAACTCGCTATTGCCTTCCGGCGATAACGCCGAATCCGCTTCGATCATGCTCGCCACTTCCGCAGCGCTGAGGTCGTTTAATCTCTTGATCGGGCCTGTAATGACCTTCTTCATTGTGGACGATTAAACGTGCCAAAGGACCGCGGCCCAGCGATACTGACGATGTTCACTTCGCGGGGCAATGAAGCCAGATTTGTTCGCTTTGATAAGCAATCCAAACCCCCTTCGCTGTCCGGTCCACCCCGAAGGCCGTCGCCGTTGTGACGCACGCGGTCACCCTGTCTCGCGAAGCACCGAGGCAGCCGTGTCGAGGCCGACGGCGTGAGGTCCAGGGGTTGACGAATACGGCACTCAGCATGCTACTGCGCTCACAGAAGCCCCACTTTTCAGCAGGACCCCAACCGTACACTGGTAGTCGTCCCGAGAGAGATTTCTTGAGCAAGCCAAACCCCCCGCCGTTTTGGTTCTTATTGCTGCGTCACAGGCATTTTTTCGGGCGGGCGCTGACATGGCCTGATAAGCCTCTTTAGCTGCGCTGCCCTCTATAAAGACTACAAGACGATCATGTTTTGCATCGGGCGCGGGATCGACCATGCTCTCCGAAGTCAAGGCATAGCTCCCCTCCAACTTCTTAAATTCAGCAGCAACGGTAGCACCGGAAAACAAAAGCGTAGTCGCAAGTGCGAGATAGAGTTGAGTCTTCATGGTTGAACCTGTATGTGGAGATGGTCGTCATGACCAGCCAACGGCCTGACACCTTCAATTTTGGGATCATTAAAGAAAATTTGCCTCACTCGTCCAGTGGAATAAAAGGTATCCACAAGCTCTTGTGTCGCCGCCCTGTCATATATCGGCGTGGACCGGCCAGAGTTTCATAGACACTCAGTTGCCGCTTTGCGCGTAGCGCCGCTCAAACTCTACTGGTGACAGGTCGCCAGCGGAACCGTGCCGCCTGACTGGGTTGTAAAACATCTCGATGTAGTCGAACACGTCGGACCGCGCCACATCCCGATTCGGGTAGATCCGCCGCTTGATCCGCTCCTTCTTCAACGCACTGAAGAAGCTCTCGGCCACTGCGTTGTCGTGGCAGTTTCCGCGCCGGCTCATGAACGCGTACTTCGCCCTTACCCCTTGGCAAAGTACGCGGCGGCCTTTTTTAGGATGTCACGCTCCTCGGTCACGCGCTTGAGTTCGGCCTTCAGTCGCCTGACCTCGGCCGAATCGCTGGCCGCGGGCGTGTCTGCGTGACTCGTGCGTGCCGCCTTCCTCGCCCCTGCACCCAGCCGTACAGCATGTGCTTGGGCACCCCGATCCGTGCGGCCACCTCCACCACCGTGAACCCGCGCTCGACCACCTGCTTGATCGCCTCAGCCTTAAACTCGTCCGTGTACTGCCTGACGCTCATAAACACCTCTACCGTTGCCATGGATTATGGCCTCTGGGTGTCTACGAAAGGCTGGCCGGTCCAATGCGAACCTCGTCCTTCACCGCCATCGCGGTTGAACTGCGATTAGCTTGGGGATTAGAAGTCAGTCCTTTCGACCACCTGCTCCAACTGACCCCGATCGTCGGCAAGCAATTCGACTGAGTACCTTATACCGGCAGCAGATTTGAGACTGAGTTCCGAGCTGTAAACTATCCTGCCATCAATCTCGGCTCGATTAAATCTGATCCGAAGGACACTCGACGCCTTCCTTCTTGCCTGTTCGATGTCCTCGCCGAATAGTATCCCTGCCGGCAACTTCGCCCCAGGCCTCAGATCTTTTTTACTCATTGAGATACGCGACAGTGCTCCGTCGAAGAACACGTATTGCCTGCCATCGTTGTCCCGGGCTGTGCAGTCCTCAAGCGCAGATCCATAACAGTCAGAGCTCGCGAATTTAGACATATCTTTCGGCGTATCACCGACCGAGGCAACTGCTCCGTAGTCTTGCGCACTAGTGGAAGCCTGCATAACGCGATCCTCAGTTGCATGACAAGAAGTTGCGATGAAAATTGTCATCAGCAGGGGTGTTCTCATAGATATCTCAAGGTTCGGTCAAGTATGGGACAGGATCAGTCACATTGCCGCCCGCCGCTCTCGGAGCAGAGCCACCCAGGCGGATTTCAAAGTGCAAGTGCGAGTCGCCGAGCGAAGGAGTATTGCCAGTTCTACCCACCGTGCCAATGTCTTGCCCGCCGTTCACTAGCGCGCCTGGCTTGACGGTCACCGTGTCCAAATGTGCAGACTGAGAGAAAACACCATTGCCATGATCAATCACGACCTGATTTCCGTAGGTTCCGCTGGGATTAGGTTTGATGTCAACGACAGCACCATCTTGCGGAGCAACTACTCGCGCGCGC
>DATCVI010000237.1:0-19150 GCA_036566925.1 Stenotrophomonas sp.
TTCTTCTTCATGGGCCTGACCTACGGCCCATGCGGCACTTTGCTGGCGCAGCTGTATCCGGTGCCAGTGCGCTACACCGGCGCGTCGCTCTCGTTCAACCTGGCCGGCATCCTCGGGGCGGCACCGGCGCCGTATATCGCCACCGGCCTGGCCGAGCGCTATGGCTTACCGGCCGTCGGCGCGTACCTGGCGCTGGCGGCGGCGGTGAGCTTGGGGGCGTTGTTGCTGTCGCGGAAGTATCTGGAGCGCTGAGGCGCGGAAGCTTCAGCGGGACTTTGGTCCTTCAAGCCGCGGCTGCGCCTGCGGGGGCCGCGTAGCTCAACCGATTGCGACCGCCGGCCTTGGCCAGGTACAGGTGCTTGTCCGCTTCGCCCAACAGGTGGTGCAAGGATTCGTCGTGGCGGCGCGCGGTGCAGAAGCCGATGCTCACCGTCATGCGCAGTTCCTGGTCGCCCACCTGCACGCGCAGCGATTCGATGTGCTGGCGCAGGCGCTCGAAGTAGCCAGCGGCTTCGCCCGGCGCCAGGCCCGGGACCAGCAGGCAGAATTCTTCGCCGCCGAAGCGCGCGGCGAGGTCTTGCGGGCGCGCATGGGCGGCGACTGCCTGGGCGACCGCGCGCAGGGCGTCATCGCCAGCTTCGTGGCCCCAGGTGTCGTTGATGTGCTTGAAGTGGTCGATGTCCACCATCGCCGCGGTGACGCTCTGGCGGTCGGCCAGCAGGCGCGGCAGGCTGCGTTGGCTTTGTTCGAGGAAATGGCGGCGGTTGGGCAGGCCAGTGAGGTAGTCGCGCGTCGCCAGATCCTGCAGCGTGCCGATCAGTTCGAGCTGGTCCACATTCTGCGAGACGCGGCAGAAGAATTCTTCGCGCGAGAAGGGCTTGCGCAGGAAGTCGTTGGCGCCGTTCTTGAGGAAACGTGGAATCAGCGAGGCCTCGGTGTTGCCGGAGATGCCGATCACCGCGACCTTGTCGCGGCTGCGCAGGCCGCGCAGGCGTCGGGTGAACTCGACGCCCTCCATGCCGGGCATTTCCTGGTCGACGATCGCCAGGCGGATGCTCGGGTCCTGCTCGATGGCCTGCAGGCCCGCTATGCCGTCGGCCACCGCCACCACCCGGTAGCCGTACATCTGCAGCAGGGCGGAGGCGTAGGCGCGCGCCGACAACGAGTCGTCCACCACCAATGCGGAAATGCGCCGGTTGCGCTCCAGGCGCTGCACCAGCCAGGCCAGGTAGTCGATGCTGCCGGGGGCGTTCTTGACCACGTAGTCGATGATCTGCTGTTGCAGCACGCGCCGGCGCAGGTCTTCGTCGTATACGCCGCTGACCACCACGGTCGGCAGGCCGCGGGCGGTGAAGAACTCAACCACCTGGTCGCGGTCGCCATCCACCAGCACCAGGCCGGTCAGGACCAGGAACCAACCTTCCTCTTCGTCCAGCACGCGGGCCGCTTCGGCCAGCGTCGAGACGATGGTGACCGGCAGTTCCACCCGTTGTTCGATCGCCTCGCGCAGCAGCGTGGTGAAGGTGCGCGAATTCTCTACCAGCAGGATGCGCTGGGGGAGGGGGCTGCCGTCTTCATAGGGGCTGGCGGGAACGGAGGGCATGGATCCGGGGACCGGATGGGAAGGGTCGCCAGGGTAGCGGCCGGCACCGTGGAAACTTGAGCGGCTTCACGGAATCGCTTGGCGCGCGATATCGGTGGAGGGGAGATTAATCGCATGGTTCTGCGCGGGGACAGGTGGTTTTGTGCAGGGACCGGCAACGTCGGCTGCCGGCATCGCTGCCTGGGAGGCTCAAATGCGTCGTTTCAACTCCTTCTCTGGATTCCGATCCTCGGTATCCGCCGTCCTGCACAAGGCTGGCATCTGGGTCTGGGCCGGGCTGGCCCTGGCCCTGCTCGTGACCGGTGCAGTGGCAAGCCAGTGGGCAGGGGGCCCCGCCGGTGGGCGTCCGACGAGCACCGCCAAGCCGGTCAAGCCGCCCAAACCGCCGCGACCCACGCCGCCCGTTCCGTCGGTCCCGCCCCCCGCGCGGCCGCCCGATACTGCCGAGCGTCAGGAGGTGCGCGCCTATGCCGAGGCGATGTGGAATTCGATCCAGTTGTTCGACACCGGCAAGGCGTTGCCGTCGGACAAGCTGTGCTTCGAGAACGATGGCAGCGTCTCGCGTACCGACTACACCTTCATTGCCAACGTCGGCGCCTACGTCTGGAGCGTGCTGGGTGCGCGCGACCTGGGCTTGATCGGCGAGCAGCAGGCCCGGCAAAAATTGCTGCCGGTGCTCGATGCGGTCGAAAAGCTGCAACGCGACGCCGCCACCGCCGGGGCCCCTGGCGGCCTGCTGTTGTGGGCGGCCAAAGTCGATGGACCGCGAATCGACGGCAGCACCGTGTCGTCGGTGGACAACGCCTGGCTGGCAGCAGGCCTGGCGCTGATGGCAGAGAGCTATCCGGTGCTCAAGCCGCGCGCCGAGGCGCTGCTGGCGAAAATGGATTTCGCCGCGATGCTGCACCCGGACAAGGGCCAGTTCTACAACAACTACGACCTGGGCAAGCGTGCCTTTTCCAGCGGGACCTACGATCTGTTGACCGAGGCGCGGATCATTTCCTACCTGGCCATCGGCGAGGGAAAAGTGCCCGGCTCGCAGTACTACCGCGTTGATCGCTGGCCGATCTGGAAGGGCCAGCCGAACCCCGAACAGTTCCGCACCTACGAGGGAGTACGCGTGTATGAGTACACGCAGACCTACGGCGAACATCGCTTCCTGCCCTCTTGGGGCGGCAGCATGTTCGAAAGCTTCATGCCGAACCTGCTGATTCCCGAAACCGAGTGGGCGCCGCACAGCTGGGGGCGTTCGCATCCGCAGATGGCGGCCGCACAGGTACGCTTCGGCTTGGCCGAACATGGCTATTGGGGCTTTTCGCCGGCGATGATTCCCGCCACCCGTGGCTACACCGAGTACGGCGCACCGCCGATGGGCATTGGCGGTTATTCGCCGCTGGGGCAGAACGAGGCCGCACGCGCCGGCGCGGTGGTGACGCCGCACGCGGTGTTCCTGCCGATCGAGCTGGAGCCGCAAGCGGCGCTGGCCAACCTGCGCAAG
Source organism: Stenotrophomonas sp. (assembly GCA_036566925.1). Lineage (GTDB taxonomy): Bacteria > Pseudomonadota > Gammaproteobacteria > Xanthomonadales > Xanthomonadaceae > Stenotrophomonas_A. Next base: position 3,102 of record DATCVI010000237.1, read on the forward strand.
CTGCGCGCCAACTTCCCTGGCGTATACGACGCGCGCTACGGCTTCAGGGATAGCGTCGATGTTGGCGCCGGCACGGTCAGCCAGTGCATGTTGCTGCTCGACCAGTCCATGGCGTTCGGCGCGATGGTCAACCACCTCACCGGCGGTGGCCTGCGCCGTTATCTTGGCAATCGTTACGCGACGCGCCTACGGCCGGTCATTGGCCAGGAGGCGTTCTGGTATCCACAGACAGGGACGCAGTGAGATTTCACCAGGCTGCGCGTGCGCTCACCACAGCGCATCGCGCATCCGGTACCAGGCCATCGCCGCCACCAGCAAGGGCGTGCGCAGCGCGCGCCCACCGGGGAACGGGCGGTGCGGGATGCGGGCGTAGGCGTCCAACCGGTGGCTTTGCCCGCTGATCGCCTCGGCGATCAGTTGGCCGGCCAGGCCGCTGGCGGCCACGCCATGGCCCGAGAATCCCTGCGCGTAATACAGGTTGTCGCCAAGCCGGCCCCAGTCCGGCGCGCGATTGCGGGTGATGTCGACGTAGCCGCCCCACAGGTACTCGAAGCCGACGCCGCGCAGCTGCGGGAACACCCGCTCCATCCGTCGCTGCATCAGCCCGCGCAAGCCGGGCGGCGGCAACGCGGAATAACTGGCGCGGCCGCCGAACAACAGGCGGTGGTCGTGGCTGAGGCGGAAATAGTCCAGCGCCCAGTTGGCGTCGGAGACGGCCATGTCGTTGCCGATGAGTTGGCGTGCGCGTTCGGCGCCCAGCACGGGCGTCGCGCCGATGTAGGTGCCCACCGGCATGATCCGCGCTTCCAGTTCTGGTGCTACGCCGCGCAGCAAGGCATTGCCCGCCACTACGGCGAAGTCCGCGCGCAGCTGGCCGTGCGCGGTATGCAGTACCGGTTGCGTGCCGGGCGCGATGCGCACTACCGCCGAGCGTTCGTGGATCACCACGCCGGCGGCCAGCGCCGCGCGCGCCAGGCCATGGGCGTAGGCCAGGGGATGCAGGTGGCCGCTGGTCGCGTCGTAAACCGCGCCCTGGTAAAGGTTACTGCCCAGCTGGGCGCGCAGCGTGTCGCGGTCCCACCATTGCAGCGGGTAATCGTAGCGCTCGGCCATCTCGACGATGCCGGCGCGCAGGGCGCGGGTCTGGCGCGGTTTCAAGGGGACGTGCGCGTAGCCGTCGCGCCAGTGGCAGTCGATGGCGTGGCGTTGGATGCGCTCGCGCAAGCGCGCCACGCCTTCGCGCGAGAGATCGAACAACACGCGCGCATCTTCGCTGCCGACCAGGTGTTCCAGCGTCGATTGCTCGCAGCCGTAACCGACGATCGCCTGGCCGCCATTGCGTCCCGACGCGCCCCAGCCGACGCGCTCGGCTTCGAGGACGATCACCCGATGCCCAGCCTCGGCCAGCGCCAAAGCCGCCGTGAGCCCGGTGTAGCCGGCGCCCAGGACCGCCACGTCGGCGCGCTGCGCGCCGCGCAACGGCGATTGTTCGGGCAGGGCCGGGACGCTGGCGGCGTACCAGTTCTGCGGGATCGCGCCGATGCCGGTGCGTTCCATCACACCGTCCGCAGGTACCAGGTGTAGTCCAGGTCGGGCACCTGGGCGTTGAAGTCGAGCATCTCGCGGCGCTTTTGCTGGCCGTAGATGTGGCGGAAGCGTTCGCCGAAGTGACGGGCGATGAACGCATCGCCGAGGAATTGCTCGATCGCCGCGCGCCATGACGGCGAGGCCGCTTCGATCTGCGCGTAGGCATTGCCGGTGGTCGCCGGGCCGGGCAGGCGACGTTGTTCGAGGCCATCGAGCATGCCCGCCAGCACCGCGGCGGTAACCAGGTAGGGATTGGCGTCGGCCCCGGCGATGCGGTGTTCGATACGCATGTTGGCGGCATCGCTGTGCGGGATGCGCAGGGCGACGGTGCGGTTGTTGAAACCCCAGCTGTCGTTGAGCGGCACGAAGGCATTCGGCACGAAGCGTCGGTAGCTGTTGGCGTGCGGCGCGAACAGCAGCAGCGAGGCGGGCGCAGCGGCCTGCAGCCCGGCGATGGCGTGCAGCATCGCCTCGGCCGGCGCCTGCGGGGTACCGGCGAATACATTGCGGCCTTTGCGGTCGAGCAGGCTCACGTGCAGGTGCAGGCCGCTGCCGGCCTGCGCGGCGAATGGCTTGGCCATGAAGCTGGCCAGGCGATGCTGTTGCTGTGCGATGGCCTTGATCGTGCGCTTCAGCAGCAAGGCCTCGTCGCAGGCGGCCACGGCATCGTTGCGATGGCGCAGGTTGATCTCGAACTGGCCCGGCGCGTATTCGGCCACGGCGGTGTCGGCCGGGATGCCCTGGGCCTGGCAGGCGGCGGCGACGGCATCGATGAACGCGCGCTGCTCGTCCAGCTCCTGCAGGTAGTACACCTGGGTGCTGTCGCTGCGCAGGCCGCTGTGCGGGTCGCGCGGCGTCTGCGGGCGGCCGTGTGCGTCGGGCACGGCATCGAACAGATAGAACTCCAGTTCCACCGCAACCACCGGCACCAGGCCGAGCGCGGCGAAACGCGCCAATACGCGCTGCAACACCGCGCGCGGCGCCACTTCGAAGCGCCCGCCAGCCCCGTCTTCCATCTCCAGCAGCAGTTGCGCGCTGGGCCGCGTGGCCCACGGCACCGGCCGCAGGGTGCCGGGGATCGGACGGCAGATGCGGTCTTCATCGCCGATCTCGTAGCCCAACCCGGTTTCCTCGACCGTGTTGCCGGTGATGTCGGTGGCGATCAGCGACATCGGCAGGCAGACGCCGTCGCGGTAAACCTTCTCCAGGGCATCGCGGGTGATGCGCTTGCCGCGCAGCAGGCCATTGGTGTCGGGTAGCAGCAGGTCGATCTGCTCGCAGCCGGCGACCGCTGCCAACGCGCGGGCGTCTTCGGCGGGCAGCGGCGAGGCGGTCGAAGGGGCGGAATACGCGGCCATGAGCGGCGCCATCGGGACTTGCGCCGAGCTTAGCAGAGGGGGGCGACTGTCAAGAATACTCAACGGCCCGGGGCGGCTCGCACCCGGCAGGGCCCATTTCCACGGCGCGCCGGCGCGGCGTGGCCGCCACGTTGTTGTAAAAATAAAACGGCCGGGGTAAGTTGCCGGCAAGCCAGAACGAGCAACTCGCATGGCTCTCCCTGCCCTGGTCGGCCTGCCTACCGACCGCAAGATCATCGGCCCGCACCCGTTCCTTGCCGTCGGCGAGAAGTACGTGCGCGCGGTGGTCGATGGCGCCCAGGCCACGCCGGTGCTGTTGCCAACGCTGCAACCGCCGTTGGCCGCCGAGGAATGGCTGGCACGGATCGATGGCCTGCTGCTCACCGGCTCCACCAGCAATATCGAGCCCCATCACTACGCCGGCCCGCCGAGCTGGGAAGGCAACCCGCACGACCCCGCACGCGATGCCAATACCTTGCCGCTGGTGCCTGCAGCGCTGGCGCGCGGCCTGCCGATCCTGGCGATCTGCCGTGGCCTGCAGGAGGTCAATGTCGCCCTCGGCGGCAGCCTGCACGCGCGCGTGCAGGAAGTGCCGGGCCTGGTCGATCACCGCGAGGACGTGGAGGCGGCGTTGGAAGTGCAGTACGGTCCCGCGCATGCGGTGCGCCTGGCCGCGGGCGGTTGGCTGGCCGCTATCGCCGGCAGCGAGGAGGTGCGCGTCAATTCGTTGCACGGGCAGGGCATCGACCGCCTGGCCGACGGCCTTATAGTCGAGGCGGTCTCGCCCGATGGCCTGGTCGAAGCTTTCCGCGGCCCGGGCCCCGGCTTCCTGCTCGCCGTGCAGTGGCATCCGGAATGGCGGGTGCGCGACAACGCTTTCTATCTCGGCATTTTCCAGGCTTTCGGCGACGCCTGCCGTCGCTATGCCGCCACTTCGTCCCCATGAGCCGTTCGTCCCCATGACCCCCATTGGCACCCGCTCGCGCAAGAAGGTTCCCGAACAGCCCGAAAGCTCGCTGCGGCGCTGGCTCAAGGAACGCCACATCACCGAGGTTGAATGCCTGGTGCCGGACATCACCGGCAACGCGCGCGGCAAGATCATTCCCGCCGACAAGTTCTCGCACGACTACGGCACGCGCCTGCCCGAAGGCATCTTCGCCACCACCGTCACCGGCGACTATCCCGACGACTACTACGAGCTGACTTCGCCCTCGGATTCGGACATGCAGTTGCGCCCGGACCCGGACACCGTGCGCATGGTGCCGTGGGCCACCGACCCCACCGCGCAAGTCATCCACGACTGCTACACCCGCGACGGCCAGCCGCACGAATTGGCGCCACGCAACGTGCTGCGCCGCGTGCTCGCCGACTACGCCGCCGCCGGGTTGAAGCCGGTGGTGGCACCGGAGCTGGAATTCTTCCTGGTGCAGAAGAACACCGACCCGGACTTTCCATTGCTGCCGCCGGCCGGCCGCTCCGGTCGCGCCGAAACCGCGCGCCAGTCGTACTCGATCGACGCGGTCAACGAGTTCGACCCGATCCTCGACCTGATGTACGACTATTGCGATGCGATGGAGCTGGACGTGGATACCCTCATCCATGAGTCCGGCGCGGCGCAGCTGGAAGTCAACTTCACCCATGCCGACGCACTCTCGCGCGCCGACCAGGTGTTCCTGTTCAAGCGCACCATGCGCGAAGCGGCGCTGCGCCACGGCATCTACGCCACCTTCCTGGCCAAGCCGATGGAGACCGAGCCGGGCAGCGCCATGCACATCCACCAGAGCCTGCTCGACGCCAAGGGCCGCAACGTCTTCAGCGGCAAGCTCAGCGAAGGCGTGAGCCAGACCTTCCTGTATTACCTCGGCGGCCTGCAGAAGTACGTGCCGATGGCGATGGCGTTCTTCGCCCCGAACGTGAATTCCTACCGTCGCCTGGTGTTCGGTGAAGTTTCGCCCAGCAACGTGCTGTGGGGTTTCGACAATCGCACCTGCGGCCTGCGCGTTCCCATCGACACGCCGGAGAACACGCGCGTGGAAAGCCGCTTCGCCGGTTCCGATGCGAATCCCTATCTCGCCATGGCGGCGACCCTGGCGTGTGGCTTGCTCGGTATCCGCGAGAAGCTCCAGCCAACACCCGCCTTTACCGGCAGCGGCAAGGAAGAGGGCTATGACCTGCCGCGTTCGCTCGGCGAGGCGCTGGATGACCTCGAAGGCTGCGCGCCGCTGCAGGCGATGCTGGGGCCGCGCTTCGTGCGCGCCTACATTTCGGTCAAGCGCAAGGAATACGAGACCTTCTTCCGCGTCATCAGCTCTTGGGAGCGGGAGTTTCTGTTGTTGAACGTCTGAGCGAGTGGAAGACCAAGATGGACAAGCACACCCTGCATGAGCTGCAACAGCTGGACGCTGCCCACCACCTGCATCCGTTCAACGACAATGCCGCGCTGGCGCAAAAGGGCACGCGCATCCTCACCCGCGGCGATGGCTGCTACGTCTGGGATGCCGAGGGCCACAAGCTGCTCGATGCCTTCGCCGGCCTGTGGTGCGTGAACATCGGCTACGGGCGCGCCGAACTGGGCGACGCCGCCGCCACCCAGATGCGCACGCTGGCCTACTACAACAGCTTCTTCCAGTGCACCACCGAGCCGACCATCCGCCTGGCCGCCGAACTGGCCGCGCTCGCACCGGGCGACATCAACCACGCCTTCTTCACCAACTCAGGTTCCGAAGCCAACGACACCATCGTGCGCCTGGTACGGCACTTCTGGGCGGTGCAGGACCAGCCGCAGAAGAACATCTTCATCGGCCGCCACGACGGCTACCACGGCACCACCCTGGCCGGTGCCAGCCTGGGCGGCATGAAGGGCATGCACAAGCAGGGCGGGTTGCCGATCCCCGACATCCACCATATCGACCCGCCGTACTGGTTCGGCGACGGCGGCGAGCGGGATCCGGAGGAATACGGATTGCTGGCCGCGCGGCGGCTGGAAGACAAGATCCTCGAACTGGGGCCCGAGCGCGTGGCGGCCTTCATCGGCGAACCGATCATGGGCGCGATCGGCGTCTACATTCCGCCGCGCAGCTACTGGCCGGAGATCGAGCGCATCTGCCGCCAGTACGACGTGCTGCTGGTGGCCGACGAGGTGATCTGCGGCTTCGGCCGCACCGGTGAATGGTTCGGCTCGCAGTACTTCGGCTTCCAGCCGGACGTGATGACGATCGCCAAGGGCATCACCTCCGGCTACATCCCGCTGGGTGCGGCCCTGTTCAACGACCGCGTCGCCGGCGTGCTGTCGACACAGGGTGGCGAGCTGGCGCACGGTTGCACCTATTCGGGGCATCCGGTCTGCGCAGCAGTGGCGTTGGAGAACCTGCGTATCCTGCGCGAGGAGCGCATCGTGGAGCACGCTCGGGACGATATCGCGCCGTACCTGGCCGAGCGCTGGGCCGAACTGGGCGAACACCGCCTGGTCGGCGAGGCGCGTATCGCCGGGCTGATGGGCGCGCTGGAGCTGGTGCCGGACAAGCGCCGCCGTGAATACTTCCCCGAGCGCGGCAAGGTCGGCGCCCTGTGCCGCGACATCGCGCTGCGGCACGGGCTGATCCTGCGCGCCACCTATGACGCCATGCTGCTGTCGCCGCCGTTGGTCATCACCCGCCTGCAAGTGGACGAACTGTTCGACAAGACCTGGAAGGCCCTGGACGAGTGCGCCATGGCGCTGGGCAAATAGGCCGGCGCTGGGTACGCTGGACAGGTTCGCCCGGCGTGCCCGCCGCCCCCTCCCGTGGCTCCCCTGGAGACTTCGATGAAGCTGCGCCTCCTCAGCCTGTCCCTCGCCACCGTCCTGTTGGCCGCCTGCGGCGGCAAGAGCGATGACACCGCCAAGGCCGGCGGTGCCGCGCCTCAGGAGAAGGTGCTCAACGTCTACAACTACTCGGACTACATCGCCGAGGACACGATCCCCAAGTTCGAGCAGGCGACCGGCATCAAGGTTACCTATGACGTGTTCGACAGCGACGAGATGGTGGAGACCAAACTGCTGGCCGGCAGCAGCGGCTACGACCTGGTGGTGCCCACGCTGAACTTCTTCGGCCGGCAGATCCAGGCCGGCGTGTTCCTGCCCTTGGACAAGAGCAAGATCCCGAACCTGGCCAACCTCGACCCCGAGGTGATGAAGCGCATCGCCCAGCAGGACCCTGGCAACAAGTACGGCGTGCCGTACATGATCGGCACCACCGGCATCGGCTACAACGTCGATAAGGTCAAGGCTGCGTTCGGCAGCACCGACATCGCCAACAGCTGGGACCTGGTGTTCAAGCCGGAGAACATCGCCAAGCTCAAGGACTGCGGCATCACCATTCTCGATACGCCTTCGGACATGATCCCGATCGCGTTGAACTACCTGGGCCTGGACCCGCACAGCCAGGATCCCAAGCAGCTCCAGCAGGCCGCCGACCTGATCAAGAAGATCCGCCCCTACGTGCAGAACTTCCACTCCAGCCAGTATGTCTCCTCGCTGGCCAACGGCAGCACCTGCCTGGCGGTGGGCTGGTCGGGCGACATCATCCAGGCCCGCGACCGCGCCGAAGAGGCCAAGAACGGCGTGCAGATCGCCTACGCGATCCCCAAGGAGGGCGCGCCGCAGTGGTTCGACATGCTGGCCATTCCCAAGGATGCCAAGCACCCGGACAACGCCTACGCGCTGATCAACTATCTGCTGCAGCCGGAAGTGGCCGCGGCCAATACCAACTTCATCCACTACGCCAACCCGGTGCCGAAGGCCACGCCGTTGGTGTCCGAAGAGATCCGCAACGACCCGACCATCTACCCGCCGGCCGACGTGGCGGCGAAGATGTTCACCTATTCGATCAACCCGCCCGAAGTGGACAAGCTGTACACGCGGTTGTGGAGCGAGATCAAGACCGGACGCTGAGTGTGAAAGGCAGGCGGCAATCGAGCCGCCTGTCGCGTTTTTGGGGCAAGTCCTGCAAGTCCGCCTTTAGCGCTGCCTGCGGGCAGCCTGGGAGACCACGATGAAACGGCACGCGATGGGGATGGCGTTGGCGGTACTGGTGGTGGCAATCGGCGGCTGCGGTCGCAGCGGCGACGACAAGCAGGGTGGGGCGCAAGCAACCCGGGCCAACGCAGCGCCCGAGCCGAAAGTGCTCAACGTCTACAACTGGTCCGACTACATCGCCGAAGGCACCGTTCCCGCCTTCGAGCAACGTACCGGGATCAAGGTGGCCTACGACGTCTTCGACAGCAATGAACTGCTGGAGGCCAAGCTGCTGGCCAGCGGCAGCGGCTACGACGTCGTGGTGCCCTCGCTGAGCTTCCTGGGCCGGCAGATCCAGGCCGGCGTGTTCCAGCCGCTGGACAAGGCCAAGATCCCGAACCTGGCCAACCTCGACCCGGCGATGATGCAGCGCATCGCCCAGCAAGACCCGGGCAACCAATACGCCGTGCCCTACCTGTGGGGCACCACCGGCATCGGCTACAACATCGACAAGGTCAAGGCCGCCTTCGGCACCACCGACGTGGTCAACAGCTGGGACCTGGTGTTCAAGCCGGAGAACATCGCCAAGCTCAAGGACTGCGGCGTCACTCTGCTCGATACCCCGTCCGAGATCATCCCGACCGTCCTGCACTATCTCGGCGAAGACCCCAACAGCACCGATCCGAAAGTGATAGAACGCGGCGTGCAGGTCCTGCGCCAGATCCGCCCCTACATCCGCAATTTCCATTCTTCCCAATACATCGACAGCCTGGCCAAAGGCACCACTTGCCTGGTGATCGGCTGGTCAGGCGACGTCCTGCAAGCCCGCGACCGCGCCAAGGAAGCCGGCAACGGCGTCAACATCGCCTACTCGATCCCCAAGGAGGGCGCCCTGCAATTCTTCGACATGCTGGCCATCCCCAAGGATGCCCAGCACCCGGACAATGCCCACGCCTTCATCAACTACCTGCTGGAACCCGACGTCGCCGCGGCCAACACCAACTTCGTCAGCTACCCCACCGCAGTAACCCAGGCGACCCCGCTGATCGACGCCGCCATCCGCGAGGACAAGACCATCTACCCACCACCGGAAGTGACAGCCAAACTATTCGGCCTGAAGATCATGCCGCCGGAAGTGGATCGCCTTTACACGCGTTTGTGGACGGAGCTGAAGACGGGCCAGTGACTCGCGCTCACCCAACCCCAGCGAAAATCTATCGGGCGTCCGGGGCCGTGTCCTTGCCCGGGGGCGTTGGGCGACAGGACGTCGCCCAAACGAGCCCCGCATGGATGCAGTCTTTGGCGTCCCCCGGGCAAGGGCACGGCCCCGGACGCCGCACGTAGAAACAACAGCGGCTGCTCTAACATCGAAACGCGATCGCATCACCTGATGCAAAGGGACGAAATGCCACCGCCCGAAGTCAAACCCGCACCCGCCGCACCCAGCAACCTCGACGGCTACCTGACCCTCCAGGACGTGCGCAAAGAATTCGACGGCTTCGTCGCCGTGGACGACGTCACCCTGCAGATCCGCAAGGGCGAAATCTTCGCCCTGCTCGGCGGCTCCGGCAGCGGCAAATCCACCCTGCTGCGCTGCCTGGCCGGCTTTGAACGCCCCACCAAGGGCCGCATCCTCCTCGACGGCCAGCCCATGAACGACCTGCCGCCCTACGATCGGCCGATCAACATGATGTTCCAATCCTACGCCCTGTTCCCGCACATGACCGTCGAACAGAACATCGCCTTCGGCCTCAAGCAGGACGGCCTCACGCGCGACGCCGTGCGCCGTCGCGTCGGCGAAATGCTGGACATGGTGCAACTGGGCAAACTCGGCAAGCGCAAACCGCACCAACTCTCCGGCGGCCAGCAACAGCGCGTCGCCCTGGCCCGCTCGCTGGCCAAAGGCCCCAAACTGCTGCTGCTCGACGAGCCCATGGGCGCACTCGACAAGAAACTGCGCTCGAAGATGCAGCTGGAACTGGTCAACATCATCGAAACCACCGGCGTCACCTGCGTCATGGTCACCCACGACCAGGAAGAAGCCATGACCATGGCCACCCGCATCGCGCTGATGGACCAGGGCTGGATCCAGCAAGTCGGCAAGCCCGACGAAATCTACGAACAACCCGCCAACCGTTTCGCCGCCGAATTCATCGGCTCGGTCAACCTCATCGACGCGGTCATCGACGAAGACCAGCCCGACTACGTCACCCTGCGCACCCAGGCTTTCCCCGACATCATCGACATCGGCCACGGCATCACCGGCTTCGAAGGCCAGCCGGTGTCCTTCGCCGTGCGCCCGGAGAAGCTCAGCATCGCCAAGACCGAACCGGCCCAGGCCCACAACAAGGCACGCGGCAGCATCGAGGACATCGCCTACTTCGGCAGCCACTCGGTCTACCACGTGCGCTTGCCCAGCGGCATCAAGCTGATGGCCAACTTCACCAACCAGCAGCGCTGGGCCAGCGAAGCCCTGACCTGGGGCGACGAAGTGTGGGTGAGCTGGGGCGAGAACGACGGCGTGGTGCTGACCTCATGAAGCTGGCCGCGCTCAAGCGCTGGCTTCCCGGCGCGCGCTGGGCGGTGATCGCGCCGCCGTACCTGTGGCTGATCGTGTTCTTCGCCATCCCGTTCCTGATCGTGCTGAAGATCTCGTTCGCGCGGCTGGCCATCGCCATGCCGCCGTACACGCCGATCCTCGAATACGTCGACAACGCCTTCCACCTCAAGCTCAACCTCGGCAACTACCTCAACCTGCTGACCGACAGCCAGTACATCGCCGCCTATCTCAGCTCGATCAAGATCGCCGCGATCTCCACCGCGTTGGCGCTGCTGGTCGGCTACCCCATGGCCTACGTCATCGCACGCATGTCGCCGGCCGCGCGCAACGTAGCGATGATGCTGGTGGTGCTGCCCTCGTGGACCTCGTTCCTGATCCGCGTCTACGCCTGGATCGGCATCCTCGACAGCAACGGCCTGGTCAACCGCATGCTGATGGGGATCGGACTGATCGACGAACCGCTGCGCATCCTCTACACCCCGGTCGCCGCCTACATCGGCATCGTTTACTGCTACCTGCCTTTCATGGTGCTGCCGCTGTACGCGACCCTGGTCAAGCTCGACCGGCGGCTGCTCGAAGCGGCGTACGACCTTGGTGCGCGGCCGTGGAAGGCGTTCCTCACGGTCACCTTGCCGCTTTCCCGCAGCGGTATTGTCGCCGGCTGCATGCTGGTGATGATCCCGGCGGTGGGCGAGTTCGTGATCCCGGAAATGCTCGGCGGCCCGGATACCCTGATGATCGGCCGGGTGCTGTGGGGCGAATTCTTCAACAACCGCGACTGGCCGGCGGCCTCGGCGGTGGCGATCGTGATGTTGCTCCTGCTGCTGGTGCCGATCCTGATCTTCAATCGCTACCAGCAGCGCGACCTGGAAGGGAGGCTGTCGTGAACGGCCGCAGCCGCTGGCTGGGGATGGCCGTGCTCGCGCTGGGCTTCGCCTTCCTGTACCTGCCGATTCTGCTGCTGGTCGTCTATTCGTTCAATTCCTCGCGCCTGGCCACGGTCTGGGCCGGCTTCTCCACCAAGTGGTACGGCGAGCTGCTGCGCGACCGGCAGATGCTCGAAGCGGCCTGGATCAGCCTGCGCGTCGCGTTCTGGACCGCCACCGCCTCGATGGTGATCGGCACCATGGCCGCGCTGGTCATGACGCGGATGCGCCGCTTCCCCGGCAAGACCGTGTTCGGTGCACTGATCACCGCGCCGCTGGTGATGCCCGAGGTGATCATCGGCCTGTCGATCCTGTTGATGCTGGTGTCGATGGGCGGCGTGCTCGGCATCGCCCCCAAGGGCGTGATGGCGATCTGGGTGGCGCATGTCACCTTCACCATCTCCTTCGTCACCGTGGTGGTGTCATCGCGCCTGCAGGAACTGGATCGCTCGTTGGAAGAGGCGGCGATGGACCTGGGCGCGAACCGGCTCAAGGTGTTCTTCCTGATTACCTTGCCGATCATCGCCCCGGCGCTGGTGTCCGGCTGGCTGCTGGCTTTTACCCTCTCGCTCGACGATGTGGTGATCGCCAGTTTCGTCGCCGGGCCGAGCTCGACGACCTTGCCGATGAAGGTGTTTTCCTCGGTGCGCCTGGGCATCAGCCCGAAGATCAACGCGCTGGCCACGCTCATGGTGCTGGCCGTCTCGCTGGCGGCGGTGCTGGGCTGGTGGCTCATGGCCCGCAGCGAGAAGCGCCGGCAGCGCGATATGCAGCTGGCGCTGCAGGAGAATGGGTGAGCTGGAGTCCGATGGTCCACGGTCGGGGCTGATGGCCCGAGGCCACCCTTTGCTCCTCCTACACGCCTCGACGAGCGAAGCCAGTGTTCCGCATCGTTCCACCGATGCAATGCCGCGCTGACGCTGCGCAAACCCGGCCGGCTCTACCATTGCTGCTTGCTTTCGCCGAGCCCGACCATGTCCAGCTACCAGACCGTCAACCCCCACACCGGCCAGTCCGAGTACAGCGTCCAGCTGATGGACGCCGCCGCGATCGAACAGCGCCTGACCGCCGCCGCGGCCGCCTTCGCGCAATGGAAGACGCAGTCCATCGAGCAGCGCGCCGCGTTGCTGCGTCGCGTGGGCGAGGGCCTCACCCGGCGCCGCGAGGAGATTCAGCGGGCGATGACCGCCGAGATGGGCAAGCTGCGGGTCGAGGCGCTGGCCGAGATCGACAAATGCGCGCAAGCCTGCGGGTATTACGCCGAGCATGCCGCCGAGTACCTCAAGCCCCAGGAGATCCAGACCGAGGCGCGGCGCAGCTACGTACGTTTCGAGCCTATCGGCTGCGTGCTGGCGGTAATGCCGTGGAATTTTCCGATCTGGCAGGTGTTCCGTTTCCTCGCGCCCGGCTTGATGGCCGGCAATGTCGCCTTGCTCAAGCACGCCAGCAACGTGCCGCGCTGCGCCGATGCGATCAAGACGGTGTTCGACGAAGCCGGGGTGCCGGCGGGCGTGTTCGACGTCCTGCACATCGACAACGACCAGGCCGCCGAGGTGCTGCGCGACCCCCGCGTCGTCGCGGTGACGCTGACCGGCAGCGAGCGCGCCGGTCGCTCGATCGCCGCCAATGCCGGCGACCAGTTGAAGAAGAGCGTGATGGAACTGGGTGGCAGCGATGCCTTCGTGGTGCTGGACGACGCCGACCTGGACAAGACCGTAGCGGCGGCGGTGAAGTCGCGCTTCGACAATGCCGGGCAGACCTGCATCGCGGCCAAGCGCTTCATCGTGGTCGAAGCCATTGCCGAGGCGTTCGTGCGCAAGTTTGTCGAGGCCGCCGCACAGCGCGTGCCCGGCGACCCCCAGCGCGAGGACGTCACCCTGGCGCCGATGGCCCGCGCCGATCTGCGCGAGGAACTGCATCGCCAGGTCCAGGCCAGCGTCGACCAGGGCGCGACGGTGCTGCTGGGTGGCGCTCCGGTGCCCGATACCCACGCCGCTTACCCGGCGACGATCCTCGACAACGTCACCCCGGGCATGCCGGCCTACGAAGAAGAACTGTTCGGCCCGGTGGCGGCGATCCTGCGGGTGCGCGACGAAGCCGAAGCGGTGCGCGTGGCCAACGACACCACCTATGGCCTGGGCGGCAGTGTCTGGAGCGGCGATGCCGCGCGGGGCGAGCGCGTAGCGCAACAGCTCGAATGCGGCGCGGCGTTCGTCAATGCCATCGTCAAGAGCGACGTGCGCTTGCCGTTCGGCGGCACCAAGCGCTCGGGCTTCGGCCGCGAACTGGCCGAGCACGGGATCCACGAGTTCACCAATATCAAGACGGTTTACGTGGCCTGAGGGCCGCGGCCGGCCCTGTAGGAGGGGCTTCAGCCCCGGCCGCGGACCGTCAGCCCACAGCGCCTACAGCCACCGCGCCCGCTTGAACAACCGGTACAGCGCCACGCACACCACCACCACGCCACCGGCCAGCAGCGGGTACGCATAGCGCCCCTGTAGCTCGGGCATGTTGGCGAAGTTCATGCCGTACCAGCTGGTGATCAGCGTCGGTGCGGCGAGCAGGGCGGCCCACGCGCCGAGGCGCTTGACCGTCTCGCCCTGCGCCAGCGTCACCAGCGACAGGTTGACGCTGAGCGCGGTGCCGAGCATTTCGCGCAGGGTGTCGATTGAGTCGTTGATGCGCTTGGCGTGATCGAGCACGTCGCGCAGGTACAGGCCGACTTCGTCGGACACCAGGTTGACCGGGTTGCGCCGCACATGCGCCAGCACATCCTGCAACGGCGCCACCACCAGCCGCATCTTGTTGAGTTCGCGCTTGAGTTCGTACAGGCGCACCACAGTGTGGCGGCTGTAGTTCTCGGCGAAGATGTCCTTCTCCAGCGACTCCAGGGTGTCGCGGAATTCGTCCATGATCGGCAGGTAGTTATCGACCACGAAGTCGAGGATCGCGTATAGCGCGAAGGCCGGACCCAGCTTCATCTGCTCCGGCTCGCGTTCCATGCGCGTACGAACCGGGGCGTAGGACAGCGAGGCGCCATGGCGCACGGTGACCAGGAAACGCTCGCCGAGGAAAGCATGGGTTTCGCCGTAGCGAATCCGGTCATTGACCAGCTGCGCGGTGTTGACCACGACGAACAGCGATTGCCCGTAGCTTTCGACCTTCGGTCGCTGGTGTGCTTTGGCCGCGTCCTCGATCGCCAGATCGTGTAGGCAGAACTCCTCCTGGATCTTGTCCAGCACCGATTGCGCCGGTTCGTACAGGCCGACCCAGACGAATCCGTCGGGTTGTGCGAGGCAATCGCTGATGCGGTCCAGGTGGATGTCGTGGCGCCGGCCATCGCCGTCGTACCAGGCACAGGTGATGACGCATTGCGGGTTGCCGGTGTCGCGTGGGTCCGCTGCGGTGTTCATGCCGGGATCGTGCGTCAGCGCCGTGTTGCCGGCAAGCCCTGCTTGCCGAGCACGATTGCCAGCGCAGCGTGCACCGGCAGCAGCAGCACGATCCACTGCAGGTTGAATTGCGACTGGAACGACAGCCAGTCCAGCACCAGCGCCAGCACAGCGCAGGCCACCACGGCCCAGGCCACCCAGCGGAAGCCGGGCAGCGGACGACGGCCACGCAGCAGCGGCCAGGCGCTGGCCAGAAGCCACAGGCACAGCGGGTTGAGCAGCAGCAGGTTGCGATTGCCCCAGGCCGACACGTGCGTGGTGAAGCCCCACAGGAATACCAGCAAGCCACCGGCAATCACGCACAGCAGCCAGAACGGCGCGGCGAAGGCGGCGACCGCGCGCGGGCGGCGATGGCCGGCGAGGATCAGCCCGGCCACGACCAGGCCGGCCAGCAGCCACGGCCACCAGTGGCGTGCGCGCTCGGGCGGTTCCGGGGCCACGCGTTGCGGCAGCAGCGGTTGCGTGGCCAGCACCAGTGGCGCGCCGTCGGCATTGCGCACCTGCCCCAGGCTCTCGGCCAGGCGCATCGGCACGAAAGCTTCCTGCCAGCGCGACAGTGGCTTGTCGGCGTACGGGCCCAGGCCGAGGTCGAAACCCAGCCACATCCACCAGGCCGGCGAGGCCAGGCGCACGGCTTCACTGCGGAAAGTGTTGCCGCGCGAGCGGCCGGCCAGTTGTCGTTGCAGGTCGCCGTCGAGGGCCAGGTCGACGTAGTCGCGGACCATCGTGGCGCAGTTGGCGGTGAAGTAATCGTAGTGGTAGCGCGCGTTCTCGGGCTTGGCGCGCTCGGCCAGCGCGGCGGCCAGCTTGCGCGCCTGTTCCGGGCGCAGGTCCAGCCACTGGATGCTGACGCCGCGGCCGCTGTCGCGATAGGAGGCCAGGTCCTGCTCGAACGGCAGCGCGACCAGGTAGTACATCATCTCGCCCTTGACGAATCGGCCGAGAAAATCGGGCTCGGAAGGGTCGAAGAAACCGAAGTTGTACGAAGTCGCCTGGCCGCTTGCCGGGTCAAGCACGACGATGGCGTCATGGCCGAAGCGTTCGAAGAACACCTCGCCGGGCTGCATCGTTGCCACGCCGATGCGTGGCGGCGGCGCGGCTTGCGCCGTCGCTGTCGGTGCGGGCGGCGGCGTGGCCGGTTGCGCGCACAGCATCGGCGCGACCAGCAGCGCG
>DATCVI010000238.1:0-5840 GCA_036566925.1 Stenotrophomonas sp.
TGTCGATGACGGTCGGCACCGATGGCGCCTACCAGTTCCTGTTCGGCCCGGCGGCGCCGGCGCGGTGCCAGTTCACGCTCAGCGTCACCCCGCCCGGTGGCTACCGCTTCACCTCGACGCTGATCCCGGCGCAAGCGCAGCCGCTGTCGCCGCCGGCGCAGGCGGGCGGGCGCATCGATGTGCAACCCGACGCGCATGCACCGAGCGGCGCGGTCGGCCCGGCCACCGCCTACTACCTGAGCCTGTTCGCCGGCTCGGCGGTGGCCAACATCGTGCACAACCATGTGCCGCTCGATACCGCGGTGGACACCGGCCTTGCGATCACCAAGACCGGCGACCGCCAGACCGCGGAAATCGGCGACACCGTGCAATACACGATCACCATTCGCCAGACCGCCGGCAGCCCTTTGCAGACGGTCAACGTGGTCGACCGCTTGCCGCGCGGCTTCACCTACATCGAAGGCACCGCGCGTGCCAACGGTGCGGCGGTGGCCGAGCCGCTGGGCAAGCCGGGCCCGAGCCTGGGCTTCAGCACCGGGCCGATCCAGGTCGGCCAGCAGATTGCGCTGACCTACCGGGTGCGGATCGGCGTGGGCGCGCAGCAGGGCGATGGCATCAATCGCGCCCAGGCGCACGGTTGCTCGATCGCCGGTGGCTGCATCGATCCGGTTTCGCTGGCACCGCGTCCGGGCTCGCTGCCGTCGAACCAGGCGCAGTACCGCGTGCGCGTGAGCGGCGGTGTGTTCGCCAGCGAAGGCTGCGTACTGGGCAAGGTGTTCGTGGATTGCAACGCCAACCACGTACAGGACGTCGAGGAAATCGGCATCCCCGGCGTGCGCCTATATTTCGAGGATGGCACCTGGCTGATCAGCGATTCGGAAGGCAAGTACAGCTACTGCGGCCTGCCGGCGCAAAGCCACACGCTGAAGGTCGATGCCGGCACGCTGCCGAACGGTGCGCGCCTGACCACCAGCAGCAACCGCAACCTGGGCGACGCCGACAGTTTGTTCATCGATCTCAAGAACGGCGAGCTGCATCGCGCCGACTTTATCGAGGGCAGCTGCGCCAATCCGGTCCTGGAGCAGGTCAAGGCACGCCGCACCCAAGGCGAGGTGCGCGCACCAGAGCGCGAGAACGCACAGGCGCCGCTGCGTTTCAGCAGCAAGCCCGCGCGTGCGCCGCAACAAGCCACCGACTCGGCGGCGCAGTCGCCGGTCATCGTCAAGCCACGGGCGCTGCCGCCGCCCGCTGCGCCTGCTAACCCGGAGGTGCAGCCATGAGCCGGTCCGTGAACCGCCGCGCGCCGCGGCTGACCCTGTTGGCGTGCGCACTCGCCGCGTTGCCGGCGATGGCGCAACAAAACGTCGGCAGCAGCCGCTTCACGCCGGTGCTTGGCGAGCCGACGGCGTTGTATCCGCGCAGCCCGGCCAGTGTCGAGGCGGACGTGCGCCTGGTGGCAGCGGCCAACAACGTGGACCAGGCGCAGGTCGTGGTCGAAGTTGACCGCGACGGCGTGCCCGCCGACGGCCAGACCCCGGTCCACGTCACCGTGCGCGTGTTCGACGCCAATGGCGCGCCGGCCGCCGGCACGACTTTCGCAACGCTGGAAAGCAGCGGCGGGCGCATCCTGCTGCCAGGTTCGCGCACCGACGAACTCGGTCCGGGCGCGACCGATGCCAACAAGGTGATGCCGGGGGTACAGCTGGCGGTGAACGAGGGCGTGGCGCAGTTCGAACTTCTCGCCCCCGACCAGCCGCAAGACGTCCTGTTGCGCGTCAGCGCCAACGGCCTCAGCGCCGAAGGCACGATCGGTTTCGTGCCGGAAATGCGCGAGATGATCGCCACCGGCCTGGTGGAAGGCGTGATCAACTTCGGCCGCCGCGACAATAGTGGCCTGATCGCGCCGGTTGATCACGATGACGTGTTCGAGCGCGACATCCGCCGCTGGGAAAAACAGTTCAACCACGGCAAGGCCAATGCCGCCGCGCGAATCGCATTCTTCGTCAAGGGCCGGATCAAGGGCGAGTACCTGCTCACCGCCGCCTACGACTCGGACAAGGAAGTGCGCGGCCGCCTGCTGCGCGATATCCAGCCGGAAGAGTTCTACCCGGTCTATGGCGACGCCTCGTTGCGTGGCTTCGATGCGCGTTCGGCCGAGCGCCTGTATGTGCGCGTGGACAACCAGCGCAGCTACCTGCTGTACGGCGACTTCCAGACCGGCGACACCCTCGCCACGGCGACCGGCATCGGCAGCCGCGGCAGCGTGCCGCAGCGCAGCCTGGGCACCTACAACCGCACCGCCACCGGTCTGGGCTGGCACTACGAAAACGCACGCCTGCGCTCCAACGTCTTCGCCATCCAGGATTCGCTGCGGCAGGTGATCGAGGAATTCGCCAGCCAGGGCAGCGGGCCTTACGCCTTGCGCAACAGCGCCGTGCTGGAAGGCAGCGAGCGGGTCGAAGTGGTAGTGCGCGATCGCAACCAGCCCTCGCGTATTGTCTCGGTGCAACCGCTGGCGCGGCTGGTGGATTACAGCTTCGAGCCGTTCTCCGGGCGCATCCTGCTCAACCAGTTCCTGCCGACCTTCGACAGCAACCTCAACCCGGTCTCGCTGCGCATCACCTACGAACTGGACCAGGGCACCGAGACCTTCTGGGTCTACGGCGCCGACGGCCAGCTGCGGCTCACCGATGCACTGGAAGTGGGCGGCGCGGTGGTCGAAGACCGCAACCCGTTCGCCGCCTTCCGGATGGGCAGTGCCAATGCCGGTTATCGCTTCGGCGAGAACACCGCGCTGGCGGTGGAGTTCGCCCGCACCCAGAGCGATATCAACACCAATTCCATCAACCAGGTCGCCACGCCCGGCCTGCAGGACCTGACCGGCGAAGTCGAAGGCGACGCCTGGCGGGTGGAGTTCGGCCACGACGGCGAACGCATCGACGCCAACCTGTTCGCCGGCCGCACCGATCCGGGTTTCAACAACCCGGCTTCGCCACTGTTCGGTGGACGCGGCGAGTACAACCTGGATGTCGAATACCACCTCGACCCGCGCTGGGACCTGTACCTCGAAGGCCTGCGCAGCGAAGACCGCAACCCCGACGGCGGCGAGCGCAATGCCGGCGGTGCCGGCGTGCGCGTGGATGCCACCGACAAGCTCACGCTGGACGCAGGGTTGCGCTCGATCCGCGAAACCGTGGGCGCGTACTCACCCTGGACCACGCCACTGGGCTACGGCAATGCCGGCGGCCTGACCGGCGGCTTCGCCACCGGCGCCGGTGGCGGTGCGCTCGGCTATGGCCAACAGCCGCTCGATCCGTTGACCGGCTTGCCGGTGATCGGCTCCAGCAGCGCCATCACCGGCACCGCCAGCGACCTGCCGATCGGCACGCGCCTGGAATCTGACAGCGCCCGCCTCGGCGCCGGCTATCGCATGAGCGAGAAGCTGACGCTCGGCGCCGAGTACGAGCAGAGCGTTTCCGGCGAGGATCGCCACCGCGTCGCCGCCGGCATCGACTACCAGGCGTTCGAACGTAGCCGGCTGTACGGCCGCTACGAACGCCAGACCGGCCTGACCAGTGCCTACGGCATCACCACCACCGACCGCCAGGCCGATGCGCTGGTGTTTGGCGTGGACAGCAGCTACGTGCGCGACACCCAGGCGTTCTCCGAGTACCGCCTGCGCGATGCCATCAGTGGCCGCGATGTGCAGGCGGCCTCGGGTATCCGCAACAACTGGGATATCGCCGAGGGCGTGCGCCTGAGCAGTTCGGCCGAGCACGTCAAGGTCTACGACGGCAACACCGGCGATGCCACCGGCCTTGCGCTGGCGCTGGACTATGGCGTCAACCCGCTGTGGCGCGGAGCGGTGCGGCTGGAACACCGGATCAGTGGCGACGTCACCGAGACCGACACCGACGAGGCCTTCGACACCACACTGGTGCAACTGATGCTGGCGCGCAAGATCAGCCGCGACTGGACCCTGCTGGGCCGCAATTACCTGCTGTCCACCGACTACGCCGCGCGCGGCGACGTGCTGCAGAACCGCTTCCAGCTCGGCCTGGCCTATCGCGATACCGACACCAACCGGGTCAACGCACTGGCGCGCTACGAGTACAAGCTCGAACGCGACGAGAGCGGGTTGATGCTGGTCGATGGCCAGGCGGTGGATGGCAGCAGCCAGGACATCCGCACGCGCGCGCACATCGTCTCCACCCATGCTGACTGGCACCCGTCGCGGCCGTGGTGGCTGACCGGGCGCGTCGCCGGCAAGTGGCAGCAGGACCGCTTCGCCTACGCCGACGGCGGCCGCGTCGACAGCCGCTTCCGCGCAGTGCTGGTCTCCGGGCGGATCGTCTACGACATCACCGAGGACTGGGACATCGGCGTGCTGGCGGCGAGTTTCCGCGGCCAGGACGGCGGCAACCAGTATGGCTACGGCCTGGAAGTGGGGCGGCTGTTGCGGCAGAACCTGTGGCTGTCGGCCGGCTACAACTGGTCCGGCTTCGACGGCGACCGCGACCTGTCCGGCTACGAGTACACGCAGCGGGGTTTCTTCCTGCGGCTGCGCTTCAAATTCGACGAAGACCTGTTCCGCCCGGACCCGATCCGTTACCGCGACCCGGCGCGCTGAGGAGTGACTGATGACCCTGTATCGCAATGAACGATTGGCCCTGATCTGCGCCATCGCCTTCACCCTCGCCGGCAGTGCCAGCGCTGGGCAGGCGCAGACCCGCCTGCTACCGCCAGCGCAACGCGTCAGCGACGAAGCGATCGCCGCCGACCTGCAGGGCTATCAGGCTGTGCAGGACCGCATCCGCGGCCTCAACGACCGCGGCCGACCGCTGCGCGACTACGCCTTGTCCAAGGCGCAGTGCTGGCTCGACGTCTCCTTCCACGAATACACCCGCAACGACCGCAGCGATTTCCCGCAGGCCGCACTGGTTGAATCGGAGAAGCTCGTCGTGCTGATGGAGCAGGGTAGCGCGGCGATACCGACCGACACGCCCCTGGTCAACGACGCCCGCTACCTGCGCGACGACCTCTGGCAGCGCCTGCGTGCGTTGCAGGCCAGCGCCGGCTTCAGCTGCGCGCAACAAGCGGCCGCCTGCGGTGAAGTCGAACTGGTGCATGCCGGCAACGAGTTCAACCAGCAGCAATGGCGCCATGCCAAGCCGTACATCCAGATCGCCGAGGATTTGCTCAACGACGCCGAAGCGCAGGCGCGCCAGTGCGCGGTTGCCGCACCGGTCGCGGCGGCCGCGGCTGCGCCGACGGTGCTGGTGGCCAACGTGCTGTTCGAGTTCGACGGTGACGGCGATGCCGATATCCGCACTTATTCATTGGAGAGCCTGGACCGGGCCTTTGCACGCATCGCGGAGGAAGGGCTGACGCTGCAGCGGGTCGAGCTGGTGGGCCACGCCGATCGCATGGATGGCCGTGGCCACGACTACAACCAGGGCCTGTCCGAGCGCCGCGCCAGGACCGTGCGCGCGCGCCTGCTCGGCAAGGGCGTGGCGGCGGACAAGATCACCTATAGCTACCGTGGCGACGGCCAGCAGGTGCAGCAGTGCGCCGGGATCAAGCCGCGAGGCGCGCTGCTGGAATGCCTGTTGCCGAACCGGCGGGTGGAGGTGCGGTTGGTGGTGGGGCGTGCGGATCAGGCCGGGTTGCTTGGCACCGGTCAATCACGTTGATGCGCGCGCCTGTGCGGCCGTGGCCTCGATTCCAGCGGAGTCGAGCGTCTTGCGAATCGCGGCGGACAAGTCGGCCCGGGTAAACGGCTTGGGCAGGATGGTCGTGCCGCGCGCGACGCTGCTCTGCGCGGCCATGTCGCGGGGGTA
>DATCVI010000239.1:0-11614 GCA_036566925.1 Stenotrophomonas sp.
TGCCGCTTCCGGCGCTATTGTTCGCGGTCGCCCTGCGCGCGGCTGCCGGCCACCGCGGGCAACTGGATCTCGACGCCGAAGCCGCGACCGTCGAGCCCGGCGCCGCAGCGCAAGCGTCCGCCATGCGAGCTGACCACTCGCTCGACCAGCGACAGGCCCAGGCCGATGCCCTGCGTGCGATGGCCGTTGCCGGCGCGGTAGAAGCGCTCGAACACCCTTTCGCTCTCGCCATCTGGAATGCCCGGGCCATCGTCGGCAACGACCAGGGTCGCCATCGGTGAATGCCCTTCGCCCTCGATTCGGGTCTCCAGCCGCACCCGCGTGCCCGGGCCTCCGTGGCGCAAGGCGTTGTCGAGCAGGTTGCGGACCAGGATCCCGAGGTCGTCGATGTCGCCGCGCACCAGCGCATGCCCACCTGCGACTTCGATCGACTGGCCAGCACGCAGCGCAAGCAGCGCGAACTCGTCGGCCACCATTCCCGCGATCAGCGCCAGATCGACGTCCGCTACCCGGGTGATGGCGCCGGCAGCATCCACCCGCGCGGCGTCGAGCAGTTGCTGCGCCAGCCGCGAGGTGCGCTCGATCCCGGCAATGAGGTATTCGAGCGCCTCGCGCGCCTCATCGCGGTCGCCCGCGTGCTGCAGTACCTGCGCCTGGGCCAGCAGCGCAGCCAGCGGCGTGCGCAGCTCATGCGCTGCCTCGCCGAGGAACGCGCGCTCGTGCTGCAATGCCTGTGCCAGCCGCGCCATCAACTGGTTGAACGAGCGCACCAGCGGCGTGAACTCGTCCGGCAAACCGCGTTCCGGCAACGGCGCCAGGTCCAGCGGCGCACGCGCCGCGAGCGACTCGCTGACCCGCAGCACCGGCCGCAGCGACCAGTGGATCACCAGCCAGATCGCGATGCCAATGCCGAGCAGGAGCGCGAGCGCAGCACCGAGACCGGCGCCGAGCCAACGCCACAATTCCGCACGCAGTGCGGCTTTTGGCACACCGACTTGCACCTGCACCAGCCGGTTCGCATCGCTCAGGGCGAATACGCGCCACGGCGCGCCCCCGATGGTTATGTCCGAGAAGCCCTCGGCGAAATCGGGATCCAGTGCGTGTACCGGTGCCGGCCGCGAAGACATCAGCCGCCGTCCGGTGCCGTGCTCCCAGACCTGGAAACCGAGCGCAGCGAACTTGCCGGTCGCAGACGATTTCTCCCCACCGAGGACGAACTGCCGCTGCTGGCCTGCGGTCGCGATGTCTGCCGGTAGCGAATACAGGATCTGTTCGGCGACATTGCGCAACATGCCATCGGCCTCGCCGCCCTGCCGCGCCGTCATGTCCATGTACTGGATCGCAAACCAGCTGCCCCAGGCGGCGAGCAGCACCGCCGCCAGCGCGACCAGCAGTCGTGTACGCAGCGCGTTCATTCAGTCCTCGTCCCTGACGCGGTAACCGAAGCCGATTTCCGTCACCAGCATGCCGTCGCCGAGCTTGCGCCGCAATTGGTGTACGTAGACCGCCACGGTGTTGCTGCCGATCTCGGAGTCCCCGCCGTAGAGCCGATCCTGCAACTGCTCGCGGCTGAGTGCCCGGCCGCGCGATTCGAACAGCGCCTGCAGGATGCGGAACTCGTTGGCACTGAGACTGATGCGCTTGCCGCCGCGAGTCACGATTCGCGCGGCCGGATCGATCTCGACGTCACGCCAGCGCAGCACGGGCGTCACCCCGCCGCGGCTGCGGCGCAGCACCGCACGCAGCCGCGCCAGCATTTCGTCGCGCTGGAACGGTTTGACGATGTAGTCGTCGGCACCGGCATCGAGCCCGCGCACACGGTCGCTCAGCTGGTCGCGCGCGGTGATGATCAGTACTGGTGTCGGGTCGTAGCGGCCGCGCATCGTCGCCAGCACTTCCAGTCCGGAGCCACCCGGAAGCCCGAGGTCGAGCAGCACCGCGACGAAGGCGTGGTCCACCAATGCCGCCTGCGCGGACCGGGCGCTCTCGCAATGGACCACGCGCCAGCCTTCCTGGCCCAGCGCGGCAGTCAGTGCGCGGCCGAGCATGTGGTCGTCTTCGACGAGGAGGATCGCATCCATGGCGCGCCAGGTGAGAAGAGAAAGTTATCGACGATGTTCGAACATCGACATTAATACCGAATTAAGTCTGCCCCTCAAGGTTCCATTCCAGCTGTTGCCATCGTCGGCGGCCGGCGCGCCGCGGCAAGCGCCGCGCCGGCCGCCTTAAACCCAACTTAATCGCGCCCGCAAACACTTCGGCACCGCTCCCCCCCTAGGCGTCGAATTATGCACACAACTGAGTTTCCTTCGCGCTGCGAAGCACTGACCAGGACCCACTGGACGGTTTCCGGCATGCTTTCCCAACGCGGCAGCGCTGGCGTTGCGACCCCACGGTCCAGGCCGCATCCGATGTTCCCGCGCTGGCGAGTCTGTGTCGCCACCCTTGGCGCGCTGCTCCTTTCGGCATGCGCTGCGGGCGGTTCGATCGCGCAGGACGAGCCCAAGCCGGACTGGAGCCTGGCCGACATGCCTTCGCAGAAAGGGCGCATCTTTCTGGTTACGGGGGGAACAAGCGGCATAGGCTATGAAAGCGCCAAGGCCCTGGCCGCGGCAGGCGCGCGCGTAGTGATCGCCTCGCGCAGCGATCCGGGGCGGGGCGAAGAAGTACTTGCCAACATCCGGCGGGAAACGCCCAACGCGCAAGTTCAGTACGAGCGGTTCGACCTGGGCGATCTCGCTTCGGTGCGCGCGTTGGGCAAACGCCTCAATCAGACGCTGCCGCGCCTGGACGGGCTGATCAACAACGCCGGGATAATGGAGCCGCCGGAGCGGGGCACCTCGAAGGACGGCTTCGAGATGCAATTCGCCGTCAACTATCTGGGCCACTTCGCCCTGACCGAAGCGTTGCTGCCGCTGTTGCGGAAGTCGGATTCGCCGCGCGTGGTCACCTTGTCCAGTATCGCCGCGCGCCTGGGTGCGGCGATCCACTTCGACGATCTGCAGTTCGAGCGGGACTACGATCCCGGTGATGCCTACCAGCAGTCGAAGTTGGCCTGCCTGATGTTTGCGCTTGAGCTGCAGCGCCGCAGCGATGCCGCCGGCTGGGGCATCCAGAGCATCGCATCGCACCCCGGGGTATCCCGCACCAACCTGCAGATCAACAACGGCTTTGTCCGCCGCCGCTTGGGGCGATTGATCCTGCAGCCAGCCGCGCGTGGCGCGCTGCCTACGTTGTATGCCGCGACCGCGCCCGACGCGCGCGGCGGCAGCTACTACGGACCCACTGGCGTAATGGAAATGCGGGGGGCGCTTGGCTTCGCGGGCGTACCCGATGCCGCACTGGATACCCAGGCAGCGGCCCGCCTATGGGCCGTCAGCGAACGACTCAGCCGCACGCGCTACCCGTCGCGAATCTCCGACTGAGCACCAACCCAACCCCAACCTTGTACGGCTGCCCCACGCCAGGACCCTTTATCCATGAGTCGATACCCGACACCGGCGCCGCGTCGTCCACGCCTGCTGCAAACTTTGTTCAACCTCCGTCGCGAAGAAATCGGGCCGGTGTTGATCGCGGCATTGTTCTTTTTCTGCGTGCTGACTGCACTGATGCTGTTGCGGCCCGCACGCGACGCACTGGGCATGGAGCGCGGCATCGAGAGCATCCGTTGGCTGTTCATCGGCACCGCGCTGGTGACGTTGGCGGTGAACCCGCTGTTCGGCTGGCTGGTCAGCCGCCTGCGCAGGCTGCAGTTCATCGCTGCCACCTACGGATTCTTCATCGTCAGCCTCATCGGCTTCTGGGCATTGCTGATGTTCGCCCCGGGCGCTATCGGCGCACGCAGCGGCCAGGTGTTCTACGTCTGGTTCAGCGTCTTCAACCTGTTCGTGACCATGGTGTTCTGGGCGCTGCTGGCCGATCGCTTCAGCAGCGACCAGGGCAAGCGCTTCTTCGCCTTGATCTCCGTCGGCGGCACGCTCGGTGCAATCTGCGGACCCTGGCTCACGTCGCAACTGGCCGAACCGCTGGGCACGCCCAACCTGCTCCTGGTGGCAGGCGGGTTCCTCCTGCTCGCACTGGCCGCAGCCGGGCTGCTGGTACGCGTGGCGCCGGACCGGGCCGGCCTCGACACGCCAGCCACCGGTACCGGATTGGCCAGTGAGTCCGAGCGCATCGGCGGAAGTGCCTGGGCGGGTTTGCGTGCGGTGTTCCGCTCGCGCTATCTCACCGGCATCGCCGGCTACATCCTGCTGATGACCGTGGTGGCGACGTTCATCTACTTCACCCGACTGCAGATGGTCGCGGCGGTATCGGACAGCCTGGACGCGCGCGCGGCGATCCTCGGCAACATCGACATGTGGACGCAGGTCGCGGTGCTGGTCTTGCAGCTCACCCTGACCGGCAAGCTCATCCAGCGCTTCGGCCTCGGCGTGGCGCTGGCGATCCTGCCGGTCGCGACCGCGCTCGGCTTCATCGGGCTTGCGATCTACGGCTCGTTCTCGGTGCTGATCCTGCTGGAAGCCACCAACCGCGCCGTGCAACGTGGCATCACCCGGCCGGCGCGCGAAGCGCTGTTCACCGTGGTCACGCGCGAGGAGAAGTACAAGGCCAAAGCCTTCGTCGATACCTTCATGTACCGCACCGGCGATGTTGTGGGTGCGCAGACCGAAGGTGCGCTCGGGCGGTTGGGGCTGGCGATGGGGGGACTGGTCAGCGTGGTCGTGCCGCTGGCGCTGGTCTGGGCCGCCCTGGGAATTTGGTTGGGGCGCGCGCAGGCAAGACGCGTAGTGCCAACACCTCGCCATGCCATCCCTGCGGCCTTTGACCGTGCACACGATAGCCCCGGCAAGACCGCGGCTTCCTCCCGGCGATGGACACGATCAAGGTCATCCGAACTTTGACTGTCGAAATCCCGACCACTGCTACTGGAGCCACCTGAATGAACATGACATCACGAGCCCTCACCAGGCTCGCGCTTCTCGCGCTTCCTGCAACCGCGTTTGCCCAGGAATCTCCAGCGCCATCTGGAGAATGGTCGCTCGGTATCGGCGCCGGGGCCATCGACAGCCCCTATGCCGGCGAAGGCTCGCGTGTCCGGCCCTTTCCACTGCTCGGCTACGAGGGAGAGCGGGTGTTCCTGCGCGGGATATCCGGAGGCGTGCACCTGTACCAGTCGGATCAGTTCACATTCGATGCGGTTGTGTCCGCCCGGCTCTATGGGTTCGACATCGAGGACCTGGGACGTTCCGAGCTCCTGGCCAACGGCGTGGATGCTGCCCTGCTGAGCGATCGCGATGACGGTCTCGATGCCGGCTTGCGCGCAACCTTTGGTTCGACCTGGGGCGCGGTCTCACTCGAGGCGGTTCATGACATTTCAAACGCCAGCGACGGCTACGAGATTTCTCTCGACTATCGGTACACCTGGCTGTTCGGCCGAACCGCGCTGACGGCCAACACGGGGGCGCGCTGGACCTCGGCGGATCTCGCGGACTACTACTTCGGCGTACTGGACGAAGAGGTTGCGCGCGGCGTCGCGGCGTACTCGCCCGGTTCTGCGGTCATCCCGCGCCTCGGCCTGACCCTGACGCATCGGATCGGATCGTCGAAGTGGCAGTTTCTCGGCTCGGTCGAGTACCAGTTCCTGCCGAGCGAACTCAGCGACAGCCCGCTGCTGGAACCCGATAGCGATGGGTTCGGGCGGCTGGTGTTCGGCCTGAGCAGGCGCTTCTGACCCCGTGGGCGCGAAGCCGGCGGAAGGCCGCGAGCACCCGGCCATCGAGTCGCATTCCCACCATCTCGATACATCTCCACCCAACCCAGAGGACAGACAGATGACCCACATGCTGCGAACAAATGATGCGTGCGTGACGCGGCGCGGATGGCGAAGCCATCTCGCCGCCCTTTACGTGTTGCTGAGCTGCGCGACTGCCGCGGGTGGCGCGCTGGCGCAGAGCGCGCCCAAGCCCGACTGGAGCCTGGCCGACATGCCTTCCCAGAAGGACCGCATCTTCCTGGTCACCGGCGGCACCAGTGGCATGGGTTTCGAGGACGCCAAAGCGCTGGCCGCGGCGGGCGCCCGCGTCGTGATCGCGGCACGCAACCCGCAGCGGGGCCAGGAAGCGATCGAGAAGATCAGGCAGGAAGTCCCCAAAGCGCAGGTGCAGTTCGAATCCGTTGACCTGGCCGATCTGTCCTCGGTGCGTGCGCTGGGCCAACGCCTCGGCACCACGCTGCCCCGGCTGGATGGACTGATCAACAACGCGGCCATCATGGCGCCCCCCGAGCGCGGTACGTCCGCCGACGGCTTGGAGATGCAGTTTGCGACCAACTACGCGGGGCACTTCGTTCTGACTGCCGAACTGTTGCCGCTGTTGCGCAAGTCCGATTCCCCGCGCGTGGTCACCTTGTCCAGCATCGCCGTCCATAGGGGGCGCATCAACTTCGACGACCTGCAGTTCACGCGGACTGCGTATGAGCCGATGACGGTCTACTCCCAATCCAAGTTGGCGGGCTTGATGTTCGCCTTCGAGCTGCAACGGCGCAGCGATGCCGCGGGCTGGGGCATCCAGAGCCTGGCCGCGCATCCCGGCGTCGCGGTGACCGAACTGGTCGCGCGCGGCCCGGGCCTGGATAGCGCACAGGGGCGGCAGTGGTCGGCCATGCGCGAGAACCTCCAGACCGCTGCCCAGGGCGCCGTGCCCACGCTGTATGCCGCCACCGCACCGGAGGCGCGAGGTGGCGCCTACTACGGGCCGACGGGCCCGAACGAGATAGCCGGCCCGCTGGGTCTGGCGACCATCCCCCCGCCAGCCAGCGATGCCGCGGCTGCTGCCCGCCTGTGGGCCGTCACCGAAGAAATTACGGGCACGCGTTTCCCCGCGCGCAGCCGTTGATCGTTGCCGAGCCGATCCTGCCCCCCGTCCTGGGCGCCGGTGCGCCCAGGAACTCCAAGAGTCGACCGCAAATGCCGCCAGCATCGCGCCGCCCACGCATAGGGGCGGCCATGTTCAACCTTCGCCGCGAAGAAATCGGGCCGGTGCTGGTCGCCGCGCTGTCCTTGTTCTTCGTACTGACCGCGCTGATGCTGCTGCGGCCGGCGCGCGATGCCCTGGGCCTGGAGCAAGGGATCGAGAGCGTACGTTCGCTGATCTTCGTGACCGCGGTGGGAACGTTGGCGTTGAACCCGCTGTTCGGCTGGGTGGTCAGCCGCCTGAAGCGGCAGCAGTTCGTCGCCGCGACCTATGGCTTCCTCGTGCTCAGCCTGGTCGGCTTCTGGGGCCTGATGACCTTCGCGCCCAGCGCGGTGAGGCAGGCCAGCAGCCAGGTGTTCTACGTCTGGTTCAACGTCTTCAACCTGTTCGCAACCATGGTGTTCTGGGCACTGCTGGCCGACCGCTTCAGCAGCGACCAGGGCAAGCGCTTCTTCGCCCTGATCTCGGTGGGTGGCACCCTGGGCGCGATCTTCGGGCCCTGGCTCACCTCGCGGCTGGCCGAATCGCTGGGTACTTCCAGCCTGCTGCTGGTCGCCGGCGGCTTCCTGTTGCTGGGCATGCTGGCCGCCTTGTTGCTGCTGTGGAACGCGCCCGACCGCGTTGCCAAGGTTGCCTCGTTGCGTGCGGACGAGACCGAGATCGGCGGTAGCGCCTGGGCCGGCATCGGCGCGCTGTTCCGGTCCCGCTACCTGAGCGGCGTTGCCGGCTACGTGATGTTGACGGCAGTGATGGTGACTTTCGCGTACTTCACCCGCCTGCAGATGGTCGCAGCGATCGCCGACGACCTCGACACGCGCGCGGCAATCCTCGGCAAGATCGACATGTGGACGTATGTGGCGGTGCTGACACTGCAGCTCACCCTGGCCGGTCGGATCATCAAGCGCTTCGGCCTGGGTATCACGCTGGCGTTGCTACCGGTGACCACCGCGTTCGGCTTTCTCGGGCTGGCGATCTACGGTTCCTTCCTGGGGCTGGTGCTGCTGGAGGTCGGTACCCGCGCGGTGCAACGCGGGATTGCCCAGCCGGCACGCGAGGCGCTGTTCACCGTGGTCGACCGCGAGGACAAGTACAAGGCCAAGGCCCTCATCGACACTTTCATTTATCGCGCAGGCGACGTGATCGGGGCGCAGGCAGAGGGCGTACTGGCTCGGCTTGGACTGGCGATGGGCGGCCTGATCAGCGTGGTCCTGCCTCTGGCGCTGGTATGGGCGGTGCTCGCCCTGTGGTTGGGACGCGCGCAAGCACGGCGCTCGACACGGCTGCCGGCAAACGGGGCGGAAATTCCAGCCGTGAGAGTGGTCGTTGAAAACTGCACTAAGTGCATTAAAGTAATCACCAAGTGCAACTAAACATGCCTAGTTCGTCCCCCCACCTCAGCAGGGCAACCTTCATGGCTAACTGGAACGTTTCCGACATCCCTTCCCAAAGCGGCCGTACCGCGGTCGTCACCGGAACCGGCGGGCTTGGGTTCGAAGACGCATTGGCACTGGCCCGCGCCGGGGCGCACGTCATCCTTGCAGGCCGGAATCCTTCGAAAGGAGCGGCCGCTGTCGATCGGATTCGCCAACGGGTTCCTGGCGCAACCGTGCGATTCGCGCCGCTGGATCTTGGCAGCCTGGATTCCATCGAAGCATTCGGCGAACGGCTGCACGCCTCCATCGGCAGCCTCGACCTGCTGATCAACAACGCCGGCGTGATGACCCCACCGGCACGCCAGGTGACCGCCGATGGATTCGAGTTGCAGTTCGGCACGAATCACCTGGGCCACTTCGCCTTGACCGCGCAGCTGCTGCCGCTGCTGCGCAAGGGCAACCAGCCGCGCGTGGTCTCGCTCTCGAGCGTGGCCGCTCGGGCCGGTGCGATCGATTTCGACAATTTGCAGTCCGGGCACAGCTACAAGCCGATGGTTGCCTATGGCCAATCCAAACTGGCGTGCTTGATGTTCGCCCTCGAACTGCAACGCCGCAGCGACGCGGCTGGCTGGGGCATCCAGAGCATCGCCGCACATCCAGGCATTTCGCGTACCGACCTGCTTCCCAATGGTGCCGGCGCACGCAGCGCGCCGGGCATGGCTCGTCGCTACTTGTGGTTCCTGTTCCAGCCAGCTGCACAGGGCGCGTTGCCGACGCTCTACGCCGCGACATCGCCGCAGGCGCGAGGC
This sequence comes from Stenotrophomonas sp., assembly GCA_036566925.1. GTDB lineage: Bacteria > Pseudomonadota > Gammaproteobacteria > Xanthomonadales > Xanthomonadaceae > Stenotrophomonas_A. The sequence goes on from DATCVI010000239.1 coordinate 9,154, forward strand.
GGCGCCTACTACGGTCCAGATAAGTTCAGCGAAACCCGCGGTTATCCGACTCTCGCCAAGATTCCGGCGCAGGCACTGGATACCGGCAGCGCCGGGCGGTTGTGGATCGAGTCGGAGCGGCTGACTGGCGCAACTTTCGCAGTGGACGAGGCGCAGGACGCCAACCCTGCCGCCGCCCAAAGCGGACCCTCGGTGATCCGTCGACGTGCTCCTGCTCGATGATCTCATCGGCGCAAACCCTGTGGCCGCTGGTCCACCTCGCGGCACCTTCGGAACGCTTATGGATCTAGATCCGGTGGGCACAGTCATGGCATGGATCAGCGCGTACGGCCCCATAGGTCTCTTCGTCGTCGCGCTGACCGAGCGCTTCGTGCCGTTGGTGCCTTCCTGCGGGTTGCTCCTGGCGGTCGGTATCGCCGCGGCAGAGGGCGCCTGGTCGCTGCCGGTTGCATTCCTCGCCACTACCACCGGCGGTGTCTTCGGCTGCGCCGCCTGTTTCTACGCAGTCAGGCGGCTGGGCGAAGCGCGATCCCTGCGCCTGCTCAACAGGGCAGGGCACCTGTTCGGTATATCCACCGATCGTATTGCGCACTGGATCGGCTCCTTCCGTATAAACCAGATGGTGCTGGCTTTCTCGCTGCAACTGGTGCCGACTGTCAGGCTCTTCGTCCCGGCTTTTGCGGGCGTTCTTCGCGGAAGATCGCGAAGCTTCCTGGCCGCCTCGGCGGCCGGTATCGCGATCTGGAATGGCCTGTTCATCGGTATCGGATACCAGGCTTCGCGCTCGATCGAAGCGGCGAACACGACGCTGCTCTTGCTGGCGGCCGTCGGCTGCCTGATTGCGGTGGAAGCCGCCTTGCTCTGGGTCGCCCGACGGATTCGCGTCCGCCGCCGGCGGGGTAGTGGGGCCATGCCACGCCTGATAGAAGCCGGCGGCGTTGCTCAACCGGTCGCATCGTCCTCCCCACGCAAGCGGTGTTCGGGATCATTTGCCATGAAGCAGCAGGGCATGCCCGAGGCGCTCGGCTTCTTCCATGCGTGGATTCAAAACCCGCTGCGCGTGGCCGCCATCGTGCCGTCGGGACGCGCGCTGGCCGACCTCATCACCTGCGAAATTTCATGCCGCACCGGGCCGGTTATCGAGTTGGGGCCGGGCACCGGGGCGTTTACACGCGCGCTTATCGCTCGCGGCGTCCTTGAAGAGGAGCTTGCGCTGATCGAGTTCGGCCCCGGCTTCGCAGCCGCGCTGCACGACCGCTATCCACAAGCGCGCACGCTGTGCATGGATGCTGCCCGCTTGCGGACGGTCGATCTCTTTGACGGCAGGTTGGCCGGCGCTGTCGTCAGTGGACTGCCGCTGCTGTCGATGCCGCCGCGCAAGGTGCTGGCCATTCTCAGCGGTGCGTTCCGCAAGATGGGAGAGGATGGGGTCTTCTACCAGTTCACCTATGGTCCAAGTTGCCCGGTACCGCGCCGAATGCTGGAGCGTCTCGGACTTGTGGCGGAACGGCTAGGCGGAACGCTCGCCAACTTTCCTCCGGCGGCGGTTTACCGGCTAGGCCGAAACATCCCCGAAACAAATTTCCACCCGATGCATGAACCGATGCGCCAGGCCTTCCGCCAGACTCCCTATCCCATGTTAACGGGCGAATAACCATGCACAAGTACATCGTCTTTGCCGCCTATGGCTGGCTCGCGCTGACTGGAATTCTTCATTTCAGCGTTGACGTGCTATCCCAATATCTGCGAGGCAAGCGCGAAGCCGGTTTGGAAACGACGCTGTACTACGGGCTCAATTCCGCGTTCTCGTTGGGGCAGGTCGCGTTCGGGTTGCTCGGGCTCTTTCTGGCCTGGCGAGCCATTGGCCTGCTCAGCCAAACCCCGGTCCTGATCCTGACTGCGCTCGCGGCATTCGGATGGCTCGCGATTACCTTCCTCTTCATGGAGTACTGGGAGCCGAAGCTGATGGTCGGCATCTTTTGCGTACTCATCATTGCCGCGTTTTTCACTCGCTGATCGCGGCATGTCGCCGGGCACTTTGCCGGCGCGGCCGGGCAGCTGCATTGAGCGGTTGCCACTTCGCGGTAGAAGCGCCGTCCCTGCATGAACAAGGACGGCTCCGCAATGGTGCCCGAGGCCGGAATCGAACCGGCATGACCGCAAGGTCGAGGGATTTTAAGTCCCTTGTGTCTACCAGTTTCACCACTCGGGCGGGATGTCGCGCAGCAAACCTTAGCACTCTTGCCCAGGCCACACGCTGGCCGGGCAGGGGTGCTAGCCTGCCTGATCGAGCCGGCGTTGTGAATCGGCGCGACGCCGCCGCCCGGGGCGCTGCGCTATGCTGCCGGCCGCGCGCATCGTGCCCGAGCGATGACGCCTGGCCCTGAAAGGATTTGCATGCCCGTCGCAACGCTTCCCGATCCCGCCACCGCGCGTATTGCCATCATTGGCCTGGGATACG